>CAVKWN010000005.1:0-63263 GCA_963660075.1 Lachnospiraceae bacterium
TAATGGTTAGGATACAAGATTCTCAATCTTGGCATAGGGGTTCGATTCCCCTATCCACTACTTAAAAAGTCAGGGTTTCAATCCATGGATTGAAACCCTGACTTTTTTCTATGCGCAAACTATAATGCCTTCATCAATATGCGAATGAGGGGGATGGACACAACCGAGAGTACTGTCGACATGAACGTTATCTCAGTCATCAGGCGTGAGTCGCGCTCGTATTTCATGCAGAACATCGTGCCGAAGGCTGCCACGGGCATTGCCACGACAGTGGTGTTGATGTCGTTGACCAACTCGTTGACCCCGCAAGCCTTGAAAAAGAGGTAGAGACCCATGGGGACGGCGATGAGGCGCAGGGCCGTGGCAACGTAGACCTTGCCGTGGGCAAGCATCTTGCGCATACTTATCCTCGCTAGCGACGAACCGATGACAAGCAGCGAGCCAGGCACGGTGATGTTGCCCACCATGGAGACGGGCTCGCCAACGACGTGGGGAACGTGTATGCCAAGAATAACGATGGCGGCAGCGACATACGCGGCAACCATCATCGGGCTTGCCAGCAACTTCCACTTGAAACTGTGGATGGAATGCTCGCCCTTGACAAGCATGACGCCTGCCGTGAAGATGAAGAACGTGTTGGGCATGTTGAGCAGGGCGGCGTAGAATATGGCCTGCGGGCCGAAGATGCTCGCCACGATGGGGTAGCCGATGAAGCCCACGTTGTCAAACATGACGCAAAAGCCTATCATGCCTTGCTCGAGACTGTCGTTGCTGATGAGCTTGGGCAGGGTGAACGCCACTATCGTGAGAAGCGAATAGGTGACAAAACCCACGCAAAGCAAGGGGAGTATGAAACGGGGGTCGGGCAGCTTGTCGCCCATGACAGATGAGAGGATGAGCAACGGACAACTCACGTCGATGATCAACGTGGACAAACGCTTGTCGAAGTCTCCGCCCATAAGCCCGAAGCGGCGGAGCACATAACCTAAAACAACGATGGCGAACAACGTCACCATAACCTGTACGTCTTGCATATTCTATGTTACCCTTAATTGGTGTGTTGCCTTAAAGAAAGCAAGTGCAAAGTTAGTGATTTTTTCAATACGGTGATAGCTTTCTTTCGCATTATGACCAACGTGGTAAGCCATGTACGCGCCCTGCCCAAAATCTCTTGCGCTTAATATGCAGGAGAAAATTTGAGAGTTTGAAATATTCTCTGTATCTTTGCACAGATTATTATGGATCTTCGGATAAAGAAACTCGATAAATTCATCGCCAAGCAGTTTATGCTGTTGTTCTCCGGAACGTTCTTCATCTGCCTCTTCGTGCTGATGATGCAGTTCTTGTGGCGTTACATCGACGAGCTCATTGGTAAGGGCCTGTCGATGGAGGTGCTTGCCCAGTTTTTCCAGTATATGGCACTGATGATGGTGCCGCAAGCCCTGCCCTTGGCGATCTTGCTCAGTTCGCTCATCACCTTCGGCAATCTTGGCGAGAGTTCAGAGCTTACCGCAATAAAGGCCGCCGGCATATCGCTGATTCAAAGTTTCCGTTCGCTGATAGTGATAACTGTGGCGATAATGGCGGTGTCTTTTTATTTCCAGAACAATATCGGGCCAAACGCCAACATGAAGCTCGCCCAGCTGTTGGTGTCGATGAAGCAGAAGAGCCCGGAGCTCGAGATACCCGAGGGAATATTTTACGACGGGTTGCCCAACTGCAACATATACGTGCAGAAGAAGGACTTGAAGACAGGCAAGCTCTATGGCATAATGATTTACCGCATGACCAACAGTTATGAGGATGCCGCCATAATACTTGCCGACTCGGGCATGATACAATCGACGGCGGAGAAGAAGCACCTCTTGCTCTCGTTGTGGAGTGGAGAGTGGTTTGAGAACATGCGCGAGTCTGACCTTGGCGGAAGCGCGGCGGTGCCATACCGAAGGGAGACATTCACCTATAAGAAGGTGTTGCTAGATTTCGACAACGGCTTCTCGTTGATGGACGCGGCGGCACTGTCGAACAATGCCGCGGGAAAGAGCCTTTCGCAGATACATTTCGCAATCGACTCGCTCAACGAGACCTACGACAGCATAGGTCGCGCCTTTTGGAACGACACAAGGATGATATGTTTCCCGTCTCCAAGGATACCGAAGGCAGACTCGTTGAAACAAGTCAGACGCGCGCAGGCGGGGAAGGTGAACCTCGACAAGCGCCTGCAAAAAATGAAGATTGAGCAACAACAGCAAATATACACTACCGCCCTCGGCAACGTGCAGAGGGAAACTACCGACCTTGACTTCAAGGCGATGATGACCCAGGACAACGAACGCTTGATACGCAACCATGAACTGGAGGCGCAAAACAAGTACGCGTTGGCCTTGCAGTGTATCATCTTCTTCTTCATAGGCGCGCCCCTTGGGGCAATCATTCGCAAGGGTGGACTAGGCATGCCTATCATCGTGTCTGTGTTGGTGTTCATCATTTATTATATCCTCGACAACTCGGCATTCCGAATGTCAAGGCAAGGCTCGTGGCCGGTATGGATAGGCCACTGGCTCGCGATAGCGACGATGGCGCCCTTGGCGGTGTTCGTGACCTATAAGGCGATGAACGACTCGATGGTGTTCAATGCCGACGGATGGAAGAGATTCTTCTCAAAGCTCTTAGGCCTGAGGGCAAAGAGAAACATACAAGGCAAGGAGGTGGTGATAGAGCCGCCTCACTACCGACAAGACAACGAGACGCTGCTTGAGATAAACGCCGAGATGGTGGAATATTCGCGAAAGCATAACCTCAAGTCGTTGCCAAACTTCATCAAGGTGTTCTTCAAGTATGAGGAAGACCACGACATAGAAGCCATCAGCGCCAAACTTGAGAAAGTGATTCGCGACCTGTCTAACACTCGCGACAAACAAGTGTTGCATCTCATTAACCAATACCCCGTGCTTGCGCTCAGGGCGCACACGCGGCCTTTCGACCGGAAATGGATGAATATAGTGGCGGCGATAATCGTGCCAGTAGGAGTGTTCACCTATCTTAGGATGTGGAGGTTCCGTCGCCGCCTGTTGCACGACCTGAAAGTGATAAGATACACCAACACGAACATCGTGAACTATACCGAGAAGCGCTTGGGACATCTTGACGATGAGAAGGAATAGGCGTGGACGAGTGGAATAGGGAGTGAAACGACAGCAGATTAGTATTGTAAACAAATATAGATATGTCAGAATATAAATTGAGCCGTATAGAGGATGCCTTGGAAGACTTCAAGCAAGGCAAGTTCGTGATTGTCGTCGACGACGAGGACCGTGAGAACGAGGGCGACCTCATCACTCCAGCCGAGACCATCACGCCAGAGAAAATCAACTTCATGCTCAAGAACGCGCGTGGTGTGCTCTGCGCGCCTATAACCATTCAGCGTGCCGAGGAACTCGACTTGCCTCACCAGGTGAGCGACAACACCTCGGTGCTTGGCACGCCATTCACCATCACGGTGGACAAGCTCGAAGGCTGCTCCACTGGTGTCTCGGCCCATGACCGTGCCGAGACTATACGCGCCTTGGCCGACCCCGCGTCTACACCTCAGACCTTTGGACGCCCGGGACATATAAATCCTCTCTATGCCCAGGACAATGGCGTGTTGCGCCGTTCGGGACACACAGAGGCAGCCGTTGACCTCTGCAAGCTCGCGGGAATGCGTCCAGCTGGCGCGCTCATGGAGATAATGAACGACGATGGCACCATGGCACGTATGCCCCAACTTCAAGAGAAGGCGAAAGAGTGGGGCATGAAAATCATCAGCATCAAGGATCTCATTGCCTATCGCCTGAAACATGAGACGAGCATCGAGGTTGGAGAAGAGGTGGATCTGCCCACGGTTTACGGCTATTTCCATCTCGTGCCGTTCCGCCAAACCAGCAACGGCCTGGAACACATGGCGTTGGTGAAAGGCGAGTGGAAAGAAGACGAGGCTATACTCGTGAGGGTGCATTCGTCGTGCGCTACGGGCGACATCCTCGGAAGCATGAGGTGCGACTGCGGTGAGCAGCTGCATAAGGCGATGGAGATGATAGAGAACGAGGGCAAGGGTGTCGTGATATACATGCAGCAGGAAGGGCGAGGCATTGGTTTGATGAACAAGATAGCCGCTTACAAGCTCCAGCAAGAGGACGGTCTCGATACCGTGGATGCCAATATACATCTCGGGTTCAAGCCTGACGAGCGCGACTACGGTTGTGGAGCGCAGATGTTGCGTCGTCTCGGAGTACACAAGATGAGACTGATGACCAACAACCCGACTAAGCGTGTCGGTCTCGAAGCCTATGGACTTGAGATTGTGGATAACGTGCCAATAGAGATAGAGCCCAACAGGTATGACATTAAATACCTGCGCACCAAGCGAGACAGGATGGGGCATAACCTCCATCTGTAATAAAACCAACCCGAATGGGAGGAAGCTAAAGTGCTGTTCGGAACAGTTTTTACTGTAGTGGGTGTTGTCATCCCAGCCGCGAGTACATCGTTGTTTGTGGATGCGCATTAATACAAGAAGAAAGCCAAGAGGGAACAATCGCTTTCTTTCAATAGATCAGGGACGGCAACGCCCATGCCAAACAACACAGAGTGCGCGAATGTGTTGCTTGGGGCTTGCTTGAATTTTGAGTTTAAGTAATAATGTGTAACTTTGCCATCTAGATATAGCAAAAACTTTTTTATTACATTCGAGTAAAATTTCAACGCTTTTCTTCGTTTTAATAAATAAAATAATTACTTTTGCAAACAATATGGTAGGTTAGCTGCCGTTTTAATACATTTTAGTATGCCACAATTGTCAGACCGCCTAAACAGGCTCGCTCCCTCGGCAACGCTCGCGATGTCGCAGAAGAGTAGCGAAATGAAAGCGCAGGGTATCGATGTCATTAACATGAGCGTCGGTGAGCCCGATTTTATGACTCCAGATTACATCAAAGAGGCAGGAAAGAAAGCCATTGACGACAACTATTCAAAGTATTCGCCCGTGCCAGGTTACATGGATTTGCGGGAGGCTATCTCTGAGAAGCTCGCCAAGGAAAACAATCTTTCCTATTCCGCGAAGGAAATAATTGTAGGCACGGGCGGAAAGCAAGGCGTGTGCAACGCCATCCTCGCGCTTGTAAACCCAGGCGACGAGGTCATTATTCCGGCGCCTTATTGGGTGAGCTATCCACAGATGGTGAAGTTGGCTGGCGGCACGCCTGTGACGCTTCGCACTCCGCTTGAGAGCGACTTCAAGCTCACGCCCGAGCAATTGGAGGCAGCCATCACGCCAAAGACCAAGATGCTTGTCGTTTGTTCGCCAAGCAACCCTACGGGAAGCGTTTACACGCAAGATGAGCTCGACGCGCTTGCCGAGGTGGTGAAGAGGCACGAAGATTTATACGTGTTGTCAGACGAGATTTACGAGCATATAAATTATGTGGGATTCAAGGCAAGCATTTCTGCGGCTCCAGGCATGAAGGAGCGCACGATAATTTGCAATGGCGTGAGCAAGGCCTACGCCATGACAGGATGGCGACTCGGATGGGTAGCGGCTCCTGAGTGGATTATCAAGGGAATGAACAAACTCCAAGGCCAATATACCAGTGGTACCAACGACGTGGCACAGCGCGCTGCATTGGCAGCTTACACAGGTAGCCAGCAATGCGTTGAGGAGATGAGAGTGGCTTTCCAGCGCAGGCGTGACCTTATCGTGGAACTTGCCAAGGAGATCCCGGGACTTGAGGTCAACGTGCCGCAAGGAGCGTTCTACTTGTTCCCACACTGCAAGAAACTCTTTGGTAAGAGCTATGGCGAGTACAAGATAAACTCTTCGACCGACTTCGCAATGTATCTCTTGCAAGAAGCTCACGTGGCTACGGTGGCAGGCGACGCTTTCGGCGAACCAGATGGCTTCCGTATGAGCTACGCCACGAGCGACGAGAACATACGAGAGGCTTTGAGGCGTATCAAGGAGGCTTGCGAAAAGCTGAAATAGCCGTTTGGCAAAGATAATTAAAAAAAAGTGTGTTAAAATAAAAGAAACACGAGCCTCTAATATAGAAAATGATTATCTTTGCGAGAGAATAGGAAACAATATACACAATTAAATAAATTTATAACCAAAAATTAATCAAGTACTATGGCAACTACACAAAAAGCCGCAGCTCCCAAGGCTGCAACGAAGTCACAAGGCTTCACAGGTATTAGAGGAGCATTCTGGATTATCGTCCTCTGCTTCATCGCTGCACTCTGCATCTTCAACTTCTGGTTGGGCAATGGCGCTAACTTCCAGGGCGGTGACAATGCAAATGCTCCTGCTAACATCTTCGGTACAATCTACAAGGGTGGTTATGTGGTGCCTATCATCCACACATTGCTGCTCACAGTGCTCTGCCTCGCAGTTGAGCGCTACTTCGCCCTCAAGACCGCTTTCGGTAAGGGTTCTCTGACAAAGTTCGTGGCCAACATCAAGGCTGCTCTCGCTGCTAACGATTTCGACAAGGCTGAGACTCTTTGCAACAAGATGCAGGGCTCTGTAGCTAACGTCGTTCTCGCTTCTCTCCACGCTTACAAGGCAATGGAAAGCGGTGCAAACGCTTCTCTGAAGAAGAGCCAGAAGGTTGCTCGCATCGAGCAGGCTCACGAGGAGGCTACTCAGCTTGAAATGCCTACCTTGCAGATGAACCTTCCTATCGTCGCTACTATTGTAACACTTGGTACTCTTACCGGACTTCTCGGAACTGTGACGGGTATGATTCGTTCGTTCCAGGCTCTTGCTGCCGGTGGTGGTGGTGACTCCCTCGCTCTGTCAACTGGTATCTCTGAGGCTCTTATCAACACAGCCTTCGGTATCGCAACATCTTGGGTTGCCGTTATCACTTACAACTTCTACACAAACAAGATTGATAAGCTGACATACGCACTCGACGAGGTAGGTTACACAATCGCACAGACATACGAAGCAAACCACACCGACGAAGCTTAATTCATCTTGGCCTTTTAACTTTAAATTCTTTAGTGTATGGCTAAGATTAAAATTAAGAAAGCGGACGTCTGGATCGACATGACCCCAATGTCGGACGTGATGGTGCTTTTGCTGACTTTTTTCATGTTGACGTCTACATTCGTCAAGCAGGAGCCAGTGAAGGTGAACACGCCGGGCAGTGTGTCGGAAATCAAGGTTCCAGAGACAAACGTCCTGAATATCCTCGTCGGTAATGACGGAAAGATCTTCATGAGCATGGATAAGACCACTGATACACAGGCGGCTCTGTCCACTATTTCCGACCAGTTCGGAATCTCGCTCTCTGCAACACAGCAGAAGGCTTTCCTCGACGATCCTATGTGGGGTGTTCCAATGCAGAAGCTTCAGGCTTACCTGAACCTCGACAAGAACACTCGTCCTACGGAGCTCAAAAATTTCGGTATACCCACGGACTCTGTTCCAGGTAAGACAGGTGATGCCGCTATGAGCGAGTTCCAACTCTGGGTGAAAGCTGCTCATGAGGCCAATCCTGATGCCAAGATTGCAATCAAGGCTGATGAGAAGACTCCTTACATGACCGTGAAGAAGATCATGAGCGAGCTTCAGGATATGAATGAGAACCGTTACTATCTGATTACTCAATACAAGAAAACGGAGGATTAAAGATGTCAGCAGGAAAATCGAAACAGAAGAAGATAAATGTCCGCGTGGACTTCACGCCTATGGTGGACATGATGATGCTTCTTATCACGTTCTTCATGCTCTGTACGTCTTTGGCAAAGCCCCAGACGATGGAATTGAGTATGCCGAGTAATGATAAGAACCTTACGGACCAGGATAAGACAGTGGCAAAGGAATCGTACACAATTACGATTTATTGCGCTGCCGACAACCAGATCTACTATGTGGCTGGACTTGTGAAGCCAGAGGATCCTAAATGTCTTAAAAAGACCACTTGGGGTGCCAAAGGCATTCGCAGCGTCATCATCAACCATACTACCGAGGATGGCACAACGCCTACAATTGATGTCATGAAAGCCAAGATTGAGCTCGATAAGAAACACGACGATCCGGATCCAAAGAAAAAGATGTCGGATTCTCTCTACAATCAAGAGCTCTCTAAGATTAAGGCAGGTGAGATCAATGGCAAGCACATCAGTACTCTGACCATCATCATCAAGGCAACAGACAATGCTACTTATAAGAACCTTGTCGACGCTTTGGATGAGATGAACATCTGTACAATCGGTAAGTACGTGATTGATAAGATTAATGATAACGACTTGAAGCTTCTCAAAGAAAACAACGTCAAGTTATAAGGTAACATAGCTAAACGAAAGGTTAAAAAAATGGCACAAATTGATTTAACAAGAAATGGCTGGTGTGACCTTATCTTCGAAGGAAGAAACAAGGAGTATGGAGCCTATCAGCTTCGTACCCAGACAGGTAAGAGAAACGTAAAAGCCATCATTACGATTGCAGTCCTCGCCGCTCTATGTATCGTTGTGTTCTACATCAAGGCCGGATATGACGCATATCAGGCTGCACATGCAAAGAACGAGAACGTGACTGAGCTTTCTGCCCTCAATCAGCCTAAGAAGAAAGAGGCTAAGGTGGAGCGTAAGATCCAAGTCGAGGAAAAGAAAGAAGTGGTTAAGGAGGTTAAGTCTTCTATCAAGTTCACAGCTCCTGTCATTAAGAAGGATGCCGAAGTGAAACCTGAGGAGGAGATGAAGACTCAAGACCAAATCATGCAGACTAACACAGCTATTGGTGCACTCGACGTTAAGGGTAACTCTGACCAGGGTGAAATCCTGAAAGTTACACAGCGTGTGGAGACTGAACCAGTTAAGGCTGAGCCAAAGCCTGAGGTTGAGAATAAGGTGTTCGATGTTGTAGAACAGATGCCTTCATTCCCAGGTGGCCCTTCTGCATTGATGCAGTTCCTTTCTTCAAACATCAAGTATCCTGTCGTAGCTCAGGAGAATGGTGTGCAAGGACGTGTTGTCGTGTCGTTCGTTGTTGAGCGCGACGGTAGCATTACAGACGTACAGGTAGCTCGTTCGGTAGACCCATCACTTGACCGTGAGGCACAGCGTGTGGTAAAAAGCATGCCTAAGTGGATTCCTGGTAAGCAGAATGGTCAGGCCGTGCGTGTGAAGTACAATGTCCCAGTGGCATTCAGATTGCAGTAAATAAATTTGAACATGAGACTAATATCTTACATTTTTGTAGGATTAACAATTACCTCTATCCTCGTCTCTTCTTGCGGCAACAGCAGCAAGAAGGGAAAGGATGGGAGGACAGATACTTACTCGTCAGGGACTGTCTCTTTCGTCTCTGACGAGAGTTTTAGTCCTATAATTGAGGAAGAGAGAGACGTTTTTCAACACGATTATCCCAATGCCAAGGTAAAACCTATCTATACCAATGAGTCAGATGGAATAAACATGCTTCTTCATGGTAAGGCATGGTTGGTTTTCACGGCTAGGGATTATAAGCCTGCTGAAAGGAATAGTTTAAAAGCGCAACAATATCTACCAACTTCTTTTAGCATCGCTTATGACGCCTTAGCGTTTATTGTCAACAAGCAAAATACTGACACTTTGCTTTCTGTCAAAGATGTGCAAGACATCATGAATGGACGAATCACAAAGTGGAGTCAGCTTGGCAATCGAAACAATAAAGGCACTATTACGGTTGTGTTCGACAATCCTAAGTCGAGTACCGTACATTTCATTGAAGATTCCGTCCTCGGCGGTAAACCGATCGTCAACAAGAACGTTGCTGCGGTGAATAAAACTGCTGAGGTGATAAAATATGTGGAACAGAATCCATCTGCCATTGGCATTATTGGAAACAATTGGCTCAATGACAAGCGTGACACGACCAACCTTACTTTTAAGAGGAACATTCGTGTTATGAGTCTGAGTAAGATTCATCCTGCTACTCCGCAAAGCAGTCGTAAGCCTTATCAATATTACATCTATAATGGTGAATATCCATTAATTCGTACAATATACGCACTCCTTAATGATCCTCGTCAGGGGCTTCCATGGGGATTTGCGCACTTTATTCAGGGACCTAAAGGTCAGCGTATTGTGATGAAGACAGGATTGCTTCCTGTTTTGGGTAATATTAATGTTAGAGATGTAAATGCTGTTCAATAAAGAAAGATGACCGTGTTATCATAACCTTTTCTTTCTTTCAAGTATGCTTTAAGTTGAATAATAAAATTAGTAATAATATGAAAACATATCAAATTCTCTTAGCTGGCGCTTTGTTGTTTGGCTCTGCTTCTACAGCTATGACCCAGACCGATACAAAGGCTCTTGTCGCTCAGACATCACAGTTGATAAAGGCTAAAGGTGCCGACTTCGAAAAGCTGGTGAAGGATCTCTACAAGACAAACAAGAAGAATCCTGAAGCTCTTTTGGCTATCGGACGCACGTTCTATAACAACAAGGATTACGATAAGGCTAATCAGTTCGCTGACTACGCATTGCAAAAGAATTCCAAATATGCTGAAGCATTCATCTTGAAGGGCGACATTTGCGTTTCTAATGATGATGCTGGTGGCGCTTCCCAAAACTATCAGCAGGCAATTTATTTCGCGCCGAAAAATGCCGAGGGTTACTATAAGTATGCCATGATTCTTCGTGGCAGAAACCCTGAGGATGCTGTCGCAACACTTGAGGATTTGCGCAAGCAAGTGCCTGATTATCCTGTTGACGCTCTCGCAGCTCGCATCTACTACCATACAAAGAATCCAAACCTTCAGAAGGCTGCCGACTACTATGGCAAGGTTTCTGATGTCACTAAGATGGACGATGAGGACATTAAGGACTACGCCACTATCGAGTGGATGCTTGGCAACAAGGACAAGAGTATCGAAGTTTCAAAGGCTGGTTTGACGAAGGACGCAAAGTGGAGCACTTTGAACCGTCTCGTATTCTGGAACTCTACTGACAAGAACTATACCGATCAGGCTCTCGAATATGCTGACCGCTTGTTCAACAAGAGCGACAGCGCGAAGATCACTGCCGATGACTATGCTTATTATGGTACAGCCTTGAAGCAGGCAAAGCGTTGGGATGATGCAGCAGAGGCTTACAACAAGTCACTTACCGCTCTTGATGTCGATGCTAACGCCATTGTATCCAAGCCTATTCTTTACAAGAGCCTTTCTGATGTTTACAACGAGAAGGGCGACTATGATAAGGCTCTCCAGTTTGTAGAGAAGTCAATTGAGGCTAAGGAGAATCCTTCTTTCTCAGACTATAATGGTCTTGGTAGTCAATATCTTGAGATTGCCACCAAGCGTCAGCAGGCTGGTGACAACGCAGGTGCCAAGGCTGCTTTCCAAAAGGCAGACGACACTTACGCAAAGATAGGAGAGAAGTATCCAGAGCAGGTCAACTATATCAACTATGTTCGTGGCAGCATTAATTCAGCCATGGATCCTGACAGCAAGCAAGGTCTTGCGAAGCCTTATTATGAAGCGCTTGCTGCTGCACTTGAGGCCAAGGCAGATCGTTCGGACAACCAAACTGCCATGTTGAAGACTGCTTTGCAGTACATGATCGTTTACGAGTTCAATGTCAAGCAGAACAAGGTTGCTGCCAAACAGTGGGCCGAGAAGATGCTTGCTGTTGATCCAGCTAACGAGATTGCCAAGCAGGTTCAGGCCATGTAATCAACTTGTTTGATTGCAGAAATCAATAAATCTTTATCGCCCTATATGCTTAATGATGTTTTCATTGGCATCCAGGGCGATTTTTTTATTCCCTTACAAACTGAAACGTGATTATCCGAAATAAGCGTAGCCATCGGAACAAGCTTGCTCATCCGAAACAATCGTAACAATCAAGAATTAATAAGTAAATCCTGTAAAACCTATATATAGACCAATATATGACGAAACCATTGAAATCTGTTTTTCTTATTTTCTTTTGTTTGTTTTCAGTTTCCGTCTTAGCACAAGAGGCCAAGCCGATAGCCGTTGGTGTAAATGAAGCACCTGTCCATTTCATTCTAGACGATCACATCTATCTGCCTGCAATCGTTGATAGCACAAATGCGCTAAACCTAGTATTCGATACTGGAGCGGGAGGGCAACTCATTGTTGACACCATTTACGCAAAAAGAAAAGCATGGCAGATGCCCAATATGAAGCAAGCCAAAGTAGCCGGAGCGAATGGCACAACTTCAGTTAATGTGTCTATGGCGAAGCACTCCGTGAAGACTGAAGCATCCGTCACCACTTACAACTACTTGATTCTAATGGGAATAAGAGATATACTAGGCCGGCATGCCGATGGTATAATGGGAAGTAAGGATTTTGCAGATCATCCCTATGAGATAAATTACCAGCACAAGTTTTTGCGAGGACTAAATGCGATACCCGATTCGGTAAAGAAAACATACCAATGCATTCCCCTTGTCGTTAAGAACAAGAAATATCTGATTCAGGCTAATGTATGGTTCAACGGCAAATGCATCGAAGGGCTTTACAATATCGACACAGGGTCGGGCAACGTAATAGATTTCACGGCAGAAACAACCCAAAACTATGCCCTTGAAGACTATAAGGGTATCACACATACAGGGCATGGGCTGCAGATGGGCGTGGGTGACGGAGGTATATCCACATGGAAAGACGCACTGGCTGACAGCATGCAGATTGACAATCTTAATATCTACAAACCGGAAATTACATTTCATCCTTCTGGAAAAGGAGTTTTCGATAAAAATATCTTTGTAGGAAACATTGGTGCCGGAATATTGAAAAACTTCAATTTGGTATTCGATGTGCCTAACGGAAAGCTTTACTTGAGGCCATTCAAGGTCTATAAACACGAAGAAAAGTCTTATGGTATGAATTGGTTCAACCGTACCGACAAAGGAAAAGGCTGGATTGTGCGCAGCCTGTATGATGGCAGTCCTGCCTACAAGGCTGGCATTAAATTGGGTGACACGATAACCGAGGTAAACGGGAAGAAGGTAGAAAACTACTCTTGGGATGAGGAACTGCAATTAACTGGCAATAAAATGACCTTGCGGTTGAACACTAACAATGGTCCCATAACGGTAACCATTAAAAAAGAGAAACTGTATTAATCCTTCTCAAAATCCTATTATCAAGTATTGCAGTCAGGTATAAATACCAGACTGCAATACTTTTTTTATATCAATTTATCCAATCAGAACACGCTTATTTTCGTTCCTGCCATAATCCAAAGTCCTGGCTGTCTCACTGTGCCGAGGTCGTAATACCTGTGGCATGTGATGTTGTCGGCCTTCACGTATATGGTGCAGTGGGGTAGCTGGTATTGCACCTTGCCGTCTAACTTGGCGTATGGGTGGTAGCCATTCATACGTTGTTGCCAGCGCAGCGACCACGAGGCTGATAGACGCTTCACGATAGGATGTGAGATAGTCGCCACAAGCTTGTGCCTAAGATATTCCAAGGCGTAGAGCGACTTGTATATCTCCATGTCGGTCTTGTGGGTTTGGTTGATATATGCGTAGCCCATGGTTATCAGCCACGGCTCTACACCCGAATCTGTGGTCTCGGCGCACAATAGTTGCGACAAGTTGGCCTTTGTCTCGATATTGAATCCAGTGTTGTCGAGCTTGCCAATGTTCATGGCCTGGTATCTTTTCGATTCGGCAGTCTCATACACCCAGTCGATCATCTCGCGCCCTCTGCTATAGAATGCGCTTGCCATCGCCTCAAAGCCAAACGTGCGATAGCGCACGCCGCCCTTGAAGGTGCTGTTGCGCTCTGGTTTCAATGTTATGTCGCCTTTTTGTGCCGAACTGTTGGTGTACAAGTCGGTGAAAGTGGGCAGGCGCATGGCCTTGTTCCAACTGGCGTAGACCTTCCAGTGGTCATCAGGTCTGAAGCTTATGTCTACGCCCGGGTACACGCGAAACTTATTGTCGAGCCCAGTGTTGCGGTTAGCCATCATTCCAGCCGACACGGTAAGTCCGCCGATTATGATGTTGTGCTCAAGAAAGAGGCTCGTGTTCGTGCGGTTTCCCATGTGGTCGTAGGCGCGAGTAGTGTTGCCGATGGTCTTCCATTCGCTCTCGTCCAGCAGTTCGCCGTAGGCGGTAGACAGGATGTGCTCCTTGCGCACGTCAGCGCCTATTGCCGTCTTTCCAGCCGCCCAACTTGCCACCGCGCTCAGCGAACCTCCATACACGTCCATACGGTGATAGTTCTCGCCGTTCGATGCTCCCGTGGCTCCTTTGGTCAACTGGTAGTGGTCGATGTCGCGATGCGCGTAGACTTCTGGCTCTATGTCGAGCGATTTCAAGAACCCGCTCTCGTTGGCCAGCGGACGAATGCCCACGCTTACGGAGCCCATGTATCTTCGTGTCCACTCATACTGGTTGGGGAAACGAGCCGAATAGAACGTGTTGGCTCCATAATCCTTCGATGCTATTCCCGCCTGCCAGTTGACATCCACGATAGACGACGCGAAGCGTCCTTGATAGAACCCGTGGCGATTCCGGAAGTCGGAATTGGCTGTCCCGCCGTCGCTCTGGTTGTATCCGGCTGAGAGCGAGGAGAAGAGTTGGCTATTTGCCGACGCGCCGTTTCCAGACTTGAGCAAGCTTGCTGCCACCCTTGCGTCTCCGCCAAACGAGCCAAACGAACCGCCTTCTATTGTTGCCTTCCCTTCCCAGCCTTTCGCGCCTTGCGATGAAGGTCGTGGCGTGGTCACGATGTTTATGGCTCCCGAGAAAGCCGCGGAACCAAAAACGCGCGCCGCACCGCCTTCCAACACTTCGATGTGGTCTATGTCGTCGAGCGACACGGGGAAGTCGGCAGCGTTGTGACCCGTTTGTGGCGAGGTCAGCGGCATGCCATTCAGCAGAATGGTGATTTGGTCGAAGGTGCCACCATTGATGGAGATGTCCGTCTGTACACCAAAGCCACCGCGCTGACGGACATCCACGCCCGTGGCTAATTTCAATACGTCGTTGATGGTCTGCGCCTCGGCACGATGAATGTCGTCGCGCGAGATGACCTCAACGATTTTCGCCGACTGCCTTGCAGTCAGTGGTGCTCGCGATCCTGTCACTTGCACTTCGTCGAGCCGTTGCTCCCCGAACGAGAGCGTGTCGGCACTCTCGTTGGCTGGCTTGGTGGCTATGCCGCAAGCCTTGGCGTGGGTGAGAGTGGGCACGGCAAGAACTCCTATCACCACCACTTTGCCCAAAGCGGCAAAGAGGCTGTAGCCCCTGCGGTTGAAGTGCTTGAAAACGATCGCGTCGCGTTTGTTGAACGTTGTTGTTTTCATAAGCGGCTGCAAAGGTAAGGGTTTTCCTTCAAATGGGCAACATCATGCAATATTAAAATGAAACGGGCATGGCAACCACGCGCCATGCCCGTTTCTTTTTATTACCGCGCTTGCCGCGCCATTTTCATCCACTTGAGGTAGCCCATCACTGCAATCACCACGTACAGGCCATAGAGCGAAGCCTTGAAAGGTATGCCCTTGACGGCATATAGGTAGCAGCTCACCACGTCCACCACTATCCAGAAGAGCCATTGCTCGGTATATTTCCTCGCTAGAGCCCACAGTCCCACGAAGCTCAGCGCGTTGGTGAAACCGTCGAGCACCGGCACCGTGCTGTTGGTATATCGGCTCAGCACGAACCATGTTGCCACCCAAGCTGCCACGAAGAACACCATGGCGATGGGGTAGAGCCGCCTTGGCATGAAGGTGACGGGCATCTCCTCGCCTTCCTTCTGCTTGCGCTTCTTGCCGAATTTCCATACCGTCCAGCCGTACACGGCGGCG
Source organism: Lachnospiraceae bacterium (assembly GCA_963660075.1). Lineage (GTDB taxonomy): Bacteria > Bacteroidota > Bacteroidia > Bacteroidales > Bacteroidaceae > Prevotella. The sequence continues at coordinate 15,829 of CAVKWN010000005.1, forward strand.
AGGGTGTAGTAGACCGCCATGCCCGCGTCGCCGTAGAGCCCGTGGCTATAATAGAGGAACACGTCCATCGCCGGCATCACTATGCCTACGAGCCACAGCGCTATGCTTGCACGGTATTCGAGAATGATATAGATTATGCCCAGTATGGTCGTCGTAATGTCGAGCCAGTGGTCTATGAAATATTGCGTCATTTTGCTTCGTAAGTTTGGTATGTCATATACAAGCCGTCGCCGTCCATCTCAAACGACGATGCCACCGCCTCGTTGAGCGTGCCTTGCCATGCCGTGGCGTAGGGGTAGGCGTCCCATCTCAGTCCTCGCGAGCTGAGTCTGCGGCAGCCGAGGTTGAAGATGCTCACCTGCTGGCCGGGAAACGCCTCTAACACGTGCTTGCCCTCGTTTACGGAGAACCATCCGTAGTCGGTCGCCATTATCGGCTCCACGCCCATCTCCTTGCGGTAGGTCGCCATGAGCGAGACGTTGGCTATGGTGTGGTCTTCCCTTAGCCCCGTCGCCCCGAGATAGACTATCTTCTTGAATCCCTTTGCCAGCATGAACCGTGTGGCCTTCGTCAGGTCGTTGTCTTCCTGCTCGTCCACCTTGTGGAAGATGTCTGCCAGTTCCCTTTGCGTCGACAGTGGCAGCGAGTCGCCGTCGCCCACTATGGCATCGGGTCTCAAGCCGTGCTCCAGGGCCGTCAGTCCGGCGCGGTCGCAGCAGCACAGGTACCCGTGCCCCTTCAGTATTTCCAGAGGTATCTCGTGGGTAGGGTAACTGCCGTTGGCAAGAATCACGGCAGGGTGGTCGTGCCAGAAAGGCTTGTGGTTTATCATGTCGTTCATGAATGTGCTTGTTGGCTAAGAGATTGACATGCTTCGCGTGAATCTTGCGATTGTCGCAAAGCCAAGAGCCCCTGCTCTCTTGCGAAGAGCGGGGGACTCTGTTGTCTTAGAAGGTCAGGCTCAGGTGAGCCATCCAGTTGAATGGGGCTGAGGGCGCGAAGCCTGCCTCGTAGAGGTCGTCTTTGCAGTAGGCCTCCACGCTGCCGTTAGCCGTCTTGCGGTATTTTGGTGCTGCCCAGCCGTTGTTGTCATACTTGCTGTCGAATACGTTGTAGAGGGCAACGCCCACGGTGATGTCTTTCATGCCCAGCTTCGGCAGGCTGAAGTGGTAGGCAAGGTCAAGGTTGGTGGTGAAATGAGCCTTCAGGGTCATGTCCACGGCGCGGTCAAATTGGTCTTTGTCCGTGTAGTTGTTGTAATAGTCAAAGCCGGTGTTGGTCAGATACTGCTTGCCCACATATTGGCTTTGTATGCTTGCCGCGAATCCCTTGTAGCTGAACGTGAAGATGTTGTTGAATATCACGTCGGGCGAGAACGCCGTGTGGGTGTCGCCGAGGTTATAGCTTGTCTTGTCGCTGAGGTTCACGGTCCAGTCCTTGCAGATGTTGCGCGAAAAGGTGGCGTTGAGATCCCAGCGGAACCAGTCGGTAGGCTTCCACGCACCTTCCAGCTCCACGCCCTCGCGGTAAGAGCGGCCGCTGTTCTCGTTGCTGGCCTTCATTTCGCCTATGTCGTTGAGCTCACCCGTGAGCACATACTGGTGGTTGTAGTACATGTAATAGAAGTTGACACCAGCGGTGAACTTCTGGCTCTCATAGCGGTAGCCGAACTCCACGTCTTGCAGCTTCTCGGCTTTCAGGTGCTGCACCTCGTTGTCCTGGTAGTCGTTGCGCGTGGGCTCCTTGTGGCTCAGTGCGTAGCTGGCATACACGCGGTTGTGCTTGTCTATCTGGTAGTTGAGACCGAATTTCGGGTTGAAGAAGTCGAAGTCGTCGTGTGCCCAGTATCCCTTTGTGCGATCCACGTCTATATAGTAGTCGCGCGGATCCTGCATCCTGTAGCCCACGTGGCGGTATTGCAGGTCGATATATGCGTTGAGACCGGGGAGGAACGTCCACGACTCCTTGGTGTAGACGTTGAAGTCCGACTTCCACGCGCGGTTCCTGTAATACTCATAGCCCGGGTAGAACGCGTTGATCTTGTCCTTGGTCCAGAGCACCTCTCCCCAGTGGTCGCCAACATACTTGTTCCATCCGCCGCCGAGGGTGGCCTTGAAGTTCTCCTTGTTGTCGTAGTTGATGCCTGCCACTATGCCGTAGAGGTTGTTCTCCATTATCTTCTTGCGGGTCAGGTCGCTCTTGTATTTTGTTTTCGACAGGCCGTATTCCGCGTAATCCTTTCCGGCCTTGTACTCGTTGTAGTAACCATAGCCGTAGGTATAGTGCAGCGTCACGTTGGTAGACCAGCGCTGCCCGTAGAGCTGGTTCCAGATGGCCTGGTAGTTCATCTGGTGATAGTTGTCTGTCTGGTCCTTATAATACTGCACGTTGCCATTGTCGTCGTAGTATTCGCCGCACGAGTTGTAGCGTCTTCCGTAGAGGCTCTGCTCATATTTAGAGGCGTAGTTCCATGCGTGGTAAGTCTGCTCCGTGCCGTTCCATGTCACGAGTTTCACCATCGTGTTGTCAGAGAAGTAGCCGCCTTGCAGGAAATAAGAGTTGAGCTTCGTCGAGGCGCGCCTCAGGTAACCCTTGCTGCCGATGTTCGACAGGCGTCCCTGCAGGCCCCAATGCTCGCTCAGCAGACCGGTGCCGAAGCGCAGGGTCTCCTTGTGGCTGTAATAGCTGCCTCCGCTGAGGTCAAGTCCCACGTAGGGTTGCGTGCCTATGTTCTCTGTCTGCATGTTGAGCGTGGCGCCGAATGCGCCCGCTCCGTTTGTCGACGTTCCCGCTCCGCGTTGCAGCTGCATGCTCTGCACCGAAGAGGTGAAGTCGCTCATGTTCACGAAATACACTTGCGAGCTCTCCGCGTCGTTCACGGGCACGCCGTTGGCGGTGATGTTGATGCGGCTCGGGTCGATGCCGCGCACGCGTATCGACGTGTAGCCTATGCCGTTGCCCGCGTCGGAGGTGGTGGTGACCGATGGCGTCAGCGACAGGATGTAGGGGATGTCCTGGCCGAAGTTCACTTGCTTGATCTTGTCCTTGTCAAGCGTGGTGAACGCCATTGGAGTTTTCTTCGTGGCACGTGTCGATGTCACCTGTACACCTTGGAGCGTGTACGTGCTGAGCGTGTCGAGTTTTTCCGGAATGCCCGCAGTCGCTGCGATAGCCGAAAACGACAGGCTCATCATGAAAATGGATCTTTTCATTGATACCTTTTGTTTTAAATAAAAAAAATAACATAAGGGATTATCCTATACCTACGCCGGCATTACCCGGATCAGGTTCATGGGTATGATCTCAGCCGCGGCAACAACCGCAGCACCCCTTAGAAAGCAACCTTTGCTTTCCGGATGCAAAGTTATAAAAGAAAAATGAAACGGAAATAAAATGTTGCGAAAATATCTTTAGCGGGCTTTCAGCAAACTTGAGGCGTCGTGCTGCTTCATGCCCCTTATTTACTGACAAACCTCCTTTTTCCCCGCGAGAGTATCTGTATTTCTCACCCTTCCGTCACAATCCACTCGCCGATCGTACGCTGCTGGCTGTCATAGTTGACACCAATCTTGAAGAGTCGCTTGCCGTTGGCTGAATAGGGAATCAGGTAGCCCTTGTCGTCAATCTGCTTGATGGCATCCTCTGCCGAGCCGTCGTATTTCAGCTCGAAGACATATATGGCGTCGGGCATGTGCACCACGGCATCCGCCCTGCCGATGGCGCTGTCTTCTTCCACGCGCATATAGGCTCCCATAAGATTGAATATAAGGTAGAACACGGTTTGGAAGTCGCGCTCGTTCTTGTTTGACAGTCGGTTGGAGATGCCCGCAAGATAAGCCCTCAGCCGGTTCATGGCTCCTCCTATATCGCCGTCGTACAGCATTTCGAGGAAATCGCCCACAAGGCTGTTGTTGTCCAACGAAACAGGCGAGAGATAGTTGGGCGCAAGGCTCTTGAGCATGCCTATCTTCACTTCGCGGTTGGGGTAGCCAAGCGTGTAGCGGCGCATCAGTGGGCTGTATTTCTTTATGGTGAGGTAGCCACTCTGATAGAGCAGCGGGAGAGCCGACGTCATCTGTTCGGGCGACACGTCGAAGTCGTCGATGTCGCAGCTCTTCTTCTCTATGTCCATCACACCCACGTGATACTTCTGCAAGGTCTTTATCAGATAGGTTGGCGTGCCAGAGCCAAACCAATACGACTCAATCTTCTGGCCGTTCATGGCCCTTACCAGGCAGAATGGATTGAACACGTCCTCGGAATGTTCGCTGAAATGATAGCCGTCATAATACTTTGTCAACTCGTCAAGGCATTCATCGTAGGTAAGCCCGAGTGCCTTGCCTAGTCCTTCGATGTCGGGGCGCATCTGCGTTGTCAGTTCTGTCTTGCTTATGCCGCAGATGGCAGAGTATTGGTCGAACATGCTGATGTTCTCAAGATTGTTCAGCTCGCTGAAGATGCTGAGTTGCGAGAACTTTGTTATGCCAGTGATAAACGTAAATTCCAAGTAGGGGTCGAGCATTTTTATCGGACTATAGAAATTCTGCATGATGCGGCGCAGCACTCCGAGATTCTCCTTCTCGTGTACCACGTCAAGCAATGGAGCATCGTATTCGTCGATGATGACAACTACCTTCTGTCCTGTCTGTTCGTATGCACGTCTGACGATATTGGCAAAGCGTACATTTGCATCCTTCTCGTCAGTCCGGCATCCGTAAACATTCTCGTATGGTTTCAACAACCAGTCAAGATACCGTTCGAGTTGTTCCTTTTCCATGTGCTTCGCTCCGCTCATGTCGAAGTGCAGCACAGGATGCTTCACCCATTCTTTCTCGTATTCGGCAATGGCAAGACCATCGAAGAGCTCCTTGCGTCCTTCAAAATAAGCTTGGATGGTAGAGGCAAAGAGCGACTTGCCGAATCGTCTCGGACGACTCAGGAAGACATAATTCATTTTCTTCTTGCGAAAATCTATGATATATTTCGTCTTGTCAATATACAAATACTTTCCCTCTCTGATTTTCTCGAAAGTCTGTACTCCTACTGGATAAAAGTTCATCAACTCTGCCATGACCTTGCTTGTTTTACATCTGCAAATTTACTCGAAATATCCCTAACTGCCAAACTTTTTGATTATAGTGCCCGAACCAAACACACACATGTCGCCCTACGCGTGTTCTATCATCCAGTCGGTGATATTCCCCGTCTTGCCGTCGAAGTTGATGCCAACTTTGGTAATTGGTTTGCCGCTTAACGCGAAACGCTGGCTGTAATCCTTGAGGTTGATTTGCCGCATTGCGGTTTGCGCGTCCTTGTTGAGCTTCAACTCAATCAAGTAGAGGTCGGTCTTTGTCAGGATAACGATGTCGACCCTGCCTTTCGGGGTGTGTACCTCCACGTCCACCAGGTAGTCGGTGAGCAGGGAGAATATGATGAACAGCATCTGCTGATAATGCCCCTCGTAGTTGGTCACATTGCAGTAGGGTATCGTGCCAAGGAAGGTTTGCAAGAGTTGCAAGGCACCATCCATGTCTTGCTTGTCGAGCGCTTGCGCTATGCGACGCGCCGTGTTGGTGGTGGCAAGCGTGTTTTGGGTGACGTATGACGGAATCAACGACTTGGTAAGTCCCACTCTCACCTCCTTGTTTGGGATGTCGAGGGTGTAATAATTGTAATCCTCGTTGTAATCCTTGATGGTGATGTAACCGCTCTGATAGAGCAGCGGCATGATTGTTGACATGTTTTCTGTCGGTGCGTCAAACTCGCTGGCGTCGGCCTCCACCCTCGTGATGTCTGTTGGCAGCACATCATAATGGCGCATCATGTTGATGAGGTATGTAGGAGTGCCGGAGGCAAACCAATAAGAACCGAACTTCTTTTCATTGAAGCAATTCAGCAGACTATAAGGATTGAAAACATCAGGTGAATTGGCTGTGAAATGGTAGCCATCATAATTTTCCTTGAGTTTGTCGATGGCTTGCTCTTTGGTGATGCCTTTTTTCTCTGCCAATTCGTCTATGTCTTCCGACATTTGCGTCAACATTTCCTCCTTGGTTATGCCGCAGATGCCAGCGTAATCATCATTCATGGAGAGCAGGGTGATGTTGTTCAGTTCGCTGAAGATGCTGACTTGCGAGAACTTGGTGATGCCTGTGAGGAAGACGAAGCGGAGGACAGGCTCCCGGTATTTCAGCGGGCTATAGAAATTGCGCATGACATTGCGAAGCGCTGTCAAATGGTCTTTGTCGTGAGCCACGTCCAGCAACGGCGCGTCATACTCGTCGACGAGCACGACCACTTGCTTGCCGCTTTTTTCGTAGGCGGTGTTGATGAGTTCTATCAGGCGGTTGTTTGCGTCTATTTGCGGATGGGCGATGCCCCATTTTCTTTCTTCATTTTCCAAGATGAATCCGAGGTATCTTTCCAACTGCTCCTTTCCCATGTGCTTTCCACCGCTCATGTCGAAATGCAGCACGGGATATTCTGTCCATTCTTGCTCCAACTTTTCGATGGCAAGTCCCTTGAACAAGTCTTTCTTGCCCTCGAAATAGCTTTGGAGGGTAGAGACCAATAGGGATTTACCGAAACGACGAGGACGTGCCAAGAAATAATGCTTTCCACCGCTATGAGTCATGCGGTAGATGTATTCCGTCTTGTCGATATAGAGCAGATTTCTTGTGATAATCTCCTCGAATGTCTGTATCCCCAAAGGATATAATCTTCTTGCCATGATCTTCGATTTTATAGATTTCTACATCATTTGGAAAATGACTTCGCAAAGATAATCATTTTTATCCATCTATCTACATGAAATCCGAAATGTTTTCGTAAGGTATGGGGGACATATTTCGTGCCCCCCTATCCTTTTTCCGAACTGACGTTTACAGTCCTCTTGCTTTCAGGAAGCCAGAGGTGTCGGGCTGCTTCATGCCCGTGAAGTCGGTGAACATCTCCATCTGGTCCTTGGTGTTGCCACGGCTCAGGATCTTGTCACGGAAAGCCTGGCCGACGGCTGGGTCGAGGGCACCGTGCTTGGCAAAGTAGTCGGCGATGTTCACGGCCAGCACCTCGGTCCAGAGATAGCTGTAGTAGCCGGCGGCATAGCCACCGCCCCACACGTGGTTGAAGTAGGAGGTGGAGTAGCGGGGCGGTATCTGGTTGTCGAGCAACCCCACGTTGTTGAGTGCTTCCTTCTCGAAGGCTCCTGCCATGTAGGCCGACGGTATCTCCCCTTGTGCCAATTCGTGCCAAGCCAGGTCGAGGCAGGTGGCTGCCAGGTTCTCGCCCAGGGCGTAGGCCGTCTGGAAGTTGATGCTCTTCAGCATGCGCTCCTTCAGGTCGGCGGGCATCTGCTTGCCGGTCTCCGTGTGGCGGGCATAGTGGTCGAAGATCTCCGGGATGGAGGCGAACGACTCGTTGAATTGCGACGGCATCTCCACGAAGTCGCGGGCCACTGCCGTTCCCGAAAGCGTGTTGTACTGGCAGTCGGAGAGAATGCCGTGGAGGGCATGGCCAAACTCATGGAAGAGGGTGCATGCCTCGTCCCAGGTGATGAGCGACGGCTGGCCCTCGGGGGCCTTGGCATAGTTGCAGACATTATATATTATCGGCAACTGTCCGCGCTGCTTGCTCTGCTTGGCGAAGCTGCTCATCCATGCGCCGCCTCGCTTGGTGGGGCGGCGGAAGTAGTCGCTGTAGAAGAGGGCGAGGGGCTTGCCGTTCTTGTCGCTCACCTCAAACACCTTCATGTCGGGATGGTAGGTGGGGATGTCCTTGCGCTGCTTGAAGTTGAGGCCATACACTCGATGTGCGGCATAGAACACGCCGTTCACCTGCACGCTGTCGATGTTGAAGTATGGCTTCACCTCGTCGTCGGTGATGTTGAGCATCTCCTTCTTCATCTTCGCTGAATAGTAGAAGCGGTCGTAGGGCTGGAGCTTGAAGTCCTTGCCCTCGGTCTTCTTGGCATACTCCTCTATGGCGTTTGTCTCCGCCTGGGCCTTGGGGGCGTATTCCTTGACGAGCTGCTTGAGGAAGTCGTTCACGTTTTTCGAGTTCTTCGCCATCGTCTTCTCCAGCGAATAGTCGGCATAGTTGTCGTAGCCCATCAGCTGTCCCTTCTCGGCGCGCAGCTTGGCTGTCTCGGTCACGATGGGGAAGGTGTTGAAGTCGGGGTTGGTGGCGTCGGCGCGGTGGATGCTCGCCTCATACACCTTGCGGCGAAGCTCACGGTTGTCGAGGTTGGTGAGAATGGCTTGCTGGGTGGTGTTCACGATCACGATGCAGTATGGCGCCTTGCCTCCGCGGCTCTCGGCATCCTTCTTGCATTGGGCAATGTCGGCGTCGCTCAGTCCGGCAAGCTCCTCCTTGCTGTTCACCCACACCACGGCGGCGTTGGTGGCTGCGGGCAGGAGGTCGCCCCATTGCTGCTGGAGCTCGGAGAGGCGTGAGTTGATTTGCTTCATGCGCTCCATTTTGTCGTCTGGAAGGAGGGCGCCGGAGCGTACGAAGCTCTTGTATATGACCTCAGTGAGCCGCTTGTCCTCGCCCTTGAGCTTGTCATATTCGTGATCATAGACATATTTGATGCGCTCGAAGAGCTGCTTGTTGAACGAAATCTCGTTCTCCAGTTCGGTAAGCATCGGCGACACCTTCTTCTGCGTCTCGGCGATGCCCTGTGTCTTGTGGGCGCTGGTGAGCCCGAAAAACACGCTGGTGACACGGTCGAGCAGCACCCCGCTGTTCTCGTATGCGAGTATGGTGTTCTTGAAGTTAGGCTTCTGCTTGTTGCCCACTATTTTGCGGATGTTCTCGCGCTGGTTCTCGATGGCGGCTTCTATGGCAGGCAGGTAGTCGGCCTCCTTGATCTTGCTGAAGTCGGGCGCGCCAAAGGGGAGCGAGCTTTTTTGCAAGAGCGGGTTCTGGCTGCCGGATCCGCCTGCCGACTGGGCATAGGCATAGGCTGGCGTCTGCAAGAGTGCGGTTGCCAGGCTGAGTGTTAGAAAAGTCTTGTTCAGTCTCATGTTTTTTTATGTCGTTAATGTGTGATCTCTTTACGTTACAAAGATACACGTAAAATTCTAAACTGCAAAGGGTTTTGCGGAATAACATCATTCCTGTCCTTCAATCGCTTTCTTGCCGTCGGTGCCGTGCCCCTCGGCTTTGCACTGCAATCGTGTCGGCATTGCACTGGAATGGTGTCGGCTTTGCACTGGAATGACAATGGCTTTGCACTGTAAAGCCGAGGGGCATGGTGTCAACGGCAACAAGAGAGTATTATTATTGACGACAACCGCGACAACATGTGACAACAGGCTTCGCGTTCAGCAAACCATCTTATAGAAGAAAAAAGTTGTCTCGTGTTGTCAGCGTTGTCGTAAAAACAACAGGTACGTCATCAACGGCATCAAGAGTGTAGTGTTATTGACGACAACACGGACAACATTTGACAACTGGCTTCGCCTTTGGGCAGAGCCTTCTTAAAGAAGAAAAAGTTGTCTCATGTTGTCTCATGTTGTCGTAAAAACAACAGGCACATCATCAGTGTCAACAAGAGCGTTTTATTATTGACGACAACCAAGACAACAGGTGACAACTGGCTTCGCGTTCAGCAAACCATCTTAAAGAAGAAAAGTTGTCTCGTGTTGTCAGCGTTGTCGTAAAAACAATAGGTACGTCATCAACGGCAACAAGAGCGTTTTATTATTGACGACAACACGGACAACATATGACAACTGGCTTCGCCTTTGGGCAGAGCCTTCTTAAAGAAGAAAAAGTTGTCTCATGTTGTCTCATGTTGTCGTAAAAACAACAGGCACATCATCAGTGTCAACAAGAGCGTTTTATTATTGACGACAACCAAGACAACAGGTGACAACTGGCTTCGCGTTCAGCAAACCATCTTAAAGAAGAAAAGTTGTCTCGTGTTGTCAGCGTTGTCGTAAAAACAATAGGTACGTCATCAACGGCAACAAGAGCGTTTTATTATTGACGACAACACGGACAACATATGACAACTGGCTTCGCCTTTGGGCAGAGCCTTCTTAAAGAAGAAAAAGTTGTCTCATGTTGTCAGTGTTGTCGTAAAAAAAATATGGACGACAGGTGTTGCCTTTAGACAATAACTTCTTAATGAAAGCGTTATGGTTTATAGTTGTCGTGAAAAATTATTATTCATTCTATATGATAAACATTCAAGAAAGCAAGAAGCATATATACGATGTTATAGGTGCGATGTTGGAAGTCCGCAAGGGAATGGGGGTAGGTTTGAACGAAAGTTGCTATCAAGAAGCTTTGGAAATGCAGTTGCAAGAAATGAACATCCGATATGAGCGTGAGATGGCTTTTAATCCCTACTACCACGGAAGGAAAATGAAGGCTTCGTTTCGTTTGGATTTCCTTTGTAAAGACGATATCATAGTAGAATGCAAGGCGGTGACAGCCCTTAACGAAAATCATCGTGCTCAACTGTTCAACTATATGCACCTTCTGAAATACCGTTACGGCATACTTGTGAATTTTGCGCCACGATTTACGGAGATAGAACGTTACCTATATGATGAAGACACAGATGAGATTTTGAATATGAATGGTAATCCTATTGGCACAGACAGATAAAAAGGGCATACAACAGAAAATGCTTGCATATTCTCACGAATAAAACAAGACGGCACGAATGACATTCGAATGTCATTCGTGCCGTCTCTCTGTTATTCGGCTTTCATAAGGTCTCTATTCTGCCATTATCTCGTCGCGGTATTTCTCCACGAGCTTCTTGGCTATCTCCTTGCTGTCGCCCATGGGCTTGGCGGTGAACGTGCCCAGGCACTGTTGCCACCAGTAGCGCTCGAAGGTGGTCACTGCGTCGCGGTAAACGTTGTAGTGGTCCTCGTCGAACGCCTTGCCCTCGTCGAGGGCCTTGTTCACGTGCTCGAAGAACATCTGCCAACGCTTGCCGTAGAAGGTCTTGGTGAGTCCTGCCCATGTGCGGCTGGCGTAGTCGTTGAGCAGCTGGTCCTTGTCGCTCCATGTGGTGATGAGGTTGCGCGCGTTCTGCTCGAAGTAGCGTTGCGAAGCCAGCGAGTCGCCGCCCCACGAGCGCGCGTCCTTGATCCACTTGCCCACGAGGAAGAACTCCTGCGTCTTGACCATGTCGTCCACGTCGTTTATGATGCCCGTCAGCTCCTTCTGCAGTCGGTCCATGGTGGCGCGGTCGCGCTGGTTGTATGCCTGCTCGTATTTCTTGAACACGGTGAGGAAGTGGTTGCTCAGCAGCTGGCGCGTCATGTTGGTCAGGTCAAACTCGTAGGCATGCTCTTTCGAGTCGGCCTTGAGCAAGAGATCCGTGGCTTGCAGCAGCGTGCGGTTGTTGTATTTTATGCGCGGGTTGGCGTAGTAGGTGCGATACTTGCCGAATGTCGGCCTGATGTTGATTAATGGGCATTGACCCGGTGTCGATGGTGCCACGTATATGCTGTCCACCATCAGCTGCCAAGCCTGGCGTGCGTTGGCGTCCGCCTTGCCCACGCGTTGGTCTGCCATGGCCCGTGTCCATGCCGGTATGTCGCGGTGGGTCTTGAAGTCCCATGCCTTCTCGAACACGTATTCGTACATGAATGGGTTGCAGTCGAATCCCTCAAGCGTGGAGCCGATGCCCTCGAAGTTCTTGCCTCCGTTCTTGAACGTGTTCTCCAGTCGCTTGTTCACCTCCTTGATGTTGCCCACGAGCATGGTGTTGCCGCCGAAGTTGCCAAGGTAGCACCAGATGTATGGCACGCCGAAATATTTCTCAGTGCGCTGCCACACCTCCTGACGGTCGCAATAGTAGTCGAGCAGCAGCTGCTTGTCGGCTGGCACGGATGTGATGTATGGCTTCACGCGGTCGTTGGTCCAGTATTTGCGCTCGTTCCAGAAGAGCCACGTCATCTGCAGCCAGATGGCATCCTTGTCGGCTTTCTCCAGCGCCTCATGCACCTGTCGGCTGACGCGTCCCAGGTAGTCGGGCTCCCAGCTTGGCGGCATCAGCTCGTTGAAGAGGTCTATGCCGTAGACGTGGTCGGTGCCGTAGAGCTTGGTCTCTGTCTCTATGAACTTCTTCTGCACCGCGGTGAAGAGCGAGTCCATGGGGTCGAGGAAGGAGCAGGCGTAGTCGTCGGGATAGCCCGACCATGCCTCCAGGCGCGTGATCTTGGCCTTGGGGAAGATGCGTGCCAGCTCGCGTGGCACGTGTCCGGCGAATGCCGGCAGCACGGGGCGCATGTTGAACAGGCGTTCGCGTGCGGTAATCTTCTGTTGGAGCTCAAGTTGGCCGTCGAGCCACGACATGGGCAGCGGTCCGCCCCAATAGTCGATGTTGAGCATGCGGTGCCACGGCAGGTGCGACGGGCCGGTGAAGTAGGCGCGCACCTCCTTGTCGGTAAGCCCCATCTCTGTCCACACCTTGTACCATATAGACTCCTGGCCGGTGATGGCGAGCGGCAGGTTCACGCCGTTGAGTGCCATCCAGTCTATGAAGTGTTCCCACTCGTCCCACTTCCACCACGGCATGGTGTATCCGAAGGTGCAATAGTTGAGGAAGAAGCGGTTTTTCACGCGCGCCTTCACCGTGACGGCCTTCGGCACCTTCGGCATCTGCGCGGGCAGGGTGTAGGTGTCGGCCTTGAGCCATCCCACGTCGGCATGGCAGTAGTATTTCAGGAAGTGGTTGAGGCCCACGGCCATCGAGTTGGCGTCGTTGCCGCTGATGATGGTCTTGCCGCCCTTCGATTCGAGCCGGAACACGTCGGTGGTCGACTGCATTTGGCGGAACTCGATGAGGTTCTCATACTGTGGCGCGATGCGGTGCACAAGTCCGCGTGCCACGTCCACGTTGCTTTCGGCGCCGCGCGCGGCGAGCATCACGCAAAGCAGGACGATTGACACAAGTAGTTTTTTCATTTATTGATAAAAATTGGTTTAAGTGTTTTCTCATTCAATGAGGGCGCGCCAAAAGGAAGTCCTTTTTGGCCCACCCTCAAAGTGTGTGTTCACCTCGCCGTCTTATTTCCCGTCGGGGTTGTCGAGGTCGCAGCCGTAATAGTTGGCAAGCTCGGAGTTGTCGGCAAACACCGCCGTGCGGAATGTCGTCGGGTTGGTGTATGGGTTGTTGTATCCCGTGAGCGCCTTGTTGGTGTTGAGCTCGCCGGTGTTCCATCCCGGAGTCCATCCGCAGTAGACACCGTTCATGTCTTGCGCGTTGTTGTAGCGCTCCACGCTCGTGCCCTTGTATCCGCGGTGTATGCCCAGCTCTAGTCGCTTGGCGTCGAAATAGTTTCTGCCCTCGCCCCAGAACTCTATGGCCTTCTGGTAAGCCAGCTCCTCGGTGAAGTCGGCCTCCGACGTTGCCGTGCAAGCATACTGCGGGTTGCGTGTCTTGATGAGGTTTTCGAGAGTAGCCTTGGCAGTGCCCACGCCCTTGGTGTGCATCTCCGCCTCTGCCTTGATGAAGTACATCTCCTCCACGCGCATCATCGGGAAGTCGGTTGCTCCGCCAATGTCCTCGTTGGTATAGTTGCCGTTGTGCGGGCGGAACTTGATGTTCACGTAGAGGTAGGGCCATGCCTTGAAGCCGAGCGACTTGTTGATGCGCGAGCGTATCCATGCCGGGTTGCTCGTGAGCTCATACTTCGCTCCATCGCTCACGCGCCCGTCGTAGTCCTTGGTCCATGCCGACTCGTCGGTGTCGAGGTTGTCGCCCGTGGTGTTGTACTTGTTGTTGATGTAGTTGCCGTCCTTGTCTTTCTCCACGAGATACTTCTGGCCCTCCACCTGGTTTGTCGACTTGTAGAAGAAGTCGGGACCCAGCCACGACTTCTTGCGAAAGTCGGTGTCGGGCAGGCGCTCATACATCTTGCGGTCGAGCGAGCGTCCCACTCGCCATCCGTAGGGCGAGAAGTCGGTCTCGGTGCCGAAGAGCATGGCGAAGCCAAACGATCCCCACTCGCCGCCGTGCGCGGCATAGGTGTTGCTCTCCGATATCGACGTGGCGAGCATCCACGAGTTTTGCGACGTGCGGTTGTTGAATCCGTTTGTCGGGTCGGTCCACTCTGCCTCGCTCAGGGGTTGGCATCCCGAAGCCTCGATGGCCTTCTTGGCATATTCCTCCGCCTTTGCCCAAAGGGCGCTCTCGTCCTTGTATTCGGCAGAGATCTTGGTGTGCGACGCCAGGAACTGGTAGGCGCGGGCATACAGGCCATAGACCACGCTCAGGTCGGGCTGCACCTTGTCGGTGCGCGTGTAGCCAGCGAGGTAGGTCTCCGCCTTGGCGAGGTCGGCGAGCACCAGCTTGAAGTTCTCGTCCACCGTGGCGCGCGGGTTGTTGGTGGTCTCTGTGGTCTCCTCGGTCACGATAGGCACGCCGAGGTTTGAGAGGTCGTTCTCGGGCTGCGTGAAGGTGAAGCGCGAGTCAGTGGGCTTCTTATACTCCATGATCTGCGTCAGCTCCGAGTAGTAGAGCGCGCGGTAGGCGTAAGCTATGCCCAGGTAGGCGCGCAGGTTGGCGTCCTGCGTGTCCTTGTCTACCATGCCTATGATGTCGTTCACGGCCTTGATGTAGCCATAGTACACATAGGAGGGGTATATGCCGCGGTTGGAGCCCGTGGCGCTGACGGAGCCGTAGGCCCATGCGCCGAGGGTGTTGTATCCGCCTATGCCGTTGAACGACATTGGCGTGGTTCCCGACTCGAGCATGGCAAGCAGCGAGCCGTAGGAGATAAGCTCTATGCCGCCATCGTCGTTCTCATATCCCACCATGGTGGTGTAGATGGAGTTGACCATGCCCTTGATGGCCGATTCCGACTGTTGTATCTGGTCCTTGGTGACAAACTCTGTGGGATTCACCTCGTCGATGCAGCTTGACAGGCTCGTGGCGGCCAGTGCAAGCGCAATGAACTTGCTGTATATTTTCATGATATGTGTCCTCTTTTTGGGTTAGAATGAAAGTTGGATGCCGAATGAGCATGTGCGCATGGGCGAGTACAGTTCGGGGTTGGTGTATCCGCCGATGTTGTAGCGCGGGTCGAAGCCCTGGCGTGCCGACACGTAGAAGAGGTTCTCTGCCGAGAAGTAGACGCGCAGGTTCTCTATGCCCGCCTTCAGTGTCAGGCTCTTTGGTATGGTGTAGCCAAGGTTGAGGCTCTGGCAGCTCAGGTAAGAGGCGTTGGTGAGGAAGCGGTCGGAGCGCGCGTTCTGCGAGTATTGCTCGGTGAAGCGCAGGCGTGGCACGTCGCTGCTCTTGTTGTCGGCGCTCCACGAGTTGAGTATGTCCTTGTGCCATGCCGTGGCGGTCTCGCCGCCCGAGTGCATGAGCGTCTGGTAAGTGTAGTCGTAAGCCTTGCCGCCAAGCTGGAAGCTGAAGTTGACGTTGAAGTCGAAGCCGAAGGCGGCGAGCGAGGTGCCGAAACCGCCGTTGACGGGTGCCATGGCGTCGCCGCACAGATACTCGGTGGCCTCGTTCCAGTTCTTTGTGGTCGTGCGTGTGGTGTTGCCGTTCTCGTCGGTCACGTCCTTGTAGAACATCGCCTCTCCGGTCTCCTTGTCGGTGCCGGCATACTTAGGCATGTGCCATGTGTAGAGCGGCAGGCCCTCGCCCACGAAGTACCAGTATTTCTCGGCGAACGAGTTGTCGTGGCGAATGTATCCGGCGTGTCCGTCGATGCTGTTGGTCTTCACGCCCTCGGGCAGCGACAGCACCTTGTTGCTAACGTAAGTGAGGTTGAGGTTCACGTCCCAGCGCAGCGTCTTGTTCAGTATGGGTGTGGCGTTGAGCACGAACTCCACGCCCTGGTTGCGCATGTCGCCCATGTTGACATATTGGCTCGTGTAGCCGATAGACGGCGTGGTGGTCAGGGCGAAGAGCATGTCTGACGTCTTGCGGTAGAACAGGTCGATAGATCCGCTCAGGCGGTTCTTGAGCAAGTCGAACTCCACGCCCACGTTCCAGTTGGTGTTGGTCTCCCACGTGATGTCCTCTGTTCCCTTCTGTCTCCACTGGTAGCCCGGCTCGCCGGCGTTGTCCTTGATGTTGTAAGTGTCGGTGTAGAGATACTCGCCGATGTTGTCGTTGCCCTGCGAACCTACCGAAGCCTTGACGCGCAAGTTGTCGATCCAGCTCACGTTGAACCATTTCTCCTTTGAGATGACCCACGAGAGGCCGCCCGACCAGAAGTTGCCCCAGCGGTGCTTCTTGGCGAAGCGCGACGAGGCGTCGCGGCGGAATGATACAGAGGCGAAGTAGGTGTCGTCGAAGTCGTACATGCCGCGGAAGAAGTAGCCCTCGTTGTTGTAGCGTGTGGAGTAAGACGACGGGTAGTTCTTTTGCAGCAGCTGGTCGATCTCGCTGGCACCGTCTATGCCGAAGTTCTTGCCCGACATGCTCATGTCAGAATACTTGTAGTTGTAGTACTCGTGTCCGAGCAGTCCGCTCACGGTGTGCTTTCCGAAGTCGTGGTTGTAGTTCAAGAGCTGCTGCAGGTTGTAGGAGTAAATCTTGTAGTCGCCTTTCGAGAGGTAGCCATTGTTCGACGAGTCGGTGTAGTGGTCTACGAACGGCGAGCTTGAGTAGTCGTATCGCTTGTCGTTGTTGTAGGTGTTGGCGTTGAGCGTCAGCGTGAGGTCCGAGGTGATGATGAAGTCGGCGGTGCCGTTCACGGTGAAGTCGGTCACGTTGTACCTCGTGCTTGTATACTTGTTGTCGAAGATGCAGTTGCCGCCCACGCCTCCGGCGCGGCTCAGGTTGTAGAGTCGTGCGAAGTCGTACATTGGCTCGCCATACTCGTCTATCATGATGTTCTTGTCGGCTCCGCGGTAGTAGACCGGGTAGATGGGCGCCATGGTCTTGATGGTGCTCCAGATAGTTCCGGTGCCGATGGTTCCCTCCGATGTCTGCGCGTATTTATAATGTGTGTAGCTCACGTTTGCCCCAAGGCGCAGCCACTTCTTTGCCTGGTAGTTGAGCTTGGCGCGTGCCGTGAGTCGGTTCTCGTTGGATCCGAGCTGTATGCCGTCTTGGTTGAGGTAGCCGATGGACGTGTAATAGTTCACCTTGTCTGTCGCGCCCGTTGCCGAGGCGTTGTATTCCTGGCGCAAGCCGGTGCGCAGACCCTCCTTAGCCCAGTCGTCGGGCTGCAGCCAGAGCTCCTGGTTGCCATACTTGTAGAGCGCGCCCAGCGTGGCGTTGGGGTTCATGGTCCCGTCTTGCTGGATGAACTGCTCGCCCTGCGGCACGGTGTAGACCATGTAGCCGGGGCCCTTGCCCGAAGCCGAGTTCATGAGGTCGCTGTTGGCCTTCAGCCACGCGTCGTTGGCAGAGAGCGCGCCGCCCTCGTTCTCGGCGCTCACGTATGAGTTGTAGAGCATCTTGTAGTAGGTCTCGTAGAAACCGCGAGTGTCCAGTTTGTCGTAGTCTCTCAGTCCGTTGGTGTTCCATCCCCACTTGGCGTCGACCTTTATCTTGGTCTGTCCGCCCGTCTTGCCGCTCTTCGTGGTGATCATGATCACGCCGTTGGCACCGCGCGCGCCGTAGAGGGCGTTGGATGCCGCGTCCTTGAGCACGGTCATCGACTCGATGTCGGAACTGTTCAGTGTGTTGAGGTTACCATCGTAGGGCATGCCGTCGAGGATGATGAGCGGCTGTGTGTCCGACGATATAGATCCCACGCCGCGAATGGTGATCTGCGGCGAGGATCCTATCTGCGACGACGAGTTGTTGAGCTGCACGCCAGCCACGCGTCCAGCCAGCGCCTGTGCCGGGTTGGTGACCTGCACCTGCTCCAGCTCGTCGCTCTTCATCACGCCTGCCGAGCCGGTGAAAGCCTCGCGCTTCATCTTACCGAACGCCACGACAACCACCTCGTCGGTGGTGTGGCTCTCGTCGGCCATGACGACCTTTATCTGCTGACGGTTGCCCACCTTCACGTCTTGCGAGGCGAAGCCCACGTATGAGAACTGCAGCGTGGCGCTGCCGCCCTTGACGTTGATGGAGAACGTGCCGTTGGCGTCGGTTATGGCACCGTTGGTGGAGTTGCCCACCTCCTTGACACTGACACCTATCAGCGGTTCTCCCGAACCGTCGACAACTGTTCCTTTCACGAGCTGTTGCGCCCACATGACGGTGGAAGCCATCAACAGTAACAATAGACTTAACAGTTTTTTCATAACACTTTTATTTATAAATAGATAAATATAACCTCTCAACCTAAAACAATATGGAAAAAAAGCAACAGTGTCTCAATGAAAAAATGTATCTTTGCAATTGCTAAAAAGCCGTAATACAACAATTTAAAGGTCAACCATTGTTTTTCGCAAAATTAGACAATTGTCATGAGTTAACAAGTTTTCATGTTATTAAAATAAGTTAAAAGCCGCAAACTTTGCAGGTTCCCGCATTCCCGGCTTCAAAATGTTTGCAAAGCTCATCAATAACACGGAATAATTTAGTGAACCCTGCTTGAGCATTGATTTTCTTGCTCGCGATAGGGCAAAGCGGGGACGCTTCGCCTGCTAATCCTTATTCTTGGGATGATCGTAAGGACTGGTGCGGACGTCCCAATACATCTGACTGTAGTAGTTGTTGGTGCCGTCCTTCAACTTTGCCACTGCCGCGGTCCAGTTTTTACCGTTGAGCGTGCTCTCGGCGGTAGGATACTTCACGCGAGAGATAATCATACCCTTCGTGTCGCTCAATGGAGTGAAGAGCACATTGTTGCCATTATACACAGCCGTAATCTCACCCGGGCGAAGCAACTGGTCGGGATAGCCCGTGCGTCGGATCTCCGTCCATGCCTCGGTGCCGTTGGTATAGAGGTCTATGTACTTCTGAATGGCGCAAGCCTCAGCGTCCACATGCTTCGACACGGCATGGACATAATTGTTGACAGCGTCGTCAGAGACAGACCGGTCAGCCAAACCGTACCAATAGTTGATCGACGCCTTGATGCCTTCCTTGTAGTCTTCCACGTCGAAGTTGTTGTATTCGCAGAGGATGAACTTCAGTTCTGCATATGTCATCAATGGCACGGCATATGTCTTGGTCACTACAAGCGGCTGTCCGCTATACCAGTTGGGCGATGTGGAGCGGAACATGTCCTCTATGCCGGTGGGACAGGCATAGGGAATGCCATCGTATGCGCCCTGAGGAGAGGCATTGGTGTAGACATAGACGCGTGGATCCACAGTTTCTTCCCAAGGATGCTGCTTGTCGTTTAGTGTGTCACGTTTGCCATTCATCAAGTTTGTGAGATTTCGGTTGATGGTGAAGTCATTACGGCCACCCACAAAGAAGGCGGAGTAAAACAGGCAGTAGTCAGTGCCGGAGGAAGAATATGCAAACTTGGCTGCATCTGCATTGCTCTCCATCACGCCGCTTGCCACAGCCTCGGCGATGTATTTTCTCCAATCGGAGTCTACCTTGGATAGGTGTACTGCGAGGCGACATTTCAATGAATTGCCAAACTTCTTCCACTTTGCAGCATCACCATTGAAGATAATGTCACCCGAGGTGAAGGCTTTCTGCTTCACATCAATCATGCCCACAGCCTCATCCAACTCTTTCATCATCTGAGTGTAGATGTCCTTCTGGTCATCATATTTACAATAGAGCACGCCCTCGTCCTCCAACTTGCTGATCTCAGAGTAAGGCACACTGCCCCAGGTGTCGGTGATGACATCCATCAGCCACACCTTCATGATTTTCGCGGCGGCTATCTGGTTGCAGTTGGCACCATAGGCGGCAGAGAGTTTTCGGGTCGCCTCGTCCGTATTCATCTTGATCACCTTGTCGAAGTATGCCATACCCATGTAGAGGTCGTCGAAATGGTCGTTGTTGGTGCTCTCCTGAATCTGGTAACGGTCTTCTTTTGTATAGTTGACCTGAGCCCATTGTTGGGAGAAAAGCAGACACTGACGCCCACCGAACGTGTTGTTGTAGATGTGGTCCATCGTCCATTTCTCGGCACCTTCCATCAGCATGTTGGAAAAGACCGTACTTGGGTTGTTGGGGTCTTCGTTGAGCGAATCCAAGTCGTCGCATGCTGCCATGGGCAGGCAGACGACCGCAAGCAATATATAATTAAGTATGTTCTTCATTTTTTCCTGTCTTATAATTAGAACTTCAAACTAACACCTAATCCGTAATTGGCGACCATTGGCGAAGCGCCACCCTCGATGCCCTGCACATTACCCGAACTGGTAACGATCATCTCCGGGTCGAAGTGCTTGCAGTCGGGTCCCCATACGCCAAGGTTGCGACCGTATGCAGAGAGACGCAATGACTTGACAAACCAGGCGGGGTTCAACTTGAAGGTGTAGCCGATGTTGACTTCCCGCAACTTGATATAGTCGCTCTTCAATATATTCTGGGCTGCAGGTCCGGTGTAGTAGTTCTCGAAGTAGTCGCGTGCGCTCACTCTCATCGTATTCTTCTCGCCTGTGTCATATACCACGCCATCGGTCACGATGCCATTCTCGCGCACGCCATTGGCGGCAGTCTCCTCCAGCATGCCACAATAGTTGCCAAAAAGATAAGAAGTGGAAAAATACTCGCCTCCCTTGGAGAAATCAAACTGGATGCTGGCGTCGAAACCTTTGTAGCGGAAAGTGTTGACCCAGCCTCCGGTAAAGTCGGGATAGATGTGACCGATGACTTCATTGCCGTCGGTTGCCATGTAAAGGCCTGTCTCCGGGTCTACACACTTGTTGCCGTTCTTGTCGTATACGAAGTTCGTTCCCATGATCACGCCATACTCTTCGCCAACCACGGCGCCTATCTCTGCCACAAATTTGGAAGCATCTATACGATAGTAGTCCACACCGTCGGCAAGACTCTTCACCTTGTTTTTATTGGATGCAATGGTGAAAGAAGTGTTCCACTCGAAGTCGCGCGTCTTGACGGGGGTGGCGTGGATGGCAAGTTCGATGCCCTTGTTCTCTATCTCACCAGTGTTGAGCATCTTGTAGATGTAGCCCGTGGTACCTGAAACCGACAACGGAACAATCTCGTCCCTGGTGTTGGTCTTATAGCAGGTCAGGTCGAAGCCCAGACGATTGCCAAGGAACATCATCTCAAGACCCAACTCGCAAGAGGTCGTTGACTCCGGTTTCAGGTCCAAGTTGGTCAACGTATCGGGCAAGCGGTAGCCAGGGGTAGTGGCATCTATTTTCGTGTATTGGGTATAGGTTCTGTACACTTGATAAGGATCCGTATCGTTACCCACCTTGGCAAAACCGAGGCGTACCTTTCCGTATGTCATCCACTTGGTCTTGTCCTTCAACAATTCAGAGAACAGCCAACTGCCCGTAATGGAGGGGTATATATAGGTGTTGTTGTTGGATGGCAGCGTGGAAGATTTGTCACCACGGAGAGTAGCCTCCAAATAGAGCATGCTTTTCCACCCTACGGTCACATCGCCAAACAGGGAGTTGGTGGCCTTTACTGACTTCCAGTTGTAGGCGGCTGCCGTCTGGAGGGAGTTGGAGAGGTTGTAATACTCCGGGATGACCAACCCGCCTTGTGTCTCGCCATATACATACTCATGATGACGGCGCATGATGTTAGCACCCACGTTGGCACTCAAACTGTAATCACCGAACGATTGGTTATACATAAGCATGAACTCGTGGTTGAGTTCATACTGTTGGCGGGAAATCTCCTTATATCTGGACTGCTCCTGTGAATAGACGGCATTGCGCTCATACTGCTTGTCCACATAGAAGTCGAGGTTTGCCTTGTACTGAAACTTCAACTGCGGAATGATCTCAAAGCTGAAACCTATGTTGCCGTAGATGCGGTTGCGGCTATCATTCTCGTAGTTCATGTAGCGACACCAGTAAGGGTTGTTGTTATACACGATGGTATTGTCGTCTACGTCAGTTATATTCCAGGAGGCCTGAGTGCCGTCGGGATTCTTGTAGAGAGCCTTCAGTTCATTCATGTTCAGCTGGCGCTGCTCAAACTGCACGAACTTCGTCATGACATTGTTGTCGCCGTAACCAGTTTCCGGGCGTCCCTTGGTGCGGTTGTTGAAGTAGTTGACGCTGGTGAAGACATTCAATTTCTTGTCGGGCGACATGATGTTGCCCGACACATTGAGGATGTTCTTATACTGACTGCTGTTAGGCATATAGCCGGTCAAGGACGTGTTGGTGTAGGATATGCGGAATGCGGCATTGTCGTAAGCCTGCGATACGGCAATGTTGTTGGTGTAGGAAACACCCGTATTGAAGAAATCGCGATAGTCGGAGGAAGCCGGACTCCATGCGGATGTAGTGGGATTGCCTTGGCTGCCATTGTTTTTCCAAGTCTGCAAGTCATACCATGAAAGCACCTGTCTGCCATCCAACTTAGGTCCCCAACTGGCATCCATGCTGTAGTGAGGCACAGTGTATTCCTTTCCATTGATAGTGGTGGTGGAAAAATCATCACCTTCACTTCCATGGGCATAGTCGCCAGCATAGCCATAGCCGCCACCATACTGGCTCTGCAGTTTGGGCAACTTGGTGACCGTCTCGAAACCTACGGAAGAACTGAACTCCACTCCCAATCCCGCTGACTTCTTGGCGCGCTTAGTAGTGATCATGATGACACCATTGGAGGCGCGGCTGCCATATAGGGCAGATGCAGAAGCACCCTTGAGCACGCTGATGCTCTCAATGTCATCGGGGTTGATGTCCTGAATCAGGTTGCCATAGTCGTAACCGCCGTTACCACGTGCCGTAGAAGCAGAGTTGTGGTCTGTTCCCTCGATGGGCACACCATCGACAACAAACAATGGCTGATTATTGCCAGAGAGCGAGTTGGCACCACGGAGCAACACCTTAGAAGATCCGCCCATGCTGCCAGCACTGGAAGAGATGCTGAGACCTGCCACCTTACCCTGCAATGCATTGACAGGGTTGTTGAGTCCACCTCGTGATTTTAGCATCTCATCTCCGCTCAACTCGGTCACGGCGTAACCCAACGCCTTCTTCTGACGGGATACGCCCAAGGCCGTCACGACCACTTCGTCCAAAGAGTTGTGCTCGTCCTCCAGATAAACAATAAGATTTGGTTTTACTTCTACCATTTGGGACTTCATGCCCAAATAAGAGATGACCAACTTGGCTTTTCCGTTAGGAGCCATTACAGAGAATTTGCCGTTAATGTCAGTTACGGTCCCCGTCGTGGTTCCGTCTACCAGGACGGATGCACCTATCACTGGTTCACCGTCTTCTCGAGAAACAACCTGACCTGTAACGGTAGTTTGCGCGAGTGCCATACCAACATTGAGAATCATCACTCCCATTGCCATGACCAATCTTCTTACCATAATATCTCTCTTTATAAATAAAAATGTATTATTATGGGTGCAAAGGTATATACTTTTTGCCGTTTTAAGCTTTGTTAATATATAAAAATAGCATTAAAAGGAGAAGCAGCGTCTTCGCTGCACCCAGCAAACCATTAAGTTGAGTTCTATAAATTCACACCTTAATCGTTATTGCCAAACTAAAATTGTACCTTTGTGGGCAGATAGCTTAAAACCAGATTAAAACACTATGTACAAGCAACTATTAGCGATATTGATTTTTATTTCCGCATTTCTTCCGGCGCGTGGCGAGCGTTACGATGTCGTGGTTGTGGGAGGCGGCACCAGTGGCGTTTGCGCTGCCGTTGAGAGCGCGAGGTTGGGCGTAGGCACGTTGCTCATCGACCCGACGCCCTGGCTTGGCGGCATGCTCACGCAAGCAGGCGTGAGCTGCACGGATGGCAACTTCAAGTTGCCATCGGGACTGTGGGGCGACTTCCAGCAGGAGCTGGTGCGCCACTACGGCTCTTTCGAAGCCCTTGCCACGGGGTGGGTGAGCATGATACAGTTTGAGCCGTCTGTGGGCAACGCGATATTCCAGAAATGGGTGAAGGCGGAGAAGAGGCTGACCTATAAGTCAAGCGCCACGTTCAAGGGGTTGAAACGACTGGATAACGGTTGGGAGGTGACCTACATGAGGGACGGCAAGGCGCAGACGGCAACGTGCGCCTACGTCATCGATGGCACAGAGCTTGGTGACGTGGCAAAGGCTGCCGGACTGAAATACCGCATAGGCCTTGACGCGCGCGCCGACACAGGTGAGCCGGAAGCTCTGGATGAGGCTAAAGACATAGTGCAGGACATCACTTATGCCATGACGCTGAAATTCCACAAGACGCCGCAAACGATACGCCGGCCCAAGGGGTATGATCCGCAGGAGTTTCGCAACTGCTGCATAAACCCGTTGAACGACGGCAAGACGGAGCGGAAACCTTGGTCGCAGCAGATGATGATGACCTACGGGCGACTGCCGGGCGGGAAGTACATGATAAACTGGCCGTTGTTTGGCAACGACTACTATCTAAACGATGTGGACCTCACGCCGGAGAAGCGTGTGAAGGCGGAAAAGGCTGCCAAGGCAAAGGCGTGGCGCTTTCTCTATTTCATGCAACACGAGCTCGGTATGGATACCCTTGGCCTTGCCGCTGAGTATCCCACAGAGGATGGCCTGCCGTTTATCCCCTATTATCGTGAGGGTCGCCGCTTTGTGGGGCGTGTGCTTTTCACGCTCAACGACATACGCGCTCCATACGACCAGCCAACCAAGCTCTATCGCACGGCAGTGGTGGTGGGCGACTATCCCGTGGACCAGCACCACAACGAATTGCCGGTGAAGGACCTGAATATCCCCTCGATACCGTCGTGGGGCATGCCCGTGGGCGTGTTCTTACCCAAGGCGGAAGACCGTTTGCTGCTTGCGGAGAAAGCTATCTCCGTGACCAACCTCGTGAATGGAACATCGCGCTTGCAACCCGTGTCGATGCAGATTGGCCAAG
Source organism: Lachnospiraceae bacterium (assembly GCA_963660075.1). Lineage (GTDB taxonomy): Bacteria > Bacteroidota > Bacteroidia > Bacteroidales > Bacteroidaceae > Prevotella. Next base: position 40,703 of record CAVKWN010000005.1, read on the forward strand.
TGGCTGGCGCTCTCGCGGCGATGGCGGTGAAGGAAGGTTGCTTGCCTAAAGACTTGAGCGTGCGCGCGGTGCAACGCCAGTTGCTCTCCTCGGGCAACTATCTTCTGCCCTATCTTGACGTGGCGAAGTCGAGCCCGCGTTTCGCTTGCTATCAGCGCATCGGGGTCACAGGCCTGCTTCGAGGCGTGGGCAAGCACAAGGACTGGCAAAACGAGACGTGGCTTGAGGCAGACAGTCTGCTGAGCGGTAGCGACTTGCGCCACTTTGCCGACTTCTACGGTGTCTCAGATTTGGATTGCTCGCGTGCCTCGGTGTCGACAGACGAGGTGTTGCGACTCATAGGAAAAGTGTGGAAAGGCGAGTCGTTTGACCTTTCCGTAAACAGCGTGTTGCAGAACTTTGACATTGCTCCAGCCAAAGCCATTACGCGTGGCGACTATGCGGTGCTTGTCGACCAACTCTTGCATCCTTTCGACGCGCGCGACGTAGACCTCGAAGGAGAGTGGAAATGAAGCACCGTCTCCGGCGCGCGCTTATGATATTCTCATTCTTGTCCAGAGCCAGCGCGGGATGAGCCGCCAGATGGAAACAAGAATGGCATAGCGCCAATCGATGACCTTGATGCCCTTGCCATTCTCTATCGCCCGTACAATGCTCCTTGCCACGTCGTTGGCATTGAGTTGGAGGGGATAGTTGCTGCCCGCTATGAGGTCAGTCTTGACAAAGCCCGGGCGGATGTCGGTGATGGAGATGTCGAGATGTCGCATGCGGGCTTGCTGGCAAAGACATTCGAGGTAGTGGCTTTGGAAACGCTTGGTGGCGGAATAGGCAGGCGCCGCCCCGAGCCCCTTCGTACCGGCAATGGAGGTGATGCAAGCAATGCAATGGTGTGAAGGCTTGGCAGCCGTCTGTTCTTTCTCACATTCCGCGAACCAGTTGAACGCCGTGTCGACCATTCTCACGAATCCCAAGCCGTTGGTCTCCACCGTCTTTATCTCTTTGTCTACATCGAGCGCGTTGTTTTGCCAGCCTATGCCTGAGCTGTGGAAATACAAGTCCATGCCGCCAAGCTCGTCGATGAGCTGGCGGAGGAGGAGAGGAGCGTCGGGAGAGGTGACGTCTATCTGCCGGTAGCAGACTATCCCCTTATGGTCGCGCTTCAACTGCATGAGCCTTTCGATTCTTCTGCCGGCAATGCCCACTTGCCAACCTCGCTCCGCCAGGAGCTTTGCCACCTCCATTCCAATGCCCGACGTGGCACCCGTCACTATCGCTTTCCTTGTCATAATCTTAACCAAGCCGTTTCTTTCTAGTGAAAACTCAACTGTATATAAACAAAAAGAGAGCCTTACATAGTGTAAAGCCCTCTTTGCTCTCTTGTGATGTTGTGACTCCGCTGGGATTCAAACCCGGAACCTTCTGATCCGTAGTCAGATGCTCTATTCAGTTGAGCTACGGAGCCATATTTTTGTAAGCGAGTGCAAAGTTACGCTGAAAATTCGGAAGCGCCAAATGTTTTGAAACTTTTTTTGCTTAAAAGCGCAATTTTCTTTGTTTTCCCCAAATAAACCCGTCAAATGGCCTCTGTTTTCCCCTCTTTTTACGCGGAAACGTGTGTTCCAAATTATATCTCATTTTGCTGCCCTTTTCTCCATCTTGATGAGAAGCAACCCGATGCCAACCCATGCCAATTCCCTGAGCCTGACGATGAGCGCCACGAAGATGCCTGCCGACGCGGGCAAGCCGAGTGATGCCGACGACATGAGAAATCCGCCCTCGCGGCCGCCCAGTTGCAGGGGAATGAAAAACAACATGTTGGCGAAAAGCGATGTGAAGGCGAGGATGAGAATGCAATCGAGATAGCTTGGCGAAGGCATGAGAACCAACAACACAAAGTAGATCTCAAGCGCCGATGCCACACGGCAGCCAAGTTCGAGCAACACCGATGCCACGAAGAAGACCTTGTTTTGTCGGTGCAGCGCGGCAATCTGGCTGTCGATGGTGTCGAGTTGCTGCCTATGTTTTTCCACGAAAGGCCCCGCCCAGCGTTTCACGAACGGCACGAAACGCAAGAATGCCATTAGCTTGTTTGCCATTCCCTTGCGATAGCCCGACATGAAGAACATGATGCCGAGCACGCAAAACGCTCCCGTGGCTGTGGCGAGCGGCCATAGCGCCACGCCTACGTCATGGATGGCGAACAGCAAGACGAGGGAGACAAGCCAGAACCAGAAGTGGCTGAAGATGTGGGTCATGACATAGAGTATGACCGACGACGAGGCGCGCTCCACGCCAATCTTTGGCGATAGAGCCATGATGCGGTAGGGCTCGCCGCCCATCAAGCCGCCTGGCGTGGCATAGTTGAGCGCGAAGCCCGACACTGTTATCTTATAAAGCCAACCGAAGGAAACCGGCCGTTTGGCGTTGGCAGCCAGAAGGTCGTCGCCGTTGACCGAAGGCTGTTGGCAAACGCCTTTGATGATGAGATACCAAGCCGCGGTGTTGAGCACGTAAAGAGCCGCCCACAACACCATGACGGCAACAAACCAATAGCCAGCGTGCTTCAGGCCCTGCCACACTTGGGCAAAGTCGAGCTGCGTGACCATCACGCCGAGCACGATGACGCCGAAAACGAAAAACGCGTCTTGGTATTTCTTTTTCATCTATCCCTTATTCCTTTGCTGGCGCGGCATCGGTAGGTGCCGTGTTGGGACGAGTGCCTTCCCTGCGATCCTTGTCGCCATCCTTGTGGAAGGAGTGCTTCTTGGGAATAGCGAAGCGCACCTTCTCGCTGTCGTCCTTGCGCTCCTTGTATATCTTCTGCAAGGGGTTGGCGTAAGGCGCGTCGAACTCTTGGCGGGCCCTGAAACCGTCGATGGCGAGGTATATGGCGTTGCGCATGGCCGTGGCGTCGGCCTTGCCCTGTCCGGCGATGTCGTAACGTGGCGACATGTCGGGCGAAGTGCTGACGATTGGCAGGCCGGCGAGATAGTGGACGTTGCCATCGGGGAATAAGGCCTTCATTGGCGCGAGCCCCTGGTCCCAATACATCGATACCACGGCGTCGAAAGCCGCGAAATCGCCGTCGCCAAAGAACTTCTTGCTCTGGTATGGTCCAAAGACACACACGCCTGCGTCAGACAGTTTTTGTATGGCAGGCATCACCATCTCCTGCTCCTCCTTCTCGGGATGCGCGTCCCTGTCGTTGGGGTTGAGCGCCAGCACCGCTATGCGAGGGTTCTCTATTGAGAAGTCGCGGCGCAAGGTGGCGTAGAGCTGTGCCACGGTGTTGATGATGCCGTCCTCGGTGATGGTCGCGGGCACGTCTCTCAAGGCTATGTCGCTTGTCAGCGACGCCAAGCGCATGTTCTCGCCCATGAGCACGTCGAGCCCCTTCTTGTCGCTCGCGAGGCAGATTTCTATGAAGCGTTCGTTGCACGGGAAGTCGTAGCCGTCAACGTGCATGTTATTCTTGTCTACGGGAGCCATCACGAGCACGTCGAAGAGCCCGTCCTTGAAGTCGGTTATAGCACGGTCGATACTCTTTATGGCGGCGCGGCTCGCGTCTTGCGACGGAATGCCGAGGTCCACCTTCACGTCGTCGTCGTAGGCGGTGAGAAGGTTGAGCCTGCCGTCCTTTGCCTCCGAAGCGTCTGAGATGATGCTGAACGTGTTGCCGTCGAGCCCAAGGGCGTCGCAATGGTAAGAAGCTACCTTTGGCGAGCCATAGATGATGGGTGTGCAGATGTCGAACATCGCTGGTGTCTTGAAAGCCTTGAAGATGAGTTCGTAGCCAATGCCATTGGTGTCACCGTTGGTCAGTGCCACGCGTATTTTTCTTTTGTCCATATTTCGTTTGTGTTTATTGTTGTTTCAAATATGTTTGTCGGTTTATTTATTTGGTCGCCGCCTGCTTGCTCGGCCGCGTCCTGTTTATAGAGTGGAGCACCGCTTCCATTTGCCTCATGGCGTTGCGCTTGTTCTTGCCTGGCGCGAAGACGAAGCCTTCCACCACCACGTCGCTGTTGGAGTCGCCCTCGGGCAGCCGCACGCGTCGGCACACGAAAGGTCCGCCCATGTTGTCTCCTTCCATCTCCCATAAGCCGCGAAACACTGTTCCCGCGGCGTTCATCGCCACGGTGCTTGCCACGGTGGCCATGTGCATCCGGTCTGTCTCGCCCTTGATGTTTCTCGCCAATGCGCTGTCTCGCTGTGCCACGGGGTCGCCCAGGCGTGGTACCTTGTAGACCACGATGTTGCTCATCACGCTTGGCGAGCCATTGCTGAACCATGCGAAGTCGCGCCCCTTGCGGCTCGACACCATGTCGAGCGGGATCCACATCCTCACGTGGAACATACTGTCCACAAGTCGTTCGGCCTTGGCGTTGCGGTGGTCGCGGAGCATCGCCATCGACTTCCTCATCTCTGCCGCGTTGAGAAGTCGCAGGAGCGTTGGCGCTATCCTGCCTATGCTGTCGCTTACCATCTTCATGCTTGGGGCAGTGAGGGTGACTACCATCTGCGGCTCCGCCCACACGTTGCGGTCGTATCTTATCCTCACTGTGGCGTAAAGCCTTGGCGAAGTCCTCACCACCACGATTTCGCGGGTCGTTCTAAGCGTCGCGCCAAAGGCAGCGGAGTCTGTCGACGAGACATCAAACTGCGGCTCGCCTTGTGGCAGCCCTGGCATGTCGGCCTGCAACGCGCCTCTCACTATGTCGGCGCTGTCGCCCACGAGCAACACCTCGTAGAGCTTGCCGCCTGAAGGAGGAAGCAAGCCTCTGCGATTGTCGCACGAGCAAAACAGCAAGACAAGTGACAGCGCAAGATAAAAGGCCTTGTTCATCATGGAGCCTTGGGGCGTTTATTCTGCCTCGCGGTGTTTCGTGCTCAGCAGACCGCACGCCGCCTCGATGTCCTGGCCTCGGCTAGCCCTGATGGTGCAAAAGAAACCGTGGGCGGTGAGGTAGTCGCGAAACGACTCCATGCGCTCTTGGCTCACGCCGCGCAATGGCACGTCAGGAATCTGGTGGAAGCGTATCAAGTTGACATGGCAGTCGAGACCTTTCAGCAACCGGCAGATCTCACGGGCGTGGGTCAGGCTGTCGTTGAGACCGCCGAAGACGATGTACTCGAACGTGAGGCGCCGCTGGTGAGAGAAGTCGTAGTCGCGCAAGAGGTCAACCACGTCTTTTATCGCCATTCCCTTCTCGGCGGGCATGAGTTGCTCGCGCTGCTCGTGGATAGGCGAGTGTAGGCTTATCGCCACTTGGCAGTCGCTCTCGTTGAGGAACCGCCGCAGCTTGTCTTTCAGTCCCACCGAGCTCACGGTGATGCGCTTGGGGCTCCATGCCCAACCGTAGGGGGCTGTGAGAATCTCCGTGGAGCGCAACACGTTGTCGAGATTGTCCATGGGCTCGCCTTGCCCCATGTAGACGATGTTGGTCAGGCTTGCGGCCTCGGGTATGCTGTAGACCTGGTTCAGGATGTCGGCAACGGTGAGATAGCCATGAAATCCCTGCTTGCCCGTCTGGCAGAAGAGGCAGTTCATCTTGCATCCCACCTCGCACGACACGCACAGCGTGGCATGGCCGCTCTCCTCGGGAATGTAGACCGTCTCCACGAAACGCTTGCGCGAGGCATCGCCATCGGTAGTCCTCACGGGGAAGAGGTATTTCACCGTGCCGTCCTTGGAGCGGCGCGACTCTATTGGCGCCATGCAACCTATCTCATAACTCTCCGCCAACTTGGCGCGGTTGCCCTTGGAGAGATTGGTCATCTCGTCGATGCTCTTTACGCGACGCTCGTATATCCACTTGGCAATCTGTGAGCCCGTGAAGGCTGGCATGCCAAGCTCCTTTGCCACGTCTTTCAGTTCGTCAAGGGTGAGACCTAATAGTGTTTTCTTTTCCATATACGTGCAAAGTTACGAAAGTTTATTGAATTTTTGTGATGATAACTGACACAAAAACGCTACCTTTGCATAAATAAGAAATCCATGCAACAATGATAAAAAAATATGAAGGTACGCCATTGGTGAGCGTTGGCATCGTCGGAGCCGAGAGCATAACGTTCACGCTCAATGGCTATGGCGCTGACGGTTCCACTCGCACCGCCACCATACGCAACGGACTGATACAGTACGACGGCAAGGCCCGCACCCAAATCTGCTTCGAGCCGCAGTCTCCCACAGATAGTTTCTCTCTGATGGATGTCGTCATCGGTGTCAACTTCCATTGGCAGCGACTGGAGACCCAGACCTTCCGTGGCTCGCTCCGCCTCTTGGCCGATGGCGGAAAGATATGGGCCATCAACGACCTGCCTGTGGAGGATTATCTTGAGAGCGTCATATCGAGCGAGATGAGCGCGCAGTCGAGCCTTCCGCTTCTCATGGCGCACGCCGTGATATCGCGCTCGTGGCTGATGAGCCAGATCGACGGCAAGGCTTCACCCAACACGCAAGCGTCTCACGGCAGCGCTTACATCCGTTGGTACGACCACACCGACCACACGCTTTTTGACGTGTGTGCCGACGACCACTGCCAGCGCTACCAGGGCATAACCAAGGAGACGAGCCCCAACGTGGCTGAGGCAATCAGGCGCACGCGTGGCGAGCTGCTAACCTATGGCGACGAGATTTGCGACGCGAGGTTCTCCAAGTGCTGCGGAGGCGCGATGGAGGAGTTCCAATACTGCTGGGACGATACGCCGAAGGCGTACCTCAAGGGCATTGGCGACACGCCAGAGGAAACCATCCCCGACCTCACCGTCGAGGAGACCGCGCGCGAGTGGATACTCGGCAATCCGAAGAGCTTCTGCAACACCAACGACAAGCGCATACTGAGCCAGGTGCTCAACGACTATGACCAAGAGACGACAGATTTCTACCGCTGGCGTGTAAGCTACGACAAGGACGAACTCTCGCGGTTGATAGAGAAGAAGCTTGGCGTGGACCTTGGCACCGTCACCGACCTGAAGCCATTGAAGCGCGGCGTGAGCGGCAGAATCTACGAGCTGCAGATCTCTGGCACCAGGCAGACCATTGTCGTTGGCAAGGAGCTGGAGATTCGCCGCGCCCTTAGCGAGAGCCACCTCTATAGCTCCGCCTTCATCGTGGAGAAACACGGCGACACCTTCGAACTCATTGGCGCCGGTTGGGGGCATGGCGTCGGCCTGTGCCAGATTGGCGCCGCCGTGATGGGCGACCAAGGCTATAGCTATGACATAATTCTAAAACATTATTACCCTGGAGCGGAGATAGAAAAGGCATGGTAAACACGCAAGACAACTTCAAGACATCGGACAAGAAAAACCACCGGCCGTGGTCGTGGGTCCCATCGCTGTCCTTTGCCGACAGTCTCCCTCTTGTGGCCGTGATGACGGTGTCGCTCATCTTCTATAAGCAGATGGGACTGTCCAATGCCGCCATAACCTTCTATACCTCATGGATGTATCTTCCATGGATTCTCAAACCTATCTGGAGTCCGTTCATCGACCTGGTTAAGACCAAGCGGTGGTGGGTGTTGGCAACCGAGGTGCTGCTTGGCGCTGCCTTCGGTGGCGTGGCGTTCACCATTCCCACATCGTTTTGGCTTCAAGGCACGCTCTTCTTTTTCTGGGTGGCAGCCTTCACGGGGGCTTCACATTGCGTAGCCGCCGACGGCTATTACCTTCTCGCCCTCGACGAGCGGCAGCAGGCGTGGTTCATGGGGCTTCGTCAGGTGGGCGACCGTCTTGCCACAATCGTGGGGCAAGGCGTGTTGGTGATGGTGGCGGGCAACCTGCAAGTGATCTTTCGCGGCTCCATCAGATATTCGTGGAGCCTCACTTTCTATGGCCTTGCCGGCATGTTCCTCTTACTGTGGCTTTGGCATTGCAAGGCTATGCCTTACGCGCGCGACGACCACAGCCGCCCCATAGTGAGCGCGCGCTCCATCCTCAGTGGCTTCGCGCTAACGTTTCGTGTCTTCTTGAGCAAGCCAAACATAGTGTTGGCGCTTTGTTTCATCATGCTCTTCCGCTTGCCTGAGGCGTTGCTCTCCAAGGTGAGTTCGCTCTTCCTCATCGACTCGGGGCATAACGGCGGCCTGGGCCTCGCGCCACAGGAATACGGGCTAGTGCAAGGCACGGTAGGCATGATGGGAATAATCATTGGCTCCATTGTGGGCGGCATAGCCGTGAGCCGCGACGGGTTGCGCCAATGGCTTTACCCCATGGCCATAGCCTATTCGTTGCCGCCGGTTATCTATGTCTTCCTTGCCTATGTGCTTCCCGAGAGTCTCGTCATGGTCTCCGTGACGGTATTCGTTGAACAGGTGGGCGTTGGGTTTGGCATCACCGCCTACATGATGTTCCTCATATATTATAACCGCGGCGAGTTCCGCACGTCCCACTATGCCATAGCGTCGGCTTTGATGACGCTCTCGCTCATGCTGCCAGGACTCGTGGCTGGCGGACTGGAGGAGGCTCTCGGCTATCGCAGGTTCTTCATCCTGACCCTGTTCTCGGTCGTGGCCACTTGGGCGGTGGTGGTAAGGGTGAGAAGCAAGATGGGTTTCTCGCTCGACAGCGAGACCGACTGAACCGCGGCAAGGTAAAAGAAAGAAATCGAAGGGAATGAAGAATTGGCTTATGACAATAGTCCTCAGCGTAGCTTTCGCCAACGTTGGGGCGCAAACGGTTGACAGCCGTGCGGTGGGTTACAGCGTGCGCTACGAGAAAGAGCACCTTTTGCTTCAGAAAGACTCTGGCATCAATGTCGTCGACTACGACATTGAGTGGCCGGAAGTGGTGGGCTATAGTCATGTGCCAAACCTGCAGCGCCTTATCAGCGAGAGCCTTGCCGGTAACGCCACGTTGGGCTTCGACTCTGTTGTGACGAGTTTGCACCAACGCTATGGCACACCGGTGACGGAGATGTTTAGTGAGATTCCCGACGACCGACGCTTCTGTTATGTCACGGCTTCAGCCCGGGTTGTAGGCTATGAGCCGAACCATTGGATAGCCTACCACGTGAGTTTGAAGGTTGAGCCTGGCAAGTTGTCGGTTTTCAAGGCCGTGGCCAATGACCGAGTGGTGGTATGCGACTTGACCAGCGGAAAGGTGCATCATGCGAGCAATCTCGTAAGTTCCGGTATAGTGAACCGCAACGAGCCGCAGGAATTCTATGATATGCTTTTCCAACCCCTTGGCGACAATTTCTTCAACACCATGACCGCCTATGAGATTGATGGCGTGTGGGTCACGAGGGGACAGTTGTGTTTCCTCGTAAAGGCGACCGCTCTCGACACGAGGCGAACCTACATCGCCTCCATGCCTCTCGATGCTTACGCCTATTCCCTCTCACGGCAGGGCAAGAAGCTTTTCACTAAAAAAGGCGAGGTCTTGAATCCACAAGTGGCGACGCAAACGAACGTGATCGGCGGCGACTCCATATATAGTAATGTGGAGAAGCAACCAGAGATGAAAGGCGGCAGCGATGCCTTGAAACGCTATCTCAGCCACGTGAGCCAGCCGAGCCTGCGATTGTCTGGGCCGGTGAAGGTATATACGAGTTTCGTGGTCGGCAAGAACGGCAAGGTAAGCGACGTGTGCGTGTTGCAGCCCGTAGACCCCATAATCGACCGCCATGCCGCCACGACGGTCAAGGGCTTGCCCGATTTCACGCCTGGGCAGCAAGGTGGTAAAAACGTCATGGTGAGGTTGTATCTGCCCATAACATACCAACCTTGATTGGGCGTGGCGGGCATCTTGACGAAGTTTCTTGTTTCAAATTGTTTTAGCGGTGTTGGTTATAATGCCCAAAAACGTTGCTAAATAGCAATGAAAGTGGAATTAAGGTAACAAATTGAAACGTTCTATCCTTGATATATATCAATAAGCGAAAAAGTAAACAATCTTTACATAGTAATTAGGCAATCCTAACTTGGTGAAGATAAAAATCAATAGAAGATTTTTTAACTGTCTGATAATTTCTGACAAATAGTAAGCTATTGATTTTGTTTTATAGGAATATCCAAGTTGGGGCTTTGCAAAGTGTAAGTGATAGATGGTTGTTTTTGAGAATTCAGAGAAAAAACGTTGTGAAAAGTAACGGTTTTCCGGTTGCGAAAAATAATAATAAAATAACGTTAACAGAAAGAACAACCTACATGAAAAATGTATATCTTTGCGACAGAAAACAACAAAAACCAATCAACTGAAAGGAGTTGCCTTATGAAAAAGATCATCTTAATGTCAGCCATGTTGCTGATGACAGCAGTGAGTTTCGGACACTCACGTATTAGCGAGAACGCAAAGGTGGTGAGCGATACCATTTACTACGCAGCCAACAACTTGAGCGTGAAGAACGCACAGGAAGCTGCCTACTACCGCATTCTGAAGACACAAGGAAGCGGCATGCAGAAAGAAGACGTTTTCCAGGATTATTACATGAATGGAAACTTGCGCGCCGAGGGCGGTTACTCCTTCATCGACCTGAGCAACGACAAGAACACCATGCTCAACGGTGAGGTGACAACCTACTACCAGAACGGCAAGGAAAAGCTGCATGGCACATACGTCAACGGAAAGCGCAACGGATACTTCACCTTGCAGCTCCGCGATGGAGGCGTGGCCGTGGTGGCATACAACAACGGCAAGTCGCGTTACGACTACTTCATGGTGACAATGCCCGACGGCACACAGGAGAAGCGCCCGTTGAGCGACATCAAGAAGTTGCTCGACTAATAGGAAAATATAATCTCTCTTACAATAATATACACTTTTATGATAAAGATGGTTCTTGGCATTTGCTAAGAACATAATCTACAAGAGCCTCGCATTCGTGAGAATGTGAGGCTCTTGTCATATATATATAGGTAAAGCGTTTTCATTCGTCGTCGTCCCAGCCAAACAACACGGGGTCGTTGAAGGCGTCGAGCTGGCGGCGCTCTTTCTTCGTTGGTCGCCCGGTGCCACGCTGCCTGTCCACAAAGCCGCTGATGCGGCTCATCTCCAGTTTCTCGTATTCTTCCGGCGGCGTCACGTTCTCGTAGACCTGCGGCAGGAGTTTCGCCCCCACGCGCGTCTCAAGGCAGGCTATGACCTTGAACGAGAACGTTATTGGCGGTTTGCGCACGCTTATCACGTCGCCCGCCTTGATGGTGCGGCTTGGCTTCACCGCTGAGCCGTCGATGGTGACACGGTTGTTTTTTATGGCTTCCACGGCTTGCGAGCGCGTCTTGTACACCCTTGCCGCCCAAAGCCACTTGTCGATACGTGCCGAGTCGCCAAACTTCGGCATGTGAGGAATGGCGCCGGCAGTCATTTCTTGTGTTTCCCTAACTTGTTAAACTGGTTCATGGTCTCGCCTATGCCTTGCAGCACAAAGCTCTTCACGATGTCTACAGACAGGTCGAGCGTGGGCTGGAGCGTCTCCATGTCGGTGGAGGAGTAATGTCCCAGCACCCAGTCTATCTGTCCTCCGCGTGGGTAGTCGTTGCCTATGCCTATGCGCAGCCGGGCGTAGCCTTCGCCTATGAGCTGCATGATATGGCCGAGCCCGTTGTGGCCGCCATTGCTGCCACTTGCCTTCAGGCGAAACTCGCCAAGGGGCAGGGCCACGTCGTCGCTTATCACGAGCAGGCGCGACTGGTCTATTCTTTCTTCGTTGAGCCAATAGCGGACGGCATTGCCCGAGAGGTTCATGAACGTGGTGGGCTTCAGCAAGAACACTTTCCTGCCTTTCAGCGAAGCCTCTGCCACGAAACCGTAGCGGCGGTCACGCCACTCGGCGCCCAACGCCTTGGCGCAGGCGTCGAGAGCCATCCACCCGGTGTTGTGGCGAGTGCCCTGATACTCGTCGCCGGGGTTGCCGAGGCCGCAAATGAGAAATTTGTCCATTGTAAATGATATTCTTTGTAGACATGTGTCACGCGCCATCGCGCGTACACGATAAAAAGACTGGATATAATAAAAGACAAAAAGGAGAGCCACGCTTTTTTGAAGCCATGACTTTCCTTTTCGCCTTTTATTTTTTTGTCTAACCCTTATTCTGCAGCAGCGGCGGCAGCCCTGGCGTTACGTGTCATCTTGACAGAGCAGACGACAACCTCCTTGCTTGTGGCAATCTCGAGACCCTCGTATGAGAGCTCGCCAACCTTGATGCTCTTGCCGATGCGGAGGCTCGTGACATCAACGTCGAGGTGCTCAGGAATAATCTGGTAAGGAGCTGTGACATTGATCTTGCGGATAGAGAGGCTCATGCGGCCACCGTCGCGAACACCCTGTGCCAGACCGTTGAGCTTGACAGGAATGCCGATGGTGATAGGCTTCTGGTCGTTGACCTCGTAGAAATCGACGTGCAAAGGAGCGTCGGTAACCGGGTGGAACTGTATCTCCTTAAGGATGGCGGTGTGATCCTCGCCGTCGATAGTCACCTTGATGACATAGATGTGAGGAGTGTAGATTATCTTGCGCAGCTCGCTGAACGAAGCTGTGAAAGCAAGTGCTGCTGGGTTGCCGTTTGCGTCCTTGGCCTCGCCATAGAGGTTGCAAGGTACGAATCCTTCCTTACGGAGGGCCTTAGAAGCTTTCTTGCCGAGGGCCTCGCGCTTCTTGCCTGAAATGCTGATCTCTTTCATTGTAAAATGTGTTACTCTAAATTAAATGATTTATTAATTCGCCATCACACTGGAATACTTCCCAAGTCTGAAAAGCGGTGCAAAGGTACTGCTTTTTCGCTATTTGACCAAGATAATTGAAAAAAAACAAAATGTTTGCCCATTATTTTTGCTTAGAACTCGAATAATTACTACTTTTGCAGAGTAATATATGACCCAAAGTGTGAAAGACACTGCCAAAGAACAGAATCATGATTAACAGAGAGCTGATACGCACCAAGATTGTGCAATTGACTTATGCTTATTACCAAAACGGCAGTAAAAACATCGAGAATGCCGAGAAAGAGTTGCTTTTGAGCCTCTCCAAGGCATACGACCTATACAATTTCCTTCTTGACCTCATCGTGGCTGTCACCAAGGAGGAGCGCAAGCGCGTTGAGCAGGCGTCCATCCGCAACCGCAGGGAGGGCAAGGCCGAACCGTCAACGAAATTCATCTTCAACAAGTTTGAGATACAGCTGGAGGAGAACAAGACGCTCAACAGCTTCAACGAGGACAAGAACATGTCTTGGGACGGCGACGCGGACTTGGTGCGTAAGCTCTGTGACAAGATTGAACAGTGCGACACATATAATGAATACATGGACTCGTCGTCCGACGACTATGAGACCGACCGCGAGTTGTGGCGCAAGCTCTATCGCCAGCTCATAGAAGACAACGAGGACATCGACGCCTTGCTTGAGGCGAAGAGCATCTACTGGAACGACGACAAGGAGGTGGTGGACACCTTCGTGCTGAAGACCATAAAGCGTTTCGACCCGAAGGAGAAGGGCGACCAGCAACTTCTGCCAGAGTATAAGGACGTGGACGACAGGGACTTCGCGAGAAAGCTTTTCCGCGCCACGATTCTCAATGCCAACGAGTACCAACACTACATGAGCGAGACATCGCGCAATTGGGATTTCTCAAGGTTGGCATACATGGACATCGTGATAATGCAGATAGCCATAGCCGAGCTGCTCAACTTCCCAACCATTCCGGTGTCGGTCACTATCAACGAGTATGTTGACATGGCGAAGAGGTACAGCACTCCGCGAAGTGGCGGCTATATCAACGGCATGCTCGATGCCATAGCGCGCCACCTCATCGACTCTGGAAAGCTGCTCAAGCAGATGCCAGAAAGGTCGGAGGAAGGCCCACAGCCACGCAGGCCACGCGCCAATGGATACAACAAGCCCGTGAGGTTCGTCCACAAGCCCAAGGCTGAGGAGACAGGCGAGGGCGAGACCAAAGAGCAAGAGCCAAGGCAGGAAGGCTCAGAGACTGAGACTGAAAAATAAACAAACAATAATAAGACTATTTCTATGACAACAATGGTTCTTGCTGCCCAGGCAGCACAACAAGGCGGATTCGGCGGAATGATTTTCATGCTCGTTGCCATTTTCGTGATAATGTATTTCTTCATGGTTCGCCCACAGCAGAAGCGCCAGAAGAAGATCCGTGAGTTCCAAAACTCGTTGACCGAAGGCTCCAGCGTGGTGACAAGCGGTGGCATCTACGGCACCGTGAAGCGCATCGACCAGACTAAGGGCACCATCGACTTGGAGATTGCCAAGGGTGTCGTCATTACCATCGACAAAGGCAGCGTGTTCCAGGACATGGCCCAGGGACAGGTTAAGGCTTAATGCATACGCTTCAACGCATATACAAAATCATAAAAGGCTTCTTGTCCGACTTCTCGGGCAAGGAGTTTTTGGTTTTTCTCTTCTTCCTTGCGCTCAGTGGCATCTTCTGGTTGATGACGACGCTCAACGAGACCTATGAGGTGGAGTACAAGGTGCCGTTGGTCGTTGCCGGCGTGCCAAAGAACGTGGTCATGACCTCCGATCCGTCCGACTCGGTAAGGGTGACGATAAAAGACAAGGGTTTCGTCATCATGGCTTATTCGGTGTATCACAAGCTCAGCCCGCTGACCGTGAGATTCTACGCCTACGCCAACACCAAGACGGGGCATGCGTCCATACCGCTTGCCGACTTGACGAAGATGGTGAGGCAGCAAATTTACGGTTCGTCGTTGCTCACGTCGCTGAAATGCGACAAGCCCGACTTCACGTTCAATTATGGACAGAACAAGAAGGTGAGGGTCGTGCTCGCCGGAAAGATACTGCCTGCCAATAACTATTATCTGGCTCATGTGCAGATAGTGCCCGAATTTGTCTCGGTTTATGCCGACAAGCATCAGCTGGAGACCATCAAGGGCGTGCTCACCGAGAATCTCTACCTCAGCAATGTTGTAGATACCGTGACGCGCGAGGTTGACCTGTGCGCCATTACCGGGGTCAAGATAGTGCCCTCGAAGGTAAAGGTCACGTTGTTCACCGACGTGCTGACAGAAGGCAGCGTAGACGTGCCCATAGTGGCAATCAACAAGCCGAAGAACTTGATAATAAGAACGTTCCCGCAAATGGTAAAGGTGAGATACACCGTGGGATCGATGTCGTACAGGCTTGTGCGGCCTTCCGACTTCCAGGTAAACGTTGACTATATGGAGATAGCCGACAACCCTTCCGACAAGTGCAAGCTCCACTTGATTTGCAACTCACGTTTCGTGCGCGAGGCTACTCTTGACACCCCACAGGTCGATTATCTCATCGAGCAACAATAAGCCAGGCACATGAAGCATATAGCTATCACCGGAGGCATAGGCAGCGGCAAGAGTTTCGTATGCAAGAAGCTTAAAGACTACGGCATCGAGGTCTACGATTGCGACAACGCGGCAAAGCGCCTTTGGGCAACCGACGAGACCTTGCAACGCAAACTGAGAGAGATTGTCGGCGACGATGTATATATAAATAATGTGTTGCAGAAGCGTGTGCTTGCGCAATACCTGCTCAAGTCGGACGACAACAAGCTAACTATCGACAACCTCATCCATCCCGCGATTGCCCGTGACTTCCTGCGTAGCGGTCACGGCTGGCTTGAGAGCGCCATACTCTTCGACAGCGGGTTCGACAAGCGCGTCCACTTCGACTTCAAGGTGTGCGTGTCGGCACCGCTTGAGACACGCGTGGAGAGAGTCGTCCGGCGCGACGGCATAAGCCCCGAGAAGGCGATGGAGTGGATCGGCAGGCAATGGAGCCAAGACAAGGTGGAGAGCCTCTGCCACTTCGTCATCCACAACGATGGCACGCAAGACCTCGACAGCCAAATCAAGAGACTGATTGAGAGCGAGACAAGCCATCGCTGAAAGAACATCATTAACAGAACAACAATAACATACATATAACAAAACAACAAACATGGAGACAATACTTTCCGTTTCGGGCAAGCCCGGACTTTACAAGCTCGTGTCACGCGGCAAGATGAACCTTATCGTGGAGACCATCGACGCAACCCACCGCCGCACACCAGTGTTCGCCACCGACAAGGTGACAAGCCTCAGCGACATCGCCATGTATACCGATGCCGACGACGTGCCTCTCTGGCAGGTGCTCGACAGCGTGTGCAAGAAGGAAGGCTCAAAGAAGGCTGCCATCGACTACAAGAAATGCTCGTCGCAGGAGCTTCGCGAATATTTTGGCGAGGTTCTTCCAAGCTACGACCGCGACCGCGTGCACGACAGCGACATCAAGAAGCTCTTGCAGTGGTACAACCTCCTCGTGGACAATGGCTACACCGACTTCAAGGACTTGCTCTCAATGGAGGAAGAGCAAGAAACAGCAAGCCAAGAGCAGGAGGCTGAATAATAAAGCGCCTTCTGGCTCTTAAAAAAACGTAAAAAGCTAAGCGCGGCACAACGATTGTGTCGCGCTTTTATTAACTTTGCACCAAATCGTTTTTAAAGCGTGAAAATAATAGAAGTGGTAGATGCCCTTGAACGTTTCGCGCCTTTGCCCCTGCAGGAAGACTACGACAATGCCGGCTTGCAAGTGGGACTGACAGAGGCCGAGGTATCAGGGGCATTATTGTGTTTGGACGTTACTGAGAGCATTGTCGACGAGGCGGTTGCCAATGGGTGCAACCTCATTGTGAGCCACCATCCTCTCATCTTTCGCAAGTTGGCGCGTCTCACGGGCGAGGACTACGTGCAGCGCGTGGTGATGCGTGCCATAAGCAAGGGCATTGGCATCGTGGCGATGCACACCAACATGGACGCGGCAATGAATGGCGTCAACTACAAGATAGCCGAAAAGATGGGAGCTGAGGTGTGCGGCACCATAGGGCAACGCAAGGAAGCCGCAAACCGTCAAGGCGTGGTTGTGAGCGGCAGCGACGGCGTTGTGGCAAGGTTCAAGAAGCCTTTGGCAGCCGACGATTTCCTGAAGATGCTCAAGGACGTGTTCCGCGTGGAGTGCGTCATGGCTGGCGAACTGCTGCGCAGGCCCATAAGCACCGTGGCGATATGCGGCGGAGCGGGCGACTTCCTGCTGAAGGATGCCGTGGCAGCCGGTGCCGATGCGTTCGTGACAGGCGAGATGCACTATCACCAGTATTTCGGCATGGAGCAGAAGATCCAGATTGCCGCCATCGGCCACTACCAGAGCGAGCAGTTCACCAAGGAGATCTTCAAGCAGGTAATAGAGAGCGCTTGCCCCGGCGTGAGATGCGTGATGTCGGAGATAAACACGAATCCAATACTGTATATCTAGCTTCATAGGCTTGATTGGCATATTATGCCTATTATGCATATTGGGCCTAATATGCCCATCAGCCCATAAAAAGGAAATCAACAACAAGACAAAATAAAAACAACTATGGCAATAGTAAAGAAAGACCCATCTGAGATGACGGTGGAGGAGAAGCTCAAGACGCTTTTCCAATTGCAGGTGACGCTCTCGTCAATCGACGAGAAGCGCGCGTTGAGAGGCGAGTTGCCTCTTGAGGTAGAGGATCTGCAGGACGAGATTGAGGGATTGAACACCCGCATGCAGAAAGTAAAGGACGAGATAGCCGACTACCAGAGCGCCGTGGCGCAGAAGCGCAACGAGATTGAGCAGTTCAAGCAGAGCGTGGAACGCTACAAGGGCCAGCTCGAAACCGTGAGAAACAACCGCGAATACGACAACCTCTCCAAGGAGATTGAGTTTCAGGAGTTGGAGATAGAACTTGCCACCAAGAAGATAAAGGAGGCCATGACGAAGATCAACGAGCGTCAGGAAGACCTCAAGAAGGTGGAGGAGAGCATCAGCGACCGCCAGGCCGACCTCGTGTCGAAGCGCGAGGAGCTCGACGACATCATGCAGGAGACACGCGAGGCCGAGGCAGACCTCAAGGAGCAGGCCAAGGAGCTTGAGACCCATATCGAGCCACGTCTCCTCCAGAGCTTCAAGCGCATTCGCAAGGGCGCGCGCAACGGTCTTGGCATCGTCTACGTGCAGCGCGACGCTTGCGGCGGTTGCTTCAACAAGATTCCGCCACAGCGTCAGATCGGCATCAAGCAGCACAAGAAGATCATCGTGTGCGAATATTGCGGCCGCATACTCATCGACCCGGAGCTCGCAGGCATAAAGACGGAGCCGAAGGTGGAGGAGAAGCCAAAGCGCAAGCGCACCGTGAGGAAGAAGAAGGCGGACGACGCAGCAGAATAAAATTACAAAACGAGGATAAAAGAAAGGGTCGTGTCAATACTCCACAAGCGGAGTTTGATACGACCTTTTTTAATATAGCATAGTCGTGGCTTTTAATGTGTCATAGTCGGGACTGCGAACGCCCTTGTCTTCAGACATCTTACCCATCATTAATGCATTTTTGTCCATCCTTAATGTCATGCAGGGGCGGGTCATGCGCTTAATCACAGTGCCCACCTTATCGCGTTCTCAAACATCTTGACGAAGGCTGGATTCGCGAAAAGCGAGGCGCTGTGCCCGAACTGGAAATAAACGTTCTTGGCTTTCTTGCGCTCGTTGGTCCAAACCACGGTGTGGTCGCCCATGCGAATCGTGGAGGAAGGGACGTAGCTGTGCTCATCTACATGGGCAAGCACATGGACGTTTGGCCGGGGATTCTTGTCGTAGGTGTACCACTCGTCTTTCTCTATCAGGAACGTGTCGGGCACGTCTTCCATCACCGGGTGCCGCTTGTCTTCCACGTCGACCGTGGCGTCTGTCAGCGTGCTGATATAGTTTTTCCAGCGTATGCCACCCATGAAGTCGCTGAACCATTGCCACATCTCCCCGGCACCGAAGATGTCGCCAAGGAGCGTGGCGTGGTGAAAGCCTATGAAGTTGCCTTGCCCCTCGTCTATGTATCGCTCGAAATCGCGTGCCGTGTCCTCGCTCCACATTTGCGGTGCGCTATATGGAGGATAGTTTAGCATCAGAAGCACCTGAAATTGTTTGAAGTAACCCTTTGGTAGCTTGCTGAGGTCAGCCACCCACGTGGTCTCTATGCCTAATTCTGCCTTGTGATGGTCGAGCCATGCCTTTGCCGCGTCGCAGAAACCTTGGTGCGGAGTGTTTTGCTCGGCTATGCACAGGACGCGTTTTTGTGGCGTGGCGGCTTTGCCGCTCATGACGGCAAAGAGACACAGGATTAGAAGAAGTAGTATGCTTTTTTTCATTTGCGACGTTTTTATATGAGGTGAATCATGTCATTGTTTGGTTGCCATGCCGTCCATGGCTATTGAGGCCGCGCCCAAGAGGTTTGTCAGCCTTGGGTTCAACTTCGTGAGCACCACGCCGTTGGTGACGAAGCGCATGGTCACCGCTTGCAGGTGACGGCGTACCTCCTCTATCAGGAAACCGTCGGCCACCATCTCGCCGCCGAGAATCACGGTATCGGGGTCGCTGACGTGCACGAGGTTCATTATCAAGTTGGCGAGGGCCTCCGACGCGTTGCCCACGAGCTTGGCGCAGAGAGGGTCGCCAGTGCGCGCGAGACGGAAGACCTCATCGACGCTTATCATCGTGTCCTTGTCGGGGAATTGGAGACGCGTGTCATAATACGGTTTCAGGAATCGCGCGCAACGGTCAATGCCCATTATCGAGGCAATGGACTCCACGCAATCCATCCTGCCGCAAGGGCAACGCACGCCAACCTGCACGCCCACGCGCAGGTGTCCCACTTCGCCGGCGTTGTAATGCGCGCCACGCAGCATCAAGCCATTCGACACGATGCTTGCCGCGATGCCAGTGCCGACATATAGGTATATGAAATTCTTGGTGTTCTTGCCATGCCCCCATTTTCTCACGGCGTTTGCCCCACATTTCACGTCGTTGTCGATGAAGCATGGCATGTGAAACTCCCGGCTTATGGCATTCGTGAAATTGATGGCATGCGCCCTGTCGGGATCCATTTGGAACCAAACGCCATTGACGGAATCCACGCGCCCTATGAGTCCCACGCCTATGGCGCAAGGCCGTTCTTTCCATCCTTGGTTCTGCTCAAAATCGTGGAGAGAGTCCACAATCATGTTCAACGCGCTTTCCTGGTTGAAGAAAGCTGACTGGTATGACTTGGTATGAAGGATGTTCCCCTCGGGAGTCACTTCGGCTATGACGATTCTCGTTCCTTCAAGAACTACTCCGATGAATGTGTTCATGATGATATGGGATTAAAGTTTTGACGGGCTTGTTCCAAATTGCTTCTTGAAACAAGTGGAGAAATATTTCGGGTCGGAGAACCCAACCCTCGCGGCGACCTCGCTCACCGTGAACGCGTGGGAGGCCAAGAGCTCCTTGGCCTTGTTCAGTCTTATCATGCGGCGATTTCCTTGAGACAGAGCCAAGGACGCAAATCTCCGAGTCGGAGTTTTACAAGACAGAGGACGACATGAACAAGGCTTTGTATGCCGTGATGGACGAGGTGCAAACGCGCCTCATGGAAGTATGGTCATACTCTTCCCTGCTCTCTGATGAGTCTGAAACTGGAGGCGGCATTGGAGAGGGGTCTTACAAGACCAAATGGGATCACTTCTCATACACGCCAGCTACGTGCTTTGGGGCCTGGGGCTATGGCTCCTGGTGGAACGAATGGGATTTCGGGCTTTACAATGGCGTTGTTGCCGCCAACCAGCTTATTGATCATATGCAAGGGGCGAGGGTGGACAAGAATTACGCCAACAAGATATTGGCCGAGGCGCGTTTCTATCGTGCCCTGTTCTATGATTACCTTTGGATGGGGTATGAGGAAATACCATTGATTACTAAAACCATGACTCCTGACGAGATGTACAACGTGCACAAGGGCACGCGCCAAGAGGTGTACGACTTCATGTTGGAAGACCTCTCGGATGATGTTATAAATTGTCTGCCCGAACGCTCCTCCACGCCACAGGGCAGGGTATGCAAGGACGCGGCGTTGGTCTTGCGCGCCAAGATAATACTCTTCCAGAGGGATGAGTCTCGTTATCCTCAGGCTTTGGCCGACATGAAATCCATAATCGAAAGCGGTCGCTACAGTCTTTTGCCAAACTATAAGGATCTCTGGTGGAAAGCAGGCGAATGGGGCTCTGAGTCTATTTATGAAGTGGCTTTCGCTGGTAACAACACTGGTGAGGGAAACCCGATATGCAGGTCGGTTGGCGGAAGAAATATCGTAGACCCGAGGAGTGCCGATGAGGGAGGCTTGTGTGAGGGTTATGGCCAAAATACAATGAATAGCCATGTGTACAGCCTTTTCGCGGAAGGTGACACCAGAAGGGAAGGCACGGTCATCCTGTGGGACGATGAGGCAAAGAAAGTGGAAGTTCTCGCAAAAGAAGGCAAGTTTGATGCCGACAGTAAGTTCCAAATCAGTAGCGCACAAGAGGCTTGGGAAGGTATGGGACATTATAAATACCAACCGCGCAAGGAAAGTGCTTCAGACGTGAACCCATTGTACAACTACTCAGCGTCTTTCCGTTTTTATAGGTACGCCGACGTGCTTTTGCTTGCGACGGAACTATACGAGCGCGTGAACGGTACCGTCAACGCGGAAGCCCAAGGATGGTTCGACCAAATTCGCGACCGTGCCTTCCAAGACAAGAACCACAGGATAAACCTCACTGCGCTTGGCAAGCAAGAAGCCCTGGGCAAGATTTTCGAAGAGCGTGGCTTTGAGTTTATTGATGAGATGCAACGGTGGTTCGATATTCTCAGGTTTGACAAGGGCACGGAAATACTTGGCGACAAGGGATGGACGGAAAAATACAGGTATTTCCCGATTGATCAAAGCGAGATAGACCGTTCTCACGGAAACCTCACGCAAAATCCAGGATGGACGGAATAGTTGGTTTAAGGATTTTAGTTAACTTTGTACGGTAATATTTTAATATATGAGAATAAGACGTTTCTTTATTTTGTTGGTCTTTACGTTGCTCGTCTCTATCGTGTCTTCCGCGCAGTCCTCTTCTTATCCTGCCAACTATGCCAAGGCACCGCGTTTCCGCGCGCTGCTTGTGTGGGACCCGTCTGCCGAGGAGGCGCACGTGCAGTTCGACAAGGACGCGCTCAACTTCTTCAACAAGCTGTCGTATGGCGAGGGCTTCCTCTATGAGACGACGACAGACTTCCATCGCTACATCAACTACCTGTCGCAGTATGACATCGTGGTGTGGCTCAACTTCTCGCCCATGAGGCAGGACGACCGCGAGGCGTTCCAAAAGTACATGGAGGACGGTGGCGGATGGATGGGATTCCACGCGTCGGCCTACAACGATGCCAACACCAAGTGGCCGTGGTACAACGAGTTCCTGGGATGTGGCGCGTTCCTGTGCAACAACTGGCCGCCGCAGTGCGCCTTGGTGGACGTGGACACCAACAACCATCCCGTGACCAAGAACCTGCCTAAGAGCTACGTGGCTCCGCCATCGGAGTTTTACCAGTGGAGCGTGTCGCCAAGGAAGAACAAGGATGTCACGGTGCTGCAGTCCATATCGCCAAAGAACTATCCCTTCGGCATAAAGGACGTGGTGAAGAGCGGCGACTTCCCCGTGGTGTGGACCAACAACAAGTATCGCATGATATATCTCAACATGGGCC
>CAVKWN010000006.1:0-40582 GCA_963660075.1 Lachnospiraceae bacterium
TCAGCATTCTTCATAGGTAATTTTATACATGACTTGGAAATGGGGCGTGTAGACGACTTCATGCGTCGGATGGCGACCATGCTTGCCGACACCGACTATAAGGTTGTTGGCGACAGCGAGTTGTATTTCCAGAATGCCTTCTATCTCATCGCCCGAATGCTTGGTTTCTATACCGAGGTAGAGCGTGAGACGAGCAATGGCCGCATGGACATGACGGTGAAGACGAACGACTATGTTTACATCTTCGAGTTCAAGCTCAATGGCAGTGCGGACGACGCGTTGAGGCAAATTGACGAGAAAGGTTATGCTCAGCCATTCGCGCTTGACAATAGAAAACTCATCAAGGTGGGTGTCAACTTCTCGCTTGAGAAGAGATGCATTGAGGAATGGAAAAAAGAAGATTGATATGATGAAAAGGCGTTTAGTTTGCCTGGCATCTCTTCTGATGCTGGTGGTGTGCTCTTTTGCCGTGCCTGCCAAGCGTGGAGTGTGGCGGACTTTAGAGTTGAAAAACGGCGTTACGGTGAAGGCACAACTTTGCGGTGACGAGCATGCCCATTGGTGGCAAGCGGAAGACGGCAGCTGCTTCGCGGTAGACAGTCTCGGAAAAGGGACTGCCGTGGAGCCACAGGCATTGTTGGCTGAGGTGAGAAGCAGAATGGCCGCAAGACGGCTGGCGGCAGCGAAACGCAAGGCAGCGAATAAGGCAAGGCAGCAAGCCGCGGCGAATGGGAATACAGACAAGTTTAAAGGTCAACGTCATGGACTTATAATCTTGGTGAATTTCTCCGACACGAAGTTCAATACGACAAAGTTTGGCGATACGCAGACATTATATACTCGCATTGCCAACGAGGAGAACTATAGCGAGAACAATTTCCAAGGTTCGATAAGCGATTATTTCAAGGCGCAGAGCGGCGGCCAGTTCCTTCTCGATTTCGACGTGGCAGGTCCCGTAACCCTGTCGCATGGCTACAGCTATTATGGCCAGAACGACTCATACGGCAACGACAAACGCGCCACGGAGATGGTGAGGGAGGCTTGCCAGGCGGTGGACGAAAGCGTCGACTTCTCAAAATACGACTGGGATGGCGACGGTGAGGTAGAGGAGGTGTTCGTGGTGTATGCAGGTAACGGCGAGCACGACACCACCGGCAACTCATACCTCATCTGGCCGCACATGGACAACCTCGCCAACTACAATGAAGAGCTGACCCTCGATGGCGTGACGATAAACACCTACGCTTGCGCCTCGGAGCTCAACAACGACAAGACCCTGTCGGGCATCGGCACGTTCTGCCACGAGTTCTCCCACTGCATGGGCTTCCCCGACATGTACGACACCACGACGGGCGGCACCAACTTCGGCATGGGAGCTTGGGACTTGATGGATTATGGTTCATACAACGGCGACGGCTACGTGCCCGCAGGCTATTCGGGTTACGAGAAGATGGTGTGCGGATGGACAGTGCCCGTGGAGCTCGACAAGGCTACCACGGTCAATGACATGGCGCCACTCGTCGACATGGGGCAGACCTATATCATATACAACAAGGGCAACAGGAACGAGTATTACATCCTTGAGAACCGTCAGAAGAAGAGCTACGACAAGTATCTCCCAGGTAGCGGCTTCCTGATTGAGCATATTGACTACGACAAGGACATTTGGGACTGGAACGCTGTGAACTCCACCAATGGAGGCTATTATGCGGAAGGCAGCACAACGCCATCGTACAACACTCACCAACGCATCACCATTTTCCATGCCAACAACCTTGAGGTGGGATACAACGCCGCTTATCCTTACGCTGGCCTCGACAGCCTGACCGACAGTTCAAGTCCTGCGGCTACGGTTTGGAACGCCAACACGGACGGCACATACCTGATGCACAGCCGCGTCTGCGACATAGCTCAGAACGCGGATGGCACCATGGCGTTCTCCTTTGGCTGGGCGGCAACCGAGAACAAGGAGACTGGCGATTCGATAATATTCAAGGAGACATTTGACAGTTGCGCCGGAACGGGCGGCAACGACGGATCGTTCAGCGGCAACGTGGCCTTCGCGGTTTTCACGCCCGACAACAATGGCTGGAAACATATTGATGGTCTCTTGGGCAACTATATGTATGGTGGCAACAAGTGCGCAAGGTTCGGAAACTCCAGCCAAGCAAGTTCGGGAACCGTGATATCGCCGGCATTCACCCTCCAGGGCGACACGGCTGTCATCACTTTTCGCGCGGCAGGCTGGAATGCCACAAACGACGGCACGAGCCTTGCTGTATCCGTGAGTGGCGCCGGCGTTGAGCTTTTGGACAACGGCAACCTAACGATGAAAAAAGGCGAATGGACGGAATACACCCTGCGCGTGAAAGGCTCGGGCAGGTGCACCATAACCTTTGTGCCGTCGAAGCGTTTCTTCCTCGACGACGTGGTGGTGAGACGTGAGAAATCGAACACGTCTACAGGAATTAAAAAGGTGGGCACAGGCGTTCGCAAGACAGACAACGCGGTATACACCCTCGACGGAAAACGAGTCGGCGATAACTTGCAAACGCTTCCTCATGGTATATACATCGTTGGCGGTAAGAAGATAGCAAAGTAAGAAAAGAAACTTTTTTGCTAATATATATAGGAAAAGCAGTAACTTTGCAGCCGATATGATGCGCAAATTGCTGCTTTTCTTAATGTTGTACTTGCCTTTTTACGTCGAGGCGAGGCATCTGGCCTTCAGCACGGTAATAGGTGAGTGGAAGGGAACGTGGGCCACGGCGATGCAAGTGCCCGTAAAGGCTTTCATGCCTTACAATAACCAGATGAGCGACCGCTCGGTGAGGCAAATAGTGAAAGTGTCAGCAGGAGGCAAGACCATCAGGCTGCAGTTGAGCAACGTTTTGTCAACGGAACCGTTGACGCTTCGCAGTGTTTACATAGCCCATTCGCTCGATTCCTCACGTATAGAAGCCAAGACTGCCCGGTATTTTAAGTTCAGCGGAAAGGAAGGCGTTACTATCCAGCCAGGCAAGAGTCTTTTCTCAGACGCGTTGGTGTTTGACCTCAGACCATTGGAGAAGATTGCCATAACGCTGAATTATGAGACAGCTCCCAAGTTGCCAACAGTGCACATGGGGTCGCGCACGACGAGCTATATATTGAAAGGCGTGAGTACGCCAGAGGCGGATTTCTCGAAGGCGTTCAAGTATGAGAAATGGTTTAATATAGCTGCCCTTGAGGTGATGGCAAACAACATGCGTGGCATAGCCATAATAGGCAACAGCATAACCGACGGCAAGGGTGCCACGACAGACCAGCACAACCGTTGGCCAGACGAGATGAGCTATTGGCTCAACGGCCCCTATAGGCAGAAGGAGGAAGAAAGGCTGAAAGCGGAAAACAAGAAGAGCATAGCCTTGCAATGGGGAGTGCTCAACCTTGGCATAGGCAACAACCGCGTGCTCACCAACAGCGGTTATGGCGAGGCGGCGAAGGCGCGCTTCGACCGTGACATAATGGAGCAACATGGCGTTTCCGACGTGGTGATTTTTGAGGGCATCAACGACCTCGGTACCAGTCGCTACGCTGTGGCAACGGCTTACAACCTCATAATGGAATACAGGAACATGATAGAGAAATGCCACCAGAAGCACAAGAAGGTTTACCTCGCCACGATATTGCCCATGCGCGGCAGCTCATATTACAGTGCCGACCATGAGGAGGGCAGGCGCATAGTGAACCAATGGATAAGGACGCAAAAGGTGGCCGACGGCTTCATCGATTTCGACGCGCTCATGCGTGACCCCAAGGTGCCGACAGCCATTCGCAAGGAGCTTTGCCTTGCCGACAGCCTGCATCCCAACGCGGCAGGATATAAGGAAATGGGACGCTATGCCGCAGATTTCTTCGCCAAGACACGCTAAAAATCTCGCTTATGAACGTACAGATAGAACCATCGTGGAAGGAGTATTTGCAGCCGGAGTTTGACGCTGCCTACTTCAAGCAACTCACCGACGCCGTGAGGCAAGAATACAAGGCCACGACTTGTTACCCTCCGGGACAGCTCATATTCAATGCTTTCAACCTGACGCCTTTCGACAAGGTGAAGGTCGTGATAATAGGGCAAGATCCTTACCATGAGCCTGGCCAGGCCATGGGGCTTAGCTTCTCAGTGCCAAAAGGCACGATGATGCCGCCATCGCTTGTCAACATCTTCAAGGAGATTCAATCGGACCTCGGCAAGCCCGTCCCTGCAGATGGCGACTTGACGCGCTGGGCACGTCAGGGCGTTCTTCTGCTCAATGCCACGCTCACCGTAAGGGCGCATCTTGCCAACAGCCATCAGAGATTGGGTTGGAGCTTCTTCACGGATGCTGCCATCAAGGCGTTGTCGGCACATCGGGAACATATAGTTTACATGCTTTGGGGAGGCTTCGCGAGGAGCAAGCGAGGCTTCATAGACCAAGGCAAGAACATGATACTCGAGTCGGTGCATCCTTCACCGCTCTCCGCCAACCGTGGAGGATGGTTCGGGCAACACCAGTTCTCAAGGTGTAATGAGTATCTAAAGGCAAATGGCGAGACAGAGATAGATTGGTGACGATGAAAGAACTTCATATTTTACAGATAGGCAACGTGTTGGTTTCGCCCGACATCATCACGGAGTGTTTTTGCTGCGACTTGTCGAAATGCAAGGGCGTTTGTTGCATTGAGGGCGACGCGGGCGCTCCCGTAACCATCGATGAGATAGCCGCGATGGAAGAAAACCTTGATGCCGTGTGGGGCGAACTCTCGGCATCAGCGCAAAGCGTGATAGACAAGCAGGGAGTGGCATATACCGACAACGACGGCGAACTCGTGACGAGCATTGTGGGCAAAAAAGATTGCGTCTTTACTTGTTATCACGACATCAAGGACTTCAACGACGGTTCAACCATACCCCACTGTTGTCTGTGCGCCTTTGAGCGCGCTTTTCGCGAAGGTCGAACCAAGTGGTGTAAACCCATCTCTTGTGCCTTGTACCCAATTCGCGAGAAGCAGTTCAATATGGGCCTCGTCGGCATCAACTATAACCGATGGGATGTGTGCCGCGACGCGGTGACGCTCGGACAGAAATTAGGCATGCGAGTCTATCAGTTCCTTAAAGGACCTCTCGTTCAGCGTTTTGGTGAGGCTTGGTATAAAGAGTTGGAAGAGGTCGCGTCGCAAGTCTTGGAATGAATCAACAAGCCATGGCCGCGTGGACGCAAAGCCATGGCTTTTTTCAGTCAAGGGCAAGTTAATTGTTGCGATATTCCTTGGGCGATAATCCAGTGTGCTGCTTGAAATATTTTCCCAAGAAGCTCTGGTTGGGGAAGTGCATTTTCTCGGATATTTCCTTTATGGACAACGTGCTGTTTTTCAGCAAGACCCTGAGTTCGAGCATGACATAGTTGTCGATCCATTCGCCTGGGGTTTGTCGGCTCACCTTCTTTATTGTCTCGGAAAGGTGCTTTGGTGTCATATGCAGCTGCAAGGCATACCAAGTGACGCGACGCTCCGATTTGAAGTGTTTCTCTACCATGCCGATGAATTGCATGAAAATCTCCTCGTTGCGTGTGCTTTTTCCCTCCTCGTTGTCGAACACCTTCCAGAAGATATTGCCAGCGTCGTAGAGAAAAGCTTGGATAAGAGCCTTCACGGTGTCGCGGCGGAACCTGTGACCCGTCTCGCCTATTTTTTGTCTGATGAGCAGGTAGAAGCTAAGGATGTTGCGTGCCTCGTCGCGGTTCATGCTGAACACTGGATGAAGGCGCGAGAACAAGAAGATGGAAGACAAGCCATGCATACCCGTTAGCACTTCCTGCACATACTGCTGCGAGATGAAGACCACGCGGCCTTCGTAGTCCTCGCTTATCTTCACGTCGTCGACTACCTGTCCGGCGCTTACGATGAGGCAGTTGCCCGCCGTTACGGTCTGCGGGATGGTGTCTACTTTGTATTTCACGTAACCTTTGTCGCAAAAGGCGAATGAAAAACATTCGAGACGTTTCGCCTCGACGGGGAAAATTACTGAATGGCACTCGTCGATGAGCGCGAGGTCATTGCCAAGGCATTGGCAAGTTGCGACTTGTTTTACACTCTCTATCGTGATAGACTGCATTTCATTTTTCGTCTTCATAGTCAGTGGTAAAATGATGGATTTTGTTTACCTATGTTTATCATCTCAAGGGTGGTTATTCTGTTTGCCTTGCCCGAGACGTTGATGCCTCTTATATAATCTGCCCCGAATTCTGGGAAAGCCTGTTCGTCTAAATTGCCGTTGCAGATGTAAAGAAGGTTGCCGAACTTTATTCTCTCGCCTCTTTTTGCTCCTCTCAGCGTTGCCCTGAAGAAACCATAGAAGGCATCGGGAGGCAGGATGATATTGTCGTGGATGCTGTCTTCGTACCACGTGTCAACATGGTTTATCTTTGGCAACCACGTCTCTTTGGCATATCTTGACGTGGTGGTGTCTTTTGCTTCCTCGGCACGTACCCACTGTGCGTTGTCGTAGATCGTCGCTGCTTTCCATTGCGTGTCACGCTTCCTTCCGTCTATAACCTCTGTTCCGTTTGGCATCATCCTAGAATATGATTCGCGGCAAAGCCATGACGCGTCTGATCGCACACAGAAGTCACGTTGCTCGCAGTCGGTGCCATAGAGGTTTATGGCTATCTGCTTTTGCGTTTTCACGGTATGGTTTGGCAAAGGTGAATAGAGCACTGTCACTACGTTGCTGTCGCCTCTCATGTAAGGCGTGATGTCGAAAGTCAGCTTCACCGCGTCAGTGTCGTTCTCATGTCGCAGAGGCATGTAAGGCGCCGTGCCTATCTTGCATTCGTTGACATACACTTTGCAGTAACCCGTGGTGGTAACGGTGAGCTTCGCTTGACGTGGCATGCCCTGCGAGAGGAATGTCTTCCGGAAGAATACGCGTGAAAGGCTGTCTGTTTGTCGCGAGAATATCCAGGGGGTGTTGAAGTCGGAGGCCATGGCAAAGGCTTGGCAAAAGACAAATAAAAAAAGAAGATTTAAGACGGAGACCCATCGAACATGAATGTTCTTCTTCTTGGTGTCATATTCCATCTTAAATCTTCCCTCGTTGATATATGTTGGGCACGTGACGTGCCCGGAGTTTTACTTGTCTTCTTGTCTTTTTGAGCTTATGCGTCAATGTTGGCGTAAGCGGCATTCTCCTCGATGAACTCGCGGCGTGGTTCTACGTCGTCGCCCATAAGCATGGAGAATATCTCGTCGGCTTGGGCAGCGTTCTCAATGGTCACTTGCTTCAAGAGTCTGGTCTTTGGGTCCATTGTGGTCTCCCACAACTGACCAGGATTCATCTCACCAAGACCTTTGTAACGCTGGGTGTGGATGCTCGTGCCCTCTTGCCCGTTGCCGTACTTGTCGAGGAATGCCTGACGTTGCTGCTCGTTGTAGCAGTATTGTGAGACCTTGTTCTTATATGTGCACTTGTAGAGTGGGGGAGTGGCAATGTAGAGGTGTCCTTCCTCTATGACCTTAGGCATGAAGCGGAAGAAGAGAGTCATGATAAGTGTGTCGATGTGTGAGCCATCGACATCGGCATCGGTCATGATGATGATCTTGTCGTAGCGCAACTTGTCTATATTCGCCTCGCGGTCGTCTTCACCCTCTACACCGAAGCGCACGCCGATGCTCTGGATGATATTCATCACCGACTCTGCCTCGAACACACGGTGCCACTGCACTTTTTCCACGTTGAGAATCTTTCCTCGCAGAGGCAGAATGGCTTGTGTATAGCGGTCGCGGCCTTGCTTTGCCGAGCCGCCTGCCGAGTCGCCCTCGACAAGGAATATCTCGCAGTCTTTCGGGTCTTTGTTGGAGCAGTCGGCGAGCTTGCCAGGCAGTCCACTGCCGCCCATAACGGTCTTGCGCTGTACGCTTTCGCGTGCCTTGCGTGCCGCGATACGTGCCGTGGCAGCAAGGATGACCTTCTCGCAAATCTTATGCGCCTCGTCGGGATGCTCCTCCAGGTAGTCGGTCAACGCTTCGCCAACGGCCTGGTTTACGGCTCCTGACACCTCGCTGTTGCCAAGCTTTGTCTTTGTCTGACCCTCAAACTGAGGTTCTGCAACCTTGATGCTGATAACCGCCGTGAGACCTTCGCGGAAGTCTTCTCCTGCGACCTCGATCTTTGCCTTCTCAATCTGCTTCTTTATCTGCTGGTCGGTGTCAGCGTAATTCTTCAATACGCGTGTGAGCGCCATGCGGAAGCCCGTGACGTGTGTGCCGCCTTCTATGGTGTTGATGTTGTTGACATAGGAGTGCAGGTTTTCTGAGTAGTCGGTGTTGTACATTATGGCTATCTCGATAGGCACGCCTTGTTTCTCAGTCTTGAGATATATTACGTCGTCGAAGAGATGCTGACGATGGCGGTCGATGTATTTCACGAACTCCTTGAGGCCATCCTTGGCATGGAACACTTCTTGGCGTGTCTTGCCTGTTTCCGGGTCGGGGCGAAGGTCGGTGAGAGTTATCTTTACGCCTGCGTTCAAGTAAGCGAGCTCGCGCATGCGACGTGAGACGATG
This sequence comes from Lachnospiraceae bacterium, assembly GCA_963660075.1. Taxonomy (GTDB): domain Bacteria; phylum Bacteroidota; class Bacteroidia; order Bacteroidales; family Bacteroidaceae; genus Prevotella. The sequence continues at coordinate 8,584 of CAVKWN010000006.1, forward strand.
TCCCACTGGAAATTGACGGTAGAGAAAATCGTCGGGTCTGGCCAGAACTGCTGGCGCGTGCCGCGCTTAGTGGTCTCGCCGATAACCTTCACGGCGTAAAGAGGCTTTCCTTTCTCATATTCCTGCTGATAGATATGACCGTCGCGGAAGACTTGTGCCATCATGTGGGTGGAGAGAGCGTTGACGCAACTCACGCCCACGCCGTGCAGACCGCCGGAAACCTTATACGAGTTCTTGTCGAACTTGCCACCAGCGTGCAACACTGTCATTACAACTTCGAGGGCAGACTTGTGGAGCTTCTTGTGCTCGTCCACAGGTATTCCTCGACCGTTGTCTTCAACGGTGCAACTTCCGTCGGCGTTCAAGGTCACTTCCACTTCTGTGCAGTAGCCTGCCATAGCCTCGTCGATACAGTTGTCCACTGTCTCGTTGATGAGGTGGTGGAGTCCTTTTTCGGATATGTCGCCGATGTACATTGCCGGACGTTTGCGCACGGCTTCCAAGCCTTCCAAAACTTGGATATTGGAGGCTGAATAATTATCTTCAGGATGTTGATTCTCTGCCATTTTTATGAGCTTGTTTTACCTTGCAAAGGTACTAAAAAAAAAGATAATCAAGCTAATAAAATGTGACAAAAAAGAACAAAAAGAAGCCGCTTTTCCTTGCGGAGAAGCGGCTTAAGAGTTTTTTTCCTTTCTTTATGCAAGCTGCGGCTTAGCCAAGCTTGCTGATGTGGGCTGCAAGGCTTGACTTTAAGTTTGCGGCCTTGTTTGCATGGATGATGTTGGTTTTAGCCAACTTGTCGAGCATCTTCTGCACTGAAGGGTAGAGCTTGACAGCCTCGTCCTTATCAGTGGTAGCGCGGAGCTTGCGCACTGCGTTGCGCATAGTCTTCGCATAGTATTTGTTGTGTAAAGTGCGGACCTTGGTCTGACGGATCCTCTTGATCGACGATTTGTGATTTGCCATCTTTATCTTTATTCTTTATTATTTCAGTGTAATATTGTCAAAAGAGAAGTAGTCCATAGCAGAGTCGAACTGCTCTTTAGAGAATGAAAATCTCTCGTCCTAACCGATAGACGAATGGACCATCGCTCTTCATAAGCGGGTGCAAAGTTACTGCTTTTTTATTATGTGGCAAAATTTTCTGGCAATAATTTTCTTTAAATGCTCGATTTTTCTTATATTTGCAACAAATATGGAAGTTAAGACCAAGGCCATAGTGCTTCGAGCCGTTAGATATGGTGATTCTAGGATGATTGTGGACATGCTGACGGCGAGTGTTGGCAGGGTGTCGTTTGCGTGTGGTTTGTCGAAGACGAATAGGGGAAAGATAAAAAAACAATTGTTTCAGCCTCTGACGCTGCTTGATGTTGTTTTCGATTATCGTCCCAACAAGGAGCTTCAGCGAATAAAGGATGTACGCATGTCTCGTCCTTTTGTATCAATACCTTTCCATGCCTACAAGTTGTCCATTGGATTGTTCTTGGCGGAGTTTCTCATGTATGCCACTAAATGCGAACAAGATGGAAACCAGCTTGAAGAGTTCACGGAGAAGAGCTTGCTGTGGCTCGACAATGCCGTGGACGGTTTTGCTAATTTCCATCTTGTCTTTATGATTCACGTCTCCCTCTTTATTGGTTTTTACCCCAATCTGGACGGTTATAGTGATGGCTCATGGTTCGACTTGCGTGACGGTAGTTTTGCCATGGCGTGTCCGTCCCATCCGGATTATCTCAATCCTGATGATTCGCGTCGCATCTTGCTTCTCACGCGGATGAATTTCGATAACATGCGTCTTTTCCGTATGAGCCGCGACGACCGTAATCGTTGCTTGGACGTTATCATGGCGTATTACCGCCTTCACGTGCCGAATTTTCCAGTGTTGCGCTCGTTGGAAGTATTGAGGGAACTATTCTGATTAAGCCATCTATGCAAAGCTGATTACACATGGTTGTGCCTCGCCATTGTCTTCCACTTTTTCTTCACCCGTGCTGGCGCAGCTTTGTTTCCTTATTTCCTCCAGTGTTTGTGACGTGCGCTTGTAGGTAGGCGAACTTTCCACAGCGAGGATTACGTCATCGTTGTCGAGGTCTTCGGGACGGAATATATATATGTTCGGTCGACGTTTTCGTTGTGAATTGTTGCCGTCGCCACCATAATAATGCTCCATTCTCTCCTGGCGCTTTATCTTTGTGTTCTCATCTTCCTGATTGTGGCTTTTGCGCTCTTTGTTGCGACGTCTTCTATCCTCGTCGGGCTCCACATCCTCAACGCCGAATCCTGTGGCAAGGATGGTGACTTTTACTTTCTTCCCCAAGTCAGGGTTGATGGAGACTCCCCACTTGATTTCGAAGTCTTCTCCAAACTTTTCCATGAAGTCGTTGACATAGTTCATTTCTTCCATCATGAAGCCTTGGTTCTCCTTCTTCTCACTTGAGAAGCCAATCGATAGGAGTATCTTCTTGGAATTGAACACGTTGTTGTCGTTGAGCAAGGGTGAGTTGAGCGCGTCTTCTATGGCTTTCTTTACGCGTTCCTCTCCTTCGCCGTAGCCTGTGCTCATGATTGCCACACCACCGTCTTTCAACACGGTTTTAACGTCGTTGAAGTCAAGGTTGATGAGTCCGTGGGTTGTTATAATCTCGGCTATGCTCTTTGCCGCCACGCTAAGGGTGTCGTCGGCCTTGCCGAAAGCGTCCACGAGTGGAAGCTCAGGGTAGATTTGACGTAGACGCTCATTGTTTATAACGAGCAACGCGTCGACATGCTTTGCCATTTCCTCAACACCATCGAGGGCTTGGTTGATCTTCTTGTAGCCTTCGAAACGGAAGGGGATGGTGACGATTCCGACGGTCAGAATGCCCATGTCCTTGCTCACTTGCGCTATCACGGGAGCTGCGCCGGTACCGGTGCCACCTCCCATTCCGGCAGTGATAAATGCCATCTTGGTGCCATCGTTGAGCATACTTTTAATCTTATCGATGGTGTCCATCGCGGCTTGGCGGGCACGCTCGGGCCTGTTGCCGGCTCCAAGTCCTTCACTTCCAAGTTGCAAATGAGCTGGCACGGGTGAGTCGTTGAGAGCTTGCGCGTCAGTATTGCATAGCACGAACGACACGTCGTGAATGCCTTCGCGATACATGTGGTTGACGGCATTTCCGCCACCGCCACCTACGCCAATCACTTTGATTATGCTGTTTTCCTTGTTTGGATCGCCAAAGTCGAGTATTGACGCCTTCTGAGTATCTGTATTTTGTATGTTGTTGTCTGCCATTTTTCCTTCCAGTCTGTGTTTTATGTGTTTATTCGACTTCTGGATCTGTCATTTTCTTGAAGAAGTCGCCTAGTTTATTCCAAATCTTGTGCGGCTGCTTTGGCTTGGCGTCTTGCTCTTTTTGTGCGCTGGCTTCCGCTTTAATCTGGTCTTCGACCTTTGCCTTGTCTTGTGCACTAGCTTTTGCCGCGTCGTCAATTATCCTGCCATTTGCCGCCTGCGCGTTGGCTGTTTGGCCAGTTTGTGCTGAAGCCTGTGTTTGCATGTTTTCAAACAGGTTGCTTGTTATGTCATTGCCAGCGCAGTTTTGGTCGCCTTTGGACAAGATCGCGAGCACAGTGCATAGCCTTCCGTCTTTGGCGTTGACCAATGGATTGCTTGACTTGATCGTGTCGTTGACAAATTTCACGGTTCTTATTTTCTCCGTATGAGTATAGAGTCTGAACGCCCGTTCTATGTTGTTCATGTTGCTGCCACCACCTGTGAGGATTATGCCGCCCAAGAGTTTCTCTGAGTATTCGTCAGGGATGAGGCTCTTCACGTTTTCTATGATTTCCCTTGTGCGCGCCTCGACTATCTCTACGTATTTGCTCATCTCTATGTATCTGTCCGATTCGATGGCGTAATGTTTTGTAGTGTCAATGTCGTTCCCGTCGGTAAAGGCACTCGCGTATTTGAGTTTCATCCTCTCGGCATCGCCCTCTTCTATCTGCAGCGAGGCAATGTCTTTTGTTATATTCGCGCTTCCCAATGGTATTACGGAAAGCTTTCTTAAGATGTTGCGGTGGAAGATACTAACTGTTGTCGTGTCGGCACCCAAGTCAATGAGCGCGCACCCGCCCCTCTTCTCCGCGTCGGTCAGCACGCTGTCGGCAAGGGCGAGAGGCGAGATGTACATGTCGAGTATGCTTATGTTGGCTTGGTCGAAGCATTTTTTAAGCCTCCTGTAGAACTCCCTGCGGCATAGTATGTTGAGGAAGTTGCCTTCCAACCGTTTGCATGGCACTCCAACAGGCGGCTCAGCTTGATACTGGTTGTCGACCTTATATTCCAATGTCACTGCGTCAAGGATTTGCTTGTCGGGATATTGCATGCTTCTGTTGGCATCCATGAGTTCGTTTATCATGTCCTGTGTCACCTCGCTCTCTGTGGATAGCTCCCTGACGTTGGTGTTCTTCACGCCCATGATAGATTGCCCACCAAAGCCCACGTAGACATGCGCGATGTGTGTTTTTAGTGTAGCCTCCAACTTCTTTATAATGTTGGAAAGGGCTTGCACCGTTTTCTCTATGTTGCGGACCACGCCGTTGCGTATGCACGCCTCGCCGTTCTCCTGAGCAATGGCAAGAACGCTTATGCTGCCGTCTGTATTCTTCCTGCCTGCTATGCCAGTGATCTTTGATGATCCTAACTCTATTGCTACTGTAAATTCTGCCATTGGAGTATGTCTACTTTATTCTTTTCTCTTTTTCTTGCAAATAATCTGGTTGTCAAATTCCACGTTTATGTAGGAATACTTGTTCCACCCTGCCTGCGACAGGCCATATTTGTAGAACTTCTCCAGTTCGTCCATTTTCTGGTTCGCGAAGTCGGTGACAAGTTGCTTCCTTTGCGCGATCAGTTTCGTTTGGGGTAGTTGACCCAAATAGATGATGTTGTCGCCTACTCGTGGTATGAGTTCCACTCCGCCATCAGGGAGCACGTTTATCTGTTCCACTTGATTTTGCCAAAACTCGTTTGCCATTATCGCGTCGGCAAGGTAGGAAACATAGTTGCGCGCGAACCATCTGTCTATTCGTCCCGAAGCAATGATAAGGTTGCTTGTGTAGTGGGAGTTGGGCATGATGCGGTGGTCATCGTCGAGGTAATAATCATCGCCATTGTCTGCCATTATGTGCAGTGTGGGCATTCGCTGTGTGAGTGTTATCCACACATGCCCGTCCTGCGTCTTGTAGCATTGTGCGTTCTTGATGAACGGACTTTGGCGGAGTGTTCCCTCTATCTCTCTTGTGTCGATCTCCTTGAACGTCTTTTTCAAGGGGTACAGGTCGTTTTTCATGAGCCTGTTTTTAATCTCCTTCGGAGAGATAAACCCGTTGACAGCCTCGTCCTGGATGTTGATGTCCACTTGCTCGCAGGTGATGGTTTCGCCGTCGGGCTTATTGAAAGCCGTCATGGCTACAACGATATAGGCCCCTAAGACCAAGTCGCAGCCAACGAGCAATGTCTTTTTCCAGTTTACGCGCATCCGGTGTAGTGGTTGTGTGTATTTTCTTTTTATTTTTCCTTTATTATCTTCTCTATCTCTGGCACCATGTTGTCGAGATCGCCAGCTCCCAATGTCACGAGGACATCAAAGTCGCGGCTTTTAACGAGTTCCAGCACGTCGGCTTTGTTTATGACGCTCTTCTCCACGTTGGCCTTGAGGTTGTCGTAGATGAGCTTTGACGTCACGCCAGTTATTGGTTGTTCGCGTGCCGGGTAAATCTCCGTGAGTATCACCTCGTCGAAATGGCTCAGCGCGTCGGCGAAGTCTTTGTAGAAGTCGCGTGTGCGGGTGTAGAGGTGCGGCTGGAAGATTGCGGTGATCTTGCGGGTTGGGTAGATCTCCCGCAGGCTCTTGGCGCATTGGAGTATCTCCTTTGGGTGATGGCCATAGTCGGAGAGCAGCACGTGGCGGTTGTCCCGAATCTTGAAGTCGAACCGACGTTCCACGCCGTGATATGTTTCCATGCCGTACTTGATCTCTTCGTCCGTGCAGCCGTTGAGCTGTGCCAACGCCATTGCGGCAACGCCGTTCTCAATGTTGATAGGCACGGGCTGCCCGAGCTTCACGCCCGTGATGTTGCCCTTTGGCGAGATGAAGTCGAACGTTATCTCCCCGTCTTCGATGACGATGTTCTCGGCATGGAAGTCGCCCTTGTCGCGACTGTAAGTATACGTCTTGACGCTTTCCTGCACGTTAGCCTTCATTTCCAGGTCGGTGTGGATTATGAGTGCGCCCCCTGGCTGTATGAGCTCGGTGTAGTGTCTGAAGCTCTCCAAGTAAGCCTCTTTCGTGCCATATATGTCGAGATGGTCGGGATCTGTCGAGGTGATGACTGTCATCCATGGGCGAAGCCAATGGAACGAGCGGTCAAACTCGTCGGCTTCTATGACCACGTTGTCGCTGGTGTCTGAAAGAATGTAGTTGGTGCCATAGTTCTTTGCTATGCCTCCGAGGAAGGCGTTGCAGTCAACGTGGCTTTGGTGCATGATATGTGCGCACATGGTCGAAGTCGTTGTCTTTCCATGCGTTCCAGCCACGCACAGTCCTTTGTGCGTGCGAGTGAGCATTCCGAGCACTTGCGCGCGCTTTTGCACCTCAAAGCCATTGTCGCGGAACCAGTTGAGCTCCTTGTGTGTGGCAGGGATGGCTGGCGTGTATACGACGAGACACGAAGCCTTGTCCTTGCAAGCATGCGGTATTTCTTCCACGTTCTCGTCGTAGTGAATGAGTATGCCCTCCTTCTCCAACTGGCGTGTGAGGTTGGATGGCGTGCGGTCATAACCTGCCACCACAGCCCCGCGGTGTGTGAAATATCTTTCTATTGCGCTCATGCCTATGCCGCCGGCACCAATAAAGTATACTGACTTAATGTCCTTCAGTTCCATTTCGATAATTCCTTGTTACTTCGTGTCTTGTTTCTTGTTATAGTGTTCAACGAACGAGTTTAAGCACCTCGTCGGCAATGACGTCGGCTGAGTTGGGCAAGCCGAGCTTCTTGATGTTCTCGCTCAGCGACTTGAGCTTTTCGTCGTTGTTGACTATAGTCAATGCCCGCTTGAGCAACGCTTCGGGTGCTTCAGCGTCTTTCACGTATATGGCCGCGTCTTTGTTGACGAGTGCCATGGCATTCTTCGTCTGGTGATCCTCTGCCACGTTGGGGCTTGGCACCAGTATCACTGGCTTGCCTATAAGACAGAACTCGCTGATTGAGCTTGCTCCGGCACGGCTTATCACGAGGTCAGCGGCGTTGTATGCTGCGCCCATGTCGGTAATGAAGTCGAGAACCTTCAGGTTGGGAATATCGCCGAAATCGCTCACCGCCTTATTCATCTCGGCGTTGTAGTACTTTCCTGTTTGCCAGATGAATTGCACGTTGGCGTCCTTCACCTCTTGCAGGTGAAGCCTCATGCTGTCGTTGATGGTTCTCGCGCCAAGGCTTCCGCCAACGAGCAATATTGTTTTCTTGTCGGGGGCGAGCCCGAACTTCTTCCTTGCCTCTTGCTTAGAGATGTTGTCGTTGACCACGTTCTGCCTCACCGGGTTGCCGGTCATTATTATCTTGTCGGCTGGGAAGAATCTCTCCATGCCGTTGTATGCCACGCAAATCTTCTTCGCTCCGTTGGCGAGCAACTTGTTTGTCTTGCCGGCGTAGGAGTTTTGCTCCTGTATGAGGCATGGCACGCCCAATGCGTGAGCGGCGTCGAGCGCGGCGGCGCTGGCGTATCCGCCAACTCCCACTGCCACGTCGGGCTTGAACTTGCGCACAATGCGCTTTGCCATGAACTTGCTCCTGATGAAGTCAATGCCAACGATGACATTCTTCAGCGAATAGATTGGGCGGACAAGTCCTTTCACGGGCAAGCCCTTTATCTCGTAGCCAGCCTGTGGGACGCGTTGCATCTCCATGCGTCCCAAGGCTCCTATAAACAGAATCTTTGCTTCTGGATGCTTCGCCTTGATGGCGTTGGCAATGCTGATGGCTGGGAATATGTGTCCACCAGTTCCTCCTCCGCTGACGATGACTCTTAGCTCTTTTTCCATTTTAGTACATTTTTGGCAAAAGTAATCATTTTTTTTCTTATCGTGACTATTCTTCGCCTAAATTATTTCCCTTAGTGTTGTCTGCCATTTTGGGCGCTATCGACACAATCATGGCGCTCTTCGTGCCATAGTCAGTGTTTTTTCTTGCCGTGCGGCTCACGCTGAGTATCATTCCCATGTAAATGCAGTTGATTACCGTAGACGTTCCTCCTCTGCTGATGAGTGGTAGCGGTTGTCCTGTCACGGGCACAAGACCCACTGCCACGCACATGTTGAACAACGCCTGTATCACGATCATCAGCCCTAATCCCATGATGAGGAAGGCAGGGAAGTTGTTCTCGCATCGGTTGGCAATGATGCCCACGCGGAAGAGCAGGGTGATGTAAAGCAATGCCACGAAGAACGCGCCGAATATACCTGTCTCTTCTATTATGATGGCGTAGATGTAGTCGGAGAACGCCTGAGGCAGGAAGTCGCGCTCCTCGCTGTTGCCAGGTCCCTTGCCTATGAAGTTGCTTGAGGCTATGGCTATGTTGGCGTATGACGTTTGCGCGTCTTTGTCGAGGTCCACTTTCTCTGGCGGTATGTATTCGTGGGGCTTGAACTTCTTGATTCTGGCTTTCCACGTGTCCATGCGGTGCAACAGCCCGTGCCTTTGGTTGCCCTCGACCACCTTGCCGTCTTTTGCCACCATCTCGGTGTAGGTCTTGTTGCCGTTGTCAACGTCTTTGTCGTCGCCTATCGCGAATATGGCCATCACGCTCAAGATGATTGCGCCGACAACTACAACCACAATGCGCAGGAGTTGTCTCACCGGCACGTGCCCGATGATCATCATCAAGAATATTGTCGCGCTGAGCAGTGCTGCCGTCGACAGGTTCTCGATGAAGATGAGGGGCACAAGCATAAACCAGATGATGAGGATGTAGTGGCAGGCGTGCCTGTCGGCTCCTCGGTCGGTCTGCATGGCGCTGAGAATCTGCGCCGTGGCGAGCACCATGGTGCCTTTGGCTATCTCCGACGGTTGGAATTTTATTCCAAGGATAGACAGCCATCGCCCGGCACCGTTGATGCTCTGACCAAAGAAGTCGGCACATATTAATGCCAGGACGCAACCGATGATCAGAAACGGCGTTGCCAACTTGAAGTACCGGCACGGTATGTTCAAGGTGACAATCATGAAGAATATGCCCAAGAGCAAGAGCCCCAAGTGCCTTATCATAGGGCTGATGTAGTCTCCTGTCTTATACGTCAACGACGACAGGGCAGAGAACACCTCCACCGCGCTGATGATGCAAAGGAAGAAGAACACCATCCAGATGACCTTGTCGCCTTTGAAAATACCACTTATTCGTTTGCTCATTTTTGTCTTACAAACATTCCTTTACAGGTTTCTCACTAACGTCTTGAACTGTTCGCCTCTGTCTTCCATGTTCTTGAACAGGTCAAACGAGGCGCAGCACGGCGACAGCAGCACGGTGTCACCGGGCTTTGCCATCTCATAGCAAGCTTTCACGCAGTCGGCCATGCTGTGGGTGTCGCGAACGGGGATGCCCAGGGAGTCGAAGTTCTGGTGCAACTTGGTGTTGTCCGCGCCAAGGTACACGAGCCCCACGCACTTCTTCTTCACCAAGTCGAAGATGTGGTGATAGTCGTTGCCTTTGTCCTTGCCTCCAATTATGAGGATGGTTGGCGTGCGCATGCTTTCCAGGGCATACCAGCAGGCATCCACGTTGGTGGCCTTCGAGTCGTTGACATATTGCACGCCGCCAACCTTGCACACCTTCTCCAAACGGTGTTCCACGCCAGGGAAGTCGCTGAGGCTCTTGCGTATCACGTCTTTCTTTATGCCGCTTATGTTGGCGGCGAGACCGGCGGCAAGGCTGTTGTAGAGGTTGTGCTTGCCGGTCAGAGACAAGGCTTCCTGCTCCATGTTGAACGGGGTGGGGTATTCAATCTTGTATTCCCCTTGCTCTATGTAAGCCACCGATGCCTCTTCCTTGATTTCGGAGAACGGGCACAGCACGGCGTGGATGTCAAACTTCTCCATCTCTTGCTTTATCACTGGGTCGTCGTTCCAGAAGATGAAGCTGTCGTCGGCGGTCTGGTTCTGCGTTATGCGCATCTTGGCGTCGGCGTAGTTCTCAAACTTGAAGTCGTACCTGTCGAGGTGGTCGGGGGTTATGTTGAGCAAGATGGCTATGTTGGCGTGGAAGTTGTACATGTCGTCGAGCTGAAACGAGCTCAGCTCTATCACGTAGTACTCGTGCGGGTCTTCCGCCACTTGCAGCGCGAGGCTGCGGCCGATGTTCCCGGCAAGTCCGGTGTCGTAGCCTGCCTTCTTGAAGATGTGGTATATCAGCGAAGTCGTCGTTGTCTTGCCGTTGGAGCCCGTTATGCAAATCATCTTCGAGTTGGTGTATCGTCCGGCGAATTCAATCTCGCTGATGATATGCGTGCCCTGCTTCATGATTTTCTGTATCATGGGGGTTTCCTTTGGTATGCCAGGGCTCTTTATCACCTCGTCGGCGTTCAGGATCTTCTCCTCCGTATGGTGCCCTTCCTCCCACTCAATGCCGTGGTCGTCGAGCATCTTCTTATAGTTGTCCTTTATCTTTGACATGTCGGAAACGAACACGTCGAAACCTTTTTTCTTCGCCAGGACAGCGGCTCCTGCGCCGCTTTCCCCCGCGCCTAAGACTACTATGCGTTTCATTTTATTATCAGTTTATCTTATCTTCAATGTGATGATTGTCAATGCCGCCAGGATGATGGTCACGATCCAGAACCTTATGGTTATTTTTGCCTCGTGCTTTGCCGAGCGTGGGCTCTTTATGAGATACTTGCATTCCGGGTCGAGCTGCTCTGGCGTCACGCGGAAGTTGTCGTGTATTGGCGTGCGCTTGAATATGCGTTGCTTTATGCCGCGCCGCTTGCCAAGCTTGTAATACCACACCTGCACTATCACCGATAGGCTCTCCACGAAGAATATTCCGCAGAGTATCGGCAACAACAGCTCCTTGTGGATGATGATGGCACACACGCCGATGATGCCGCCTATGGTGAGGCTGCCCGTGTCGCCCATGAACACTTGCGCGGGATATGCGTTGTACCACAGGAATCCTATCAGCGCGCCTATGAACGCGCACAGGAACACCACGAGCTCTTGGGTGCCGGGGATATACATTATGTTGAGGTAGGCGGCGAATTGGATGTGCGAGCTGACGTAGGCCAGTATGCCCAATGCCACGCCTATTATCGCCGAGTTGCCGGCGCACATGCCGTCCATGCCGTCGTTGAGGTTCGCGCCGTTGCTCACCGCCGTCACCACTAGGATGGTCATCACCACGAACAGTATCCAGCCTGCCGCCGTCTTGTATTTGCCGCAAAACGACATTATCTTAGAGTAGTCGAGGTTGTGGCCTTTCACGAAAGGTATGGTGGTCTTCAGCGACTTGTGGGCCACGGTGCGGTGTTTCACCACCACTTCCTGGCCGTTTTGCCGGCTCACGGTGAGGTTCTCGTTCATCTTCACGTCGGGCGACATCCACAGGGTCAACCCTACGATCAAGCCGATAGACACCTGCCCAATGATCTTGTACAAGCCCTTCAACCCCTCCTTGTTGCGGCGGAAGATCTTGATGAAGTCGTCGAGCCCACCGAGAAATCCGAGCCACAGCGTGGTGACAATCATCAGGATGAGGTAGATGTTCCTCAGTCGTCCGAGCAGGAGCACGGGTATGAGTATGGAGACGATGATGATGACGCCTCCCATCGACGGCACACCGATCTTCTTCACTCCATAGGGGTCGATCTTGGCGTCGCGCTGGGTTTCCGTGATCTGTTTCTTCTTGAGGAACTTGATAAACCTCTCGCCAAACCATGCCGAGATTACGAGCGACAGGATGAGCGCCAAGAGCGCCCTGAACGAGATGTAGCCCCACATTCCTGAGCCTGATATGCCAAATTGCTCAAGAAAACGAAAAAGATAGTACAACATTTTCTGTAGTCAATGATTATAGTCCATATAGGCATGGCTGTCTATATGGGCTATTTTGTTTGTTGCTTTTGCTTAGTTATTGAAAATGTCGTGCAGCACCTCCTTGTCGTCGAAATGATGCTTCACGCCCTTTACCTCTTGGTAGTTCTCGTGGCCTTTTCCTGCCACGAGCACCACGTCGCCTTTCTGCGCCATCATGCATGCCGTCTTTATGGCCTCCTTGCGGTCCACGATGGTTACCACCTTCTTCATCTGCTCCTTGTCGAGCCCAGCCACCATGTCGTCGATGATGGCCTGTGGCTCCTCGAACCTTGGGTTGTCGCTTGTGATGATCACCTTGTCGCTCTGCTTCACCGCCTCTTGTGCCATGAGCGGTCGCTTGCCGTGGTCGCGGTTGCCTCCGGCTCCGCACACCGTTATGACGTGTCCCTTTCCGTTGAGCACCTCGTGTATGGCGTTGAGCACGTTCTCAAGGGCGTCGGGCGTGTGGGCGTAGTCCACGATGGCGGTGATGCCTGTGGGAGAGGATATTGGCTCCAGACGGCCGCTCACGCTGTGGAGCTTGCTCAGCGTCACCAGAATCTCCTCTGGCTCCTTGCCCAGCATGCGGGCGGCGGCGTAGACGGCGAGGAGGTTGGAGACGTTGAACTTGCCGATAAACTGCACGCCGACCTCGTGTCCGTCCACTTCAAGGTACATTCCGGCAAAGTGCATCTCTATGATGTGGGCACGGAAGTCTGCCATCTGGCGTATTGAGTATGTCTTGACGGTGGCCTTGGTGTTCTGCACCATTACCATGCCGTTCTTATCGTCGGCGTTGGTGATGGCGAATGCCGACTTGGGCAGCCCGTCGAAGAACGCCTTCTTGGCGTCGCGGTAGTTCTCGAAAGTCTTGTGGTAGTCGAGGTGGTCGCGCGTGAGGTTGGTGAATATGCCTCCTGCGAATTTCAGTCCGCCAATGCGCTTTTGGTGTATGGCGTGCGACGAGCATTCCATGAAGGCGTATTGGCATCCGGCCTTTACCATCTCGTCCAGGAGCTCGTTGAGCTCTATCGGGTCGGGAGTGGTGTGGTCGGTCGGTATTGGCTTGCCGTCGATATAGTTGCACACAGTGGAGAGAAGGCCACAACGGTAGCCGAACTCGCGAAACATATTATATAATAATGTGGCGATTGTAGTCTTGCCGTTTGTGCCGGTCACTCCCACGAGTATCAAGTGCTTTGTTGGGTCGCCATGGAAAAGTGTTGCCACCTTGCCCACCGCGTCTTCCGTGCTTTCCACTTGCACGTAGGTCACGTCGTTGGCGATTTGCTCTGGCATGTCCTCGCAAAGCACCGCCTTGGCGCCGAGTTCCAGCGCTTTGGGTATGAACTTGTGCCCGTCAGTCTGCGTGCCTTTCATGGCCACGAAAAGGTGTCCATCCTTAATCTTGCGCGAGTCGATGTTTACCCCCGTGATGTCTACATCAGCGCTGCCCTCGATGCGGAGCGGCTTGATGTTCTTCAAAAGTTCCTGCAGTTTCATAGTTGTATATGTCTTTTGTTTGTTCTCCGTTTGTGTTTTTTCTATTCGAGCGTGAGCACGCACTTCTGTCCCTTGCCCACTTTCCTTCCGGGTTCAATGCTTTGCTGGGTCACCTTTCCGCGTCCCTTTATTGTGCATTTCACTCCGCTCGACTCGGCGAGGAACACCGCGTCGCGCGCTCCCATGCCTCTGACGTCGGGCATGACGCGTTGCCGTCTTGTCTTGTCCTCAATCAGTTTCACGCTGCCTCGCCTCCGTTCCGCCACGCCCCACACGGGCTGTGTCTCATTCTCCTTGATAGGATAATTGGAGTAGGTCGATATGCCGAGCGAGGATAACACGAAGTCGGCAGAGAGAATGTTGCCCGCCTTCACGTCGGGAATCATTCGCGAGTCGGCGTCGCGTGCGTCGCTCACGCTGTATCTGACGTATTTCGCCATTATGCCGTCGGCTATTTCCTTGAACACCTCGCTGCTCATCCATCCGTAGGCCGGCAGACCGTATTTTTGTATGCAGACAATGCAGCTGTAATATGGCCTGTCTTTCTGTCCGAACCATCCTGCAAACGAGAGCAGGCTGTGTGCGGTGCCGCGATAGTTGCCGTTACTGGCTATCATGGCAGTGCCGGTCTTGCCGCAAACCCAGTAGTTTGGGCTGTTGGCCTTCTTGCCCGTGCCGTTGAGCACCACCCTGTGCAGCAGGTCTTGCATTATGCGCAATGTCTTGTCGGAGGCGATGTGATCCTTGCCGCTGACCACCTCTGGCGGGAACGTGGCTATGGTGTCGCCGTCCTTGATGGCGCTTTTCACGAACCGTGGTTGCATCATGCGGCCATTGTTGGCTATGGCGTTGTAGAAGGTGAGGGTGTAGATTGGCGGTATCAATGTCTCGTAGCCAATGCTCATCCATGGCAGGGCGGTGTTGCTCCAGTTTATCCACTCGCCGCGCTTGTTCTTCTTGGGCATCCTTATCGACGGCTTGGCGTGACCCACGATGGGTATCTTCACGCCTGTCCCGTCTATGCCCGTGCGGTAAATCCCGCGCACGAACGCCTCGGGGTTGTTGTGGTAAAACTTGTCTATTACGTAACTCACGCCGATGTTGGAGCTCAGCTCCATGGCGCGCCCCAGGGATATGTTGCCGTAGCCGCCGCTTCTCCAGTGGCTGTCTTTCATGTCGCGACCGTAGATGTGCCATATACCGTTGCCAGTGGGTATCTGGAATGTCGTGTCGCACTTGCCGTCCTCAAGCGCCGTCATCACCGATGCTGTCTTGAACACCGAGCCGGGTTCCATCAAGTCGCTGAAGGCGTGGCTTTGTATCTCGCGAAACCTGCCGTCGTTGCATTTCTCCATGTTGACTATGGCCTTAATGTCGCCCGTCGCCACTTCCATCACTATCGCCACTCCCACGCTTCCGTCGATCTCCTCAAGCTTCTTCACGAGCGCCCTCTCGGCAAGGTCTTGCATGCTCACGTCGATTGTTGTCATGATGTCGCAGCCGTTGATGGGCGCGCGGTTTGTTATGCTGAGGTATTTCCCGAGCACCTTTTGCCTGCTTATGGTGCCATAGGCGCCTTTCAGCAGCGAGTCGTAGCTCAACTCCAGTCCGTAGCGTGCCGAGCGTCCGCCCTCTTCGGTGAGCAGCACGTCGCCTATCGTGCGCTTGGCGAGCGAGCCGTAGGGGTTCTCGCGGGCGTTGAGCTCGTCAAAGTGGAATCCGCTCTTGTTGTTGCCCAATCGGAACAGGGGCAGGTCGCGCACCTGGCTGTAGGTGTTGTAGTCGATGCGCTTGGGCCATATCACCCAGTTGCGCACCCTCTCGCCCTTGTGCTTCCCCGACTCTCGCCGCTTGTTGTAGCCTTTCTGTAGATGTGCCTTAAACTGCCGGGCGCTCTGCTCCGGGAAGATGTGGTGCAGTCCCAGGCAGATGCTGTCGAGCTTTGCGTGCCAAAGCGAGTCGCCGTGTTTTGACTCGTGGAGCTGCTGGAAGTCCATGTAGATCTTGAACTCTGGCAGCGACGAGGCGAGGAGCTGCCCGTCGCACGAAAGGATGTTGCCGCGCGTGGGTTGCGTTCTCACGCTGTCTTGCCTCACGCGGCTTGCCACCTTCATCCAATACGTCTTCTTCGCCGTCATGATGTAGACGGCGCGGCCTATTACCGCCACTGCGGCAAGCACCAGCAACGCAGCCAAGAAGTTGAAGCGTGGCATTATCTTCTTATAGTTGAACTTGCTCATTTGTCGGGTACAGTTATTATGTAAGGTGGCTGCGTTGGCATCTTCAGCGTGCTGTCCTTGTTGTTCTTGAGCATCTCCAGGACATTGGATTGCCGGCTCTCCTCCGTCAGCTTGCTGTTGCTCGACAGGGCCTTGTACTTGGCGTCTTTCAATTCCTTTTGAAGCGCGTCGATTTGTATTATGTCTTGCTGGCAAGAGTACCTGTTGGCTATGTATATCACCACGAACAGTGATATGAGCAAGAACAGCAGCACTTGCCTGCGCACGAACGCCGTGTTCAGCAGGTCGCCGCCAAGAATCTTCCTCAGCGAGAAGGTTCTCGACATTGGAGCCTCGCCTTCCGTGGCTTGCTCTTCTATGACCTTTGAAAACGACAACCCGTCATCGGCGGCGGTGTCGTCGATGGGCTTCGTCGTGTTCTCGTCGTTATTGTTGATGGTCGAATCTTTCTTCATTCTTCGTTTTTTCCTCCTCGCTCCTCATTCTTCACTCTTCGTTCTTCACTCTTCGTTCTTCACTCTTCCCTCTTCGTTCTTCACTTTTTCTCCGCAATCCTGAGTTTCGCGCTTCGGCTGCGGGGGTTTCTCTCCACCTCCTCGTCGGTGGGCACTATTACCTTGTTGTTTACCAGGTTGTATGGGCTTGCCTTTCTCCCGTAGACAGGGTCTTCCTCGACCTTGCCGTTCACGTTGCCGCTTTTCATGATGTTTTTCACCATGCGGTCTTCAAGCGAGTGGTAGGTGATGACGCTCAGCCTGCCGCCCGTGCCGAGCAGCTGCGTGGCGGAGGTCAGCATCTCGTTGAGTGCCTGCATCTCGTGGTTCACCTCTATGCGCAGAGCCTGAAAGAGCCGTGCCATGTCTTTTTTCTCTTTCTCGCGGCGGAAGAGAGGGTCCACCACTTGCAGGAAGTCGTTGGTGGTGAGTATGGGCTTTCGCGCGCGAGCCTTCACTATGGCGGAGGCTATCTGGCGTGCCCGGCGCAACTCGCCGTAGAGATAGAATATGTCGGCGAGGTGTTCCTCGGTGTCGTCGTTCACTATGTCGGCGGCGGTCTTCCCGCCCTCGCGGTTCATGCGCATGTCGAGAGGCGCGTCATACCTGAACGAGAAGCCTCGCTCGGCGGCGTCGAAGTGGTGGCTCGACACGCCAAGGTCGGCAAGGAGCCCGTCGATGTGCTCCACGCCGTAATAGCGCATCCAGTTGCTCAGCCAGCGGAAGTTGGAATGCACAAACGTGAACCTTGGGTCGTCCACGATGTTGTTTGCGGCGTCGGCGTCCTGGTCGAAGCTGAACAGGTGGCCGTTGTCGCCAAGGCGGCTGAGAATCTCCCTTGAGTGTCCGCCTCCGCCAAAGGTCACGTCTACGTACACGCCGTCGGGATTGATGGCGAGACCGTCGATGCTCTCCTTGAGCAAGACGGGAATGTGATATGCTATAGTGGTGTCGGTCATTTTTCCTCTGCTTTCATTGCTTCTTCAAGCACGTTGCTGAAGTCGTCCTTGTTCATAGTCTCCATGTTGTCGGCAGGCCATACCTCGATGGTGTCGCCCATTCCCACGAAACGTATCGACTGGCTTATGCCTGCCATGTCGAGGAAGCCGCGCGGAATGAGGATTCGGCCGCTCGCGTCTATTGTCAGTTCCGCGACGCTGCTCACGAAGGTGCGGTATGCCATTTGTTGGCGACGGTCCCATCTCGACAGCTTGCGTCGCATGGAGTCCGCCAGTTCGTCCCACACACTCACCGGGTAGAGCACCAGCAGGTTCTCGAACACGTCTTTGCGAAGCACGAGCGTGCTCTCGCCAGATGCCGCCAGCACCTTGCGAAACTGGGCAGGGAGAAAAGCCCTGCCCTTAGCATCGGTTTTCGCTTCTATGTTGCCTAAAAAACGCATTCGCACACATATTAAGTGTATTGGGAGTTCAAAGTTACGCATTTTCCCCCACTTCGCGCCACTTTTCCCCACTTTTTTTCAAAAATGTGCTTATTGGTAAAACTGTATTACATTTTGCCAGCATTAGGCGGAAAACGCCGCCGACAAGGATGAGGCGCGTGAACGGCAGCTCGCGAGGGGTGTTTTAGCGCCCTCCCGACATAGCACTGGAAAGTCATCGGCATAGCACTGAAAAGCCGAGTAGATTCCAGTGCTATGCCGATGACTTTCCAGTGCTATGTCGAAGGGGTGCCTTTTGGGGCGTTTTCGGTCGGCGGTGGCATCCGCGCCCGTGAGCCGTGTCGCCAGTGTCAATGAACCCTTGCGGTTGTGGCCCTGAAAATATTTCCTCGCATTTTTTGCTTTTGAAATGAAAGTAAATAAAAAATATTTGGTATTTTTGCACGTGGTTTTGTTATGACTGAGAAAAGCATAGTTAAGACAATCGATTTAGAGGGAATATTGCGCAGCAAGATGGGCAATAAGGCTCGATACGTGCCACGTTTTCTCGTGGCGTGGCTTCGCCGTCTCATTCATGAGGACGAGGTCAACGCTTTCCTTTACGAGCATCGGGGGCAGGAAGGCACCGAGTGGCTTGAGGAGTGTGTGAAGTATCTCGACATGAGGCTCACCATCGAAGGCGAGGAGAACCTTCCCGACAAGAACGACGGGCGACGCTACATCTTCGTGAGCAACCATCCGCTCGGCGGTCAAGACGGCGTGTGCCTGGGCTCGATCATCGGCAGGCACTACGACGGCAAGTTCCGGTATCTGGTCAACGACTTGTTGATGTTCCTCCCGGGATTGCGTCCGGTGTGCGTGGGAATCAACAAGACAGGCCGCAATGGTGCGGGGCTCGCCGATGCCGTGGAGTCGGCTTTCGACAGCGACAACCACATCATGATGTTCCCGGCGGGTCTCAACTCCCGCATCATCGACGGTCGCATTCACGACATCCCCTGGAAGAAGACGTTCGTGTCGAAGAGCGTGCGATACCAGCGCGACGTGGTGCCAATCTATTTCAGCGGTCACAACTCCTCGCGCTTCTACCGCATAGCGCGTTGGCAGAAGAGGTTGGGGATAAAGGTTAATATCGCCATGCTCTTCCTCGTCGACGAGATGTACCGCAACCGCCACAAGCCATTCCGCGTGGTGATAGGCAAGCCTATACCTTGGCAGACTTTCGACAAGAGCCGCAAGCCTAAGGACTGGGCTGTCTGGGTGGAAGACAAAGTTTATGAACAAGCAGGCCCGGCAGGGCTTAGGGCAGAGTAGCCGAAAACAATAAAAGCAACTATGGAAGAAGAGATTATCCAACCCATCAGTAAGGAAAAGTTGAAAAGTGAGCTGACTCCTGAGCGTCGCCTCCGCACGACTAACAAGAGCCACAACGAGATTTACATTTTCCAGGCCGCAGAGGCTCCTCATCTCATGCAGGAGGTGGGCAGGCTCCGCGAGATAGCATTCCGCACGGCTGGTGGTGGCACTGGGAAAAGCGTGGACATCGACGAGTTCGACACCATGCCCAATGGTTGCAAGCAACTCATAGTGTGGAACCCTGAGGCAGAGGAGGTCATAGGCGGCTACCGCTACCTCTTTGGCGAGGACTGGCAGAGGAAAGCCGACGGCCAGCCCAATCTTGCCATGAGCCACATGTATCGCTTCTCCGAGGAGTTCATGCGCGACTACGCGCCTTACACGGTGGAGCTGGGCCGCTCGTTCGTGTCGCTCGAATACCAAAACGTGAGGAAGAACTCGAAGAGCATCTTCGCCCTCGACAACCTTTGGGATGGCTTGGGAGCGCTCACCGTGATAAATCCGCGTTGCAGGTATTTCCTTGGCAAGATGACGATGTACCCGTCTTTCGTGCGTCGTGGCCGCGACATGATACTCTATTTCCTCCGCAAGCACTTCGGCGACAACGAGCACCTTGCCGTCCCCATGGACGCGGTGCAGCTCGACACTCCCGAGGAAGAGCTGAGAAGCCTGTTTTGTGAGACTGACTTCAAGCGCGACTACCGTCTCCTCAACCACCAGGTGCGCGAGCTTGGATACAACATCCCGCCCCTTGTCAACGCCTACATGAACCTGAGCCCCACCATGAGGTTTTTCGGCACGGCGGTGAACCACGAGTTTGGCGAGGTGGAGGAAAGCGGCATCCTCATTGCCGTGGACGAGATTTTCGAGGAGAAACGCGTCCGCCATATCAACACGTTCGTGACGGAGCACCCCGAGGCGCTGAAAATGCCAGAGCCGGGGCCAATAAAGAAGGGTGTATGTTGATAAAGATGTCGGCTTCGCCGATTACGCATACCTTTTTTTAACCTCCCTTCGCCTTTCGGGTTGCGGACGGGCACAGGGCCCGCCCCTGCATATCGTTTTTTAACCTCCCTTCGCCTTTCGGGTTGCGGACGGGCACAGGGCCCGCCCCTGCATATCGTTTTTTAACCTCCCTTCGCCTTTCGGGTTGCGGACGGGCACAGGGCCCGCCCCTGCATATCGTTTGTTAACCTCCGCGTAGCCGCTTGCGGCGTAGCAATCTTTAAAATCTTTTGAATCCGTGTGAAAAAATAAAATATGAGAAAGAAATACTTCCACACGATTCAACAGGAAGCCATAAAAAACAAGTAGAGCGTTATACTATAGGTAGCGCTATTCCGCTGATTTTCTGGTATATGTCAAGCGCGTAGACATCGGTCATGCCGCTTATATAGTCGAGCACCGCCATGATGCGAGTCTCAAGGTCGTCGCTGTGGATGTCGTATTGCGATGAGAAGCGGTTGATGAGTTGTTGCGAGTGGAATCTCTCGGGATGCGCTGCCGCCTCGATGAACGTGCGCATGAGCGTGTCCATTATCTTGTAACCGCTAAGCTCTATGTCGAGCACGGGCTTGGCGTGGTATATTTTCTTGTACGATGTCTTCACGCATCGTTGGTAAGCCTCGCGTTGTGGCTCGGCAATGTGGTCGATGAGACTTCCCGTGAGCGTGCCTTCCAAGATTTTTTCCTCGTTGGCGACAAACGCCTCCACGCATTCATGTTCCAGCTTGCCCACCGCGCAGGCGCGGAAATACACCACCTGCTCGTTCTCATCGGTCACGCCGTCGTCGGCGAGCCTTTCCAATATGCCTTTCTTGGTTTCCTCGTCGAAGAAGCCGAGGAGCAAGTCGCGAGTCTCCTCGAAAGAGAGTATGCGGAGCTTGTGCGAGTCCTCGATGTCCATTATCTCATAACAGATGTCGTCGGCTGCCTCCATGAGGTACACCAGAGGGTGCCTGGCGTATAGCAACGGCTCGCCCTGTGCCGACAGCCGCGTGATGCCCAGCTCGTTGGCTATCTTCTCGTAGGAGGAAGCCTCCGAGGTGAAGAAGCCGAACTTGCCGTGCCCTCCGGCAAGACTGCTCGCGCGAGGGTATTTCACCACTGAGGCAAGCGTGGAATAGGTCATGACAAACCCGCCGCGCCTTCTGCCCGAGAATTGATGGGTGAGCAGCCTGAAGGCGTTGGCGTTGCCCTCGAAATGGGTGATGTCGTCCCAAAAAGAAGCCGACACCTCGCCTTTCAGCGACTTGCCGCTGTCCTCGGTGAAGAAAGTCTGGATGGCTTTCTCGCCAGAGTGGCCGAAGGGCGGGTTGCCCATGTCGTGGGCAAGACCTGCCGTTTGCACAATGGTGCCGATCTCCTCAAACAGTGTGTTTCTCAGCTCGGGATGCTTGTCGGTAAGCCGCCGTGCCACGTCGTCGCCAAGGCTCTTGCCGAGCGACGACACCTCGATGGAGTGGGTGAGGCGGTTGTGCACGAAAATGCTTCCGGGCAGAGGAAACACCTGCGTCTTGTTTTGCAGGCGGCGGAAGGGTGCCGAATAAATGAGGCGGTCGCCGTCGCGCTTGAACTCGGAGCGGTCGTCGTGGCGGAGCTGATGTCGCTCCTCCTGTCCGAAACGCTTGTTGCTTATGAGTTGTTGCCAGTTCATAGAAGTTGCTCCTAAGATATTGCTCTTGATGCTTTTCCGGCAAAGTTACGCTTATTTTGTGGCTTTTCGTCTTTTTAATAAATAAAATTAAATTATATGTACGGAATTGCGTAATTTTGCATTATTATGGAGAAAGTAAAAGTTGTAAACGCCGGCCGCCAACCTCTTCCGGCATATGCCACAAGTCAAAGCGCGGGAATGGATCTCCGTGCCGACATAGAGTCGCCCATCACGCTCCATCCCATGGAGCGTAGTCTCGTGCCCACAGGCCTCCGCATCGAGCTACCACAAGGCTACGAGGCACAAGTGCGCCCCCGCAGCGGTCTCGCGCTGAAGCATGGCATCACCGTGCTCAACACCCCTGGCACCATAGACTCCGACTACCGCGGCGAGTTGAAGGTGCTGCTCGTGAACCTCTCCAATGAGGACTTCGTCATCAACGCCGGCGAGCGTGTGGCGCAGATGGTCATCGCAAAGCACGAGACGGTGGAGTGGGAAGAAGTGGAAGTGCTCGACGAGACCGAGCGCGGCGAAGGCGGTTACGGTCATACGGGAGTGAAATGATGAGAAAACGTGGCTTACACATCCTCCTCGTCGTCGTGGCGGCAGTGCTTTGCCATGTGGCAGCGGTGTCGTCGGCGCCTGGAAACAAGAAGGCGAAGGCGGAGGGTGTCAACCCCGACACGCTGAGCTATGAGCAGGACAGCCTCTTCGGCGAGCGTTTCCTCTCCGCGCTGCGGCAGCGCGAGAAAGGCAACGCCGACTCGTCCATGATGCTTATCGACTCTTGCCTGAAGATAAACCCCCGCTCGGCGGTGGCACGTTTCATGCGCGCCGATTTCTTCGCCGACAAGGACAGTGCCAACCGTGCGCTCCGCGACTTGCAGGCCGCGGCGGCGCTAGAGCCAAACAACGACACTTATCAAGAGCGGCTTGCCCAGATGTGCTTGGGCATGGGCTATTTCGACAAGGCGATAGAAACCTACGAGAAACTGTACCAGGGGCATCGCGACCGCGACGACGTGGTGGCCGTGTTGGTGCAACTGTATAGCCGGCAGAAGGAATACGACAAGATGCTTGATGCCATCAACCGCCTGGAGGAAATGGACGGCGAGAACGACCAGCTCTCGTTGATGCGCATGAACGCATACGAGATGAAGGGCGACGAGAAGGGTGCTTACAACACCTTGAAGGCGTTGGCAGACTCTCACCCCAACGACCCCAGCTTCAAGCTCATGCTCGGCAACTGGCTCATGCAGCACAAGCGGCAACAGGAGGCATACGGCATATATTCAGGGGTGCTGAAGAGCGAGCCCGACAACGCCATGGCGCAGAGTTGCCTCTACGATTATTACAACGGCACTGGACAAGACTCACTTGCCAACGACATGATGAACCGCCTGCTTTTTGGCAAGGAGACACCGCAAGAGACGCGCGTGCAATTCCTGCGCAACGCCATACAGCAAAACGAGAAGACGGGTGGCGACTCCACCAATGTTGTCAGCCTCTTCGGGAAAGTGCAAGCCGTGGTGCCACGCGACACCACCGTGGCGCAGCTGAAGGCAGCGTATTACAGCCTGAAGAAATTCCCGAAAGACTCTATCGACAACGCCCTCGCGCAATTGATCAGCTTGCAGCCCGACAACGCGGGGGCAAGGCTGCAACTCATACAAGACAAGTGGTCATCGCAAGACTGGAAGGAGATAGCCTCGCTCAGCGAGCCTGGCATGCTCTACAATCCCGACTACCTGCCGTTCTATTTCTTCACGGGCCTGTCGCGCTATTATCTTAAAGACGACAAGGGAGCCCTCGACGCCTTGCGGAAGGGCACGGCGTTTATCAACGACCAAAGCAACACGGCGATAGTGTCGGAGATATACTCCGTCATGGGGGAAATCTATTCTGCCAGCGGCATGAAGAAAGAGGCTTATGCAGCTTACGACAGTTGCCTGCAATACGATCCCAACAATCTGGGGACGCTCAACAACTACGCCTACTTCCTGAGCGTTGACGGCGTGGACCTCGACAAGGCTGAGAAGATGAGCGCCAAGGTCGTTGCCGCAGAGCCTAAAAATGCCACTTATCTCGACACCTACGCATGGGTGTTGTATAAGCTCGGCAGATATGCCGACGCAAAGATATACATTGACCAGACGCTGAAATTCGTTTCCGACAGCACCAAGTCGAACACGCTCTACGAGCACGCGGCAGACATCTATGCCGCCTTGGGCAACTACGACTCTGCCGCCTCGTTTTGTGAGAAGGCCGTGAAGCTGGGAGGCGACGCCAAGGCGTTGGAAAAGAAAATAAGACTTTACAGAAAGAAATCGAAGTGATGAAGAAATCTAGACTTGGAATAGTCGTCGTTTCCGCCATGTTGCTTCTCACGGCTTGTGGCTCGAAAAAGGCGATGGTGAAGGATAAAACGTTGTCAAACTTGCCAAAGGCGGAGAAAACTGAAGCCGCCGCGACACAATCGACCTTTGCCTTCGTGGAAAGGGTCAACGACAAGAAGGTTGACGCGCAGGACATCGTTGCCGACTTGGACTTCACCGCCTCGATGGGCGGCAAGGACGTGTCGGTGCCGGGAAGCCTGCACATGCGCAAGGACCAGATGATAAGGTTGCAGCTCTTCATGCCATTGTTGCGCACAGAGGTGGGACGGTTGGAATTTACGCCCGACTATGTGCTCGTGGTCGACAGGTTGCACAAGCAGTATGTCAAGGAAAACTATAACCAGATAGATTTCCTCAAGGTGAACGGCTTGGATTTCAATGCCCTGCAAGCCTTGTTCTGGAACCAGCTCTACTTGCCAGGCACGAAAAGCGTTGAGGAGAGCAACATATCCAAGTTTGAGGCAGACCTCAGCGGCTCGGAGACGACAATACCGGTCAGCGTGAAAAACGGGAACCTCAGCCTGGTGTGGAACGTGGCACGGCAGACTGAACTCATCAACGACGTGAAAGCCACATACACGTCGGCACAGCACGGCACGTCGGTGCTGACGATGAAATACGCCAAGTTCAAGGCGGTAGGGGCAAAGGCGTTCCCAGCGTTTGAGGAACTCTCGTTTCAGACCTCTGCCACGAAGAAGGTGCAGAGGATTACCATGACCTTGGACATGGACGACATATCCACATCGTCGAAATGGAGCACGGAGACAACACTCTCGTCAAAGTACAAGAAGATAGAGGCAACCGACATTTTCTCCAAACTATTCAGCATGTAAATGAAGCACAATTGTTTTAGGCACATAGTTTATATATTGCTCGCCTTGATTGTGGCAATGCCGCAAGCTTTCGCGCAGAAGAAAAAGCAGGCGACGACAAGGAAAGCCAAACGCACGACGCAGGCCAAGCACGCCACTAAGAAAGCGCAGGCCAGCACGGGAAAGACGAAGAAAGGCGCGACGGTGACCTATTCCAACGCGTCGATAAAGAAATTGCAGAGCCAGAGGGCGGACATCCAGAAGAAGATCAAGGAACAGGAGAAAGCCTTGAAAGAGAACCGTGAGAATGTCAGCAAGAAGCTGAACGAGCTGATGATGATCAACGGGGAGATAGACAAGAGCCAGCACAACATTGACGATATAGAGAAGGACATTCACCATATCGACAACAACATAGACATTCTCAACTCCCAGCTCAACACGTTGAAGGCGCAGTTGAAAGACCGGCAGAGCAAATACATAAAGTCGATGCGCTACATGGCGCGGCATCGCACGATGCAAGACAAGCTTATGTTTGTCTTCTCGGCAAAGAACCTCTACCAGATGTATCGCCGCTTGCGTTTCGTGCGCGAGTATGCCAACTACCAGCGAGCCCAAGGCGAAGCCGTGAAGGCCAAGCAGCGTCAGGTTGCCACCAAGCACGCCCAGCTGAGAAACGTAAAGGGTCAGAAGAGCAACCTTCTGTACCAAGGCCAGCAGGAACACGCCAAGCTTGAGGCAAACAAGACCCAGCAGCAAGAGATCGTGAATGGTCTGCAGAAACAGCAGAGCACCATTAAGGGCATCATCGCCGACCAACGCAAGAAAGATGCCGCGCTGAACGCCGAGATTGACCGCCAGGTAGAGTTAGAGGTGGCCCGTGTGCGCGCTCGCGCTGAGGCAGAGGCACGCCGCCAGGCTGCGGCGTTGGCTGCGGCAAAGGCACGTCGCGAAGCGGAGATAGCCCGGAAGAAGGCTGCGGCAGAGGCTGCGGCGCGTGAGAATGCCCGACGCATAGCCGAGGCCAAACAGCGAGAGCTTGCCGCGGCACAAGCGGCACAGAAAGCCCGCGAGGCTGAGGAGACAGCGCGAAAGGCACGCGAGGCGGCGGCTGCCGAGGAAAAGCGGATGGCACAAGAACTGGAGGCTGCGGCAAGAGCGAAGAAGGCCGCGGCAGAACAGGCGGCTCGTGAGGCTGAGGCGGCACGTGAGGCAGCCGAGAGAAAGCAGGCTGCCGATGCCGAGAGGGCAAAGAAAGACATTGCCGAGGCTAAGCAAGACCAGGAAGACGAACAACGCTTCTCGTCATTCGACAGGATGATGAACAACGGCTTTGAGGCCAACAAGGGCCGTTTGCCAATGCCCATAACGGGCGGATACCGCGTGGTGAGCCATTTCGGACAATATAATGTGGCAGGACTCAAAGGCGTGACGCTCGACAACAAGGGCATAAACATCATGGGCGGCAACGGCTGCAAGGCGCGTGCCATCTACGATGGTGAGGTTAGCGCAGTGCTTAGCTATGCCGGCACGGTGGTGGTCATGCTTCGACATGGAGCCTATATATCGGTATATTCCAACCTGAGCTCGGCGAGCGTAAGCAGAGGGCAGAAAGTGTCTACCAGGCAGGTTCTGGGCACCGTGGGACCCGACCATATATTGCAGTTCCAGCTTCGAAAGGAACGTGCCAAGCTCAACCCGGAGTCGTGGTTGGGACGCTGACGCGCCGCGGCTGACAAGGCTCCGAGTTAGACGGTATGTAATCTCATAAATAGAGGGAAGGTGGTAAAAAACTCAGTTGCTTGTTTGATGGCCTTGCTGTTGGTGGTTGTGGCTAATGCACAGACGCATGGTTACAGCACCAGCTTCACGTTCTCGCAGCGCAACTTTGCCGACACCATCCCGATAGAGGTCGAAGACAACCAGATATTTGTCAAGACCACCGCCAACGGTCGCGTCTATCGCTTCTGCCTCGACACGGGTTCAAGCCAGGGCACCGTGTATGCTAATTCTCCCATCATAGGTCTCAAGGCGTTGGGAAGCGTGGTGAGCCGCGATGCCGCCGGCAGGAGCGACACCGTGGGTGTGGTGCAATTGCCGCCGTTTACGCTTGGCAAGTTGACCGTCACGGGTTATGTGGCGTCGATGTTCCCGTCGGGCATGGCTCGCGACTATGATGGCATCATAGGTTTCGACTTGATCAACAAGGGACTTTGCTGCAAGATAGACACAAGGAACAAGCGCATGATCATTGCCGACAGGCGCGACTTCTTCGATGGAGAGGCAGGCTATGCCGTTCATTACAAGTTGAAATGGTTTGTGCCTTATGTCATGGTGAGTCCGTTCAAGCGCCATTACGACGAGGCGCTTTTCGACACGGGCTCGAACATTCTCTATACCATGAACAAGCAGAGGTTTGACGAGCACGCTTACAAGAGCAAGAACGTGAACGGCCAAGTGGAGGCACGCGTTAAAGGCAAGCTCACCATTGGCAACATTGGCGCGGAGCGTGGCGGCGAGGTGGCGTTCTTGAAGCTCGACCGCTTGAAATGGTCCGACTTCTCGTTTCTTGACGTCAGTGCAGTGACGACACAAGGTTCAAGCAGGATAGGCGCGTCCATGTTGCGCTACGGCTCGGTAATCATCAATGGTTTCCGTCGTTACATTCGTTTCCAACCTTACGACGAAGGCGACAGCGTGAAGGTGAGCAACAAGCCTTTCACCACGGCCTATGTCCCCACGGACGACGGCAAAGCCTCGGTGGGCGTGGTCATGCCTGGGAGTGCCGACTACGAGGCAGGGCTCAGGCAAGGAGACGTGATTGTTTCCATAGATGGCAAAGCCATCGCTACCTTCGCGGCGTTCCAGCAATTCCCGTTTGTGAAAGGCATGGCACACAAGGTACGCGTGCGCACGCAGCAAGGGGTAATAAAAGATTTGGTTATAACAAGATAGGTTTTTATGGTTAAGTATCTGTTTTTCGACATCGACGGCACGCTCGTCAGTTTCAACACTCACAAGATTCCCCAGTCTACCGTAGACGCCCTGACACAGGCTAAAGCCAATGGGGTGAAAGTGTATATCTCCACGGGGCGTCCTCTGTTGTTTATCAACAATCTGAGCCAGATAGAACATCTTATTGACGGTTATATCACGACCACGGGAGCGCTGTGCGTGGTAGGGCAGACAAGTTTCAATAGCCATAAGATTTCGGATGAGTCGGTGAGGAAAATCTTGGATGGAGCCAACAGGCTTCATAAGTCGGCCATCGTAGTGGGCACCGACCACATAGGTGTCGTGAACGATTCGGAAGAGTTGACCGAGCAGTTTAAGAGAGGCCTGAACCTCGATTTTGATTTCGCCCCGATGTCGACAGTCATGCAAGAGCCCATCCTCCAGATAAGCGTGTTTTTCGATGCCGAGGAAGAGAAAACGGTTATGGAAGGCATTACGGATTGCATTTGCTCGCGTTGGCATCCTGCCTTTACAGACATCACCAATGTCTCTGCCGACAAGGGTAAGGCCCTGCTTGCCATGGCGGAGCACGAGCACATGAGAATAGACGAGACCATGGCGTTTGGCGATGGCGGCAACGACATCTCAATCATCAAGCAGGCGGGCGTTGGCGTGGCAATGGGCAACGCTAACGAGGAGGTGAAAGCCGTGGCCGACTATGTGACCACGAGCGTGGACGATGATGGCGTGAGCAACGCGTTGAGGCATTTCGGGATCATTGGCCACTGAACGCTCTTGCCGAAGACGACGTTTAACCTTACCATAGACGACAGAAATAATTCTTGGCAAAAGCACATGATATAAAATTTATTTCACTAATTTTGCCGACAAATTTACCTATAGAAAAGCAATTAATGAAAATCAGTGCAAAAGTAATTACAGAAGGGCGCGACTATGTCATGATTTTCGTGGCGATGGTGGCATATTGTATCGGATGGAACGTCTTCCTCTTGCCAAACAACATCACGGCGAGTGGTGTTCCTGGTGTCTCCTCCCTTCTTTTCTGGGCATTGGGCATCCCCGTGCAAACAACCTATTTCGTCATAAACGCAGGTCTTTTGCTCGTGGCGTTGAAAGTCCTTGGTTGGAAGTTCTGCACCAAGACCATCTATGCCGTGTTCGTGCTCACGGCGTTGACCACCTTTGCCCGGAGCAACACCGGCTCTCTCCACTTGCTTGCCGACCAGCCATTCATGGCAAGTCTCATAGGAGCAATCTTCTGTGGCAGCGGCGTTGGCCTGGGACTCGCTTTCAACGGTTCCACGGGAGGCACCGACATCGTGGCGGCAATAGTGCACAAATATCGTGACATCTCGCTTGGAAGGGTCATAATGATGTGCGACATCGTGATAATATCATCGTCTTATCTTGTGTTCCACAACTTCGAGCAAGTGATCTATGGTTATGTGGTGTTGCTTGTCTCCGCGTATTGCGTGGACCAGGTGGTGAACATCAGGCACAGCAGCGTGCAGTTTTTCATCATATCCGACAAGTATAAAGAGATAGCCTCGCGCATAGCCGTCTACCCGCATCGTGGCGCCACGGTGATAGAGGCTCATGGCTTTTACACGGGCCACGACGTGAAGATGCTTTTCATCATGGCCAAGCGCAAGGAAAGCAGCACCATCTTCCGCATTATCAACGAGATAGACCCCAAGGCATTTGTCACGGAGACCAATGTCATAGGCGTGTATGGAGAGGGCTTCGACAAGTTCAAGGTGAAAGCGGCTAAGAAGAAAAACTCCCACATACTAAGTCCTGAGGCCTTGATGCGGTTGTAGTCAATATCATTGGTTATAAGGCATTAAACGATAATCGCCATCGCGAAGAACAAGTTCTTTCGCGGTGGCGATTATAGTTTGTGCCGTGGTGAAGATTATTTGTTGTTGTCCTCGGGAGCCTTGTCAATCAAGTCCATGAACTGGTCAAGCTTCGGCGTGATGATGATTTGCGTGCGGCGGTTGCGCTGTCTGCCTGTAGCCGTGTCGTTGCTCACGAGAGGGTTGAATTCGCCACGTCCGCCAGCGGTGAGACGCTTTGGGGCCACGCTGAAATGGTCGATGAGATACTGGACCACAGAACTTGCGCGGAGCGCGGAGAGGTCCCAGTTGTTGCGGATGTTCTTCATGCTTGGAGCTGCGGCGTTGACGGGCACGTTGTCGGTGTTGCCCTCTATGAGCACGTCGTAGTCCTTGTAGTCGGTAATGATCTTGGCAATCTTCGAGAGGGTCTCTTCGGCGCGGTCGTTGATCTCATAAGAGCCGCTCTTGTAGAGCATGTTGTCGGCCAACGAGATATACACTACACCCTTCAGCACCTGCACGTCGACCTCCTTCAACTCCTCTTTAGACAGCGAGCGGGTAAGGTTGTTGGTGAGCACCATGTTGAGCGAGTCGCTCTTGCTCTTTACCTCCACGAGGTGACGGATATACTGGTTCGACTCGTTGATTTGATCTACGAGCTTTGAGATGTTGGTGTTGTTGGAGCTGGCGTTCGACAAACTCTGGCTGAGGTTCTTCTGAAGCGCGGCGTAGTCTTTCTTCTGCTGCGCGAGTTGCTCTTCGAGGCTTGCCACGCGAGCGTTGGCGGCTGCGAGCTTTTCCTTGGTGTCCTGGTAATTGTTTGTCAACTCTCGGTTCTCATTCTGGCAGTTGACCAAATCCTTCTTGCTGGCACAGCTCGTCACGAGCAGCGTACCGGCAACCATTGCGAATAAAATTGTCTTTCTCATATTATTCAAAGTTTTGTGTTGTTCAAAGTGTTATAATCCAATAATTCAACGTTTTAGCACTCAAATTTAATTAATAGACTCCACTACGGCAAAAAAGTTGCAGATAATTAGGTATCTTTAACCACCTACCTGATGTCTAAGCAGTTTTTAACCACATTTTATCTATAATCCTGCCCATATCTCATACTCGTCGATGTCTGGAATGTTGCATACAGGGGAACATTGTGGGTAACAAATAAATAATAAATAGTTTTGGGCTCGTGATATTAGCGAAAATATTATTAATTTTGCAAGCAGTAATATTCCATTTATAAATCTCTAAAGATTATGATTCTTTTCTTCAAGACTCCCAAGGAGAATGTCATTGCCACTGAGATAGACCATCAGCCCAGTGACAAGGAGAAGCAGGCCCTCTGCTGGCTTTACGGTGACGCTACGCTGCTGGAAACAGAGAAGCTCGACGGTTTCTTTGTGGGACCGCGCCGCGAGATGATAACCCCCTGGAGCACCAATGCCGTTGAGATCACGCAAAACATGAGTCTCACCGGCATTTCGCGTATTGAGGAGTACTTCCCCGTGAAGGGTGAGGATGCCGCCCATGACCGTATGCTGCAACGCATGTACAACGGTCTGGACCAAACGGTATTCACCGTCAACCATGAGCCAGAGCCCATCAAGCATGTGGAGGATGTAGAGAAGTACAACGAGGAGGAAGGCCTCGCGCTGAGTCCTGAGGAGATAGAGTATCTTCATAAGATAGAGAAGGAGAATGGCCGCCCGCTTACCGACTCTGAGATTTTTGGCTTCGCGCAGATTAACTCAGAGCACTGCCGCCACAAGATTTTCGGCGGAACATTCATCATAGACGGTGAGGAGCGTGAGTCGAGCCTCTTTTCGCTCATCAAGAAGACCACTAAGGAGCATCCGGGAAAGATTATCTCGGCTTACAGCGACAACGTGGCGTTCGCGCAAGGCCCAATGATAGAGCAGTTTGCGCCAGAGGATCAGACCACCGCCGACTATTTCAAGGTGAAACCAATAGAGAGCGTCATATCGCTGAAAGCGGAGACGCACAACTTCCCAACGACCGTGGAGCCTTTCAATGGCGCTGCCACTGGCACCGGTGGTGAGATACGCGACCGTATGGGTGGCGGAACGGGTTCGTGGCCTATCGCCGGCACGGCAGTATACATGGCTTCTTACCCACGCTTGAAGAACGACGACGGCAATGCCGCGCGCGATTACGAGCAAAAGATTGAACCACGCAAATGGCTCTACCAGACACC
>CAVKWN010000006.1:40883-59765 GCA_963660075.1 Lachnospiraceae bacterium
GGTGGATCGGTGTCGTCGGTAGACACTGGCCGCTATGGCACCGCAGTGGAGCTCAACGCCGTGCAGCGTGCCAACCCGGAGATGCAGAAGCGTGCCTACAATCTCGTGCGTGCCCTCGTGGAGGCCGATAACAACCCTGTGACATCAATCCACGACCATGGCTCTGCAGGTCACCTGAACTGCCTCTCTGAGCTTGTGGAAGATTGTGGTGGCGAGATAGACATGACGAAGTTGCCTATTGGCGACAAGACGTTGTCTGCGAAGGAAATCATCGCCAATGAAAGCCAGGAACGCATGGGCCTGCTCATCGAGGACGAGCACGTGGAGCGTGTGCGCAAGATAGCCGAGCGTGAGCGCGCGCCGTTCTACGTGGTAGGTAAGACCACTGGTGATGCCCACTTCTCATTTGTGCAGGGCGATGGCGTGAAGCCTTTCGACCTCGACGTGCCGCAGATGTTCGGCCATTCTCCAAAGACCATCATGAAGGATGTCACCGTGGAGCATCATTATGAGGACGCTACCTATAGCGTGGACAAGATAGACGAGTATCTCGGCAACGTGCTTCAGTTGGAGGCCGTAGCTTGCAAGGATTGGCTCACCAACAAGGTTGACCGCTCCGTCACGGGTAAGATAGCACGCCAACAGACACAGGGACAGGTGCAACTCCCACTCTCTGATTGTGGTGTCGTCGCCCTCGACTATCGTGGAAATGCCGGCATTGCCACTGCCCTTGGACATGCGCCTCAGGCTGGCATGGCAAATCCTGCTGCAGGCAGTGTGTTGTCGGTGGCAGAGAGCCTTACCAATATCGTGTGGGCGCCAATCGCTACCGACAAGGATCATCCGTTCCCCATAGAGAACCTCAACCTCTCTGCCAACTGGATGTGGCCTTGCCGCTCGCAGAAGGGAGAGGACGCCCGCCTTTATGAGGCAGTGCAGGCTCTGTCCGACTTCTGCTGCTCGCTGCACCTCAACGTGCCGACAGGAAAAGACTCGCTCTCGCTGAGCCAGCAATATCCTGACGGCTCGAAGATCATCGCCCCTGGCACGGTCATCGTGACTTCAGGAGCAGAGGTGAACGACGTGCGCAAGACCGTTAGCCCAGTGATGGTCAACGACAAGAACTCATCATTATATTATATAGACTTCTCTTTCGATGAGCAACGTCTTGGCGGTTCTGCCTTCGCGCAGACCCTTGGCAAGATAGGCTCAGACGTGCCTACCGTGAAGAACACCGAGTATTTTGCCGACTGCTTCAACGCCATTCAAGACTTGATACAGAAGGGATGGGTCATGGCTGGCCATGACATCTCAGCCGGTGGTCTTATCACGACACTCCTTGAGATGACTTTCGCCAACGTGGACGGTGGCATGCATGTCAACCTTCACGACATCATGCAGGACAATGATGACGTGGTGAAGATGCTCTTCGCCGAGAACCCAGGCGTTGTCATCCAGGTTTCAGACACCCGCAAGAAGGAGCTGAAGGAATACTTGGAAGACGCAGGCATAGCTTTCGCCAAGATAGCTTACCCGACACCTGCAGAGAGGAAGATCGTGGTGGTGAAAGACGAGTGGAAACACGAGTTCGACATCGACACCTTGCGCGACACGTGGTATAAGACATCTTATCTCCTCGACCGTCGCCAGAGCATGAACGACATGGCTCGCAAGCGTTTCCTCAACTACAAGAAACAACCACTTGAGATAAACCTCGGCAACTTCAAGGGATCGTTTGCCTCACTCGGCATCAATCCTGACCGTTGGAAGGACAACGACAACGCTTCACGTCCGAAGGCTGCCATCATTCGTGAGAAGGGAACCAATGGCGACCGCGAAATGGCTTACACGCTGTGGCTCGCCGGCTTCGACGTGAAGGACGTGATGATGACCGACCTCATCAGCGGACGCGAGACATTGGAGGAGGTCAACATGATTGTCTTCTGCGGTGGTTTCTCCAACTCCGACGTGCTCGGTTCGGCTAAGGGATGGGCAGGCGCCTTCCTCTTCAACCCCAAGGCAAAGGAGGCTCTCGACAAGTTCTATGCCCGCAAGGACACTCTCTCGCTTGGCATCTGCAATGGTTGCCAGCTCATGGTTGAGCTCAACCTTATCAACCCGGAGCACAAGCACCGTGCGCATCTCACGCACAACGTGTCGCGGAAGTTTGAGAGTGCATTCCTCGGTCTCTCCATACCTCAGAACGAGAGCGTGATGCTCGGTTCGTTGAGCGGCGACAAGCTCGGCATTTGGGTGGCTCACGGAGAAGGCCGTTTCTATCTGCCTGAACCAGAGGATCACTACAACGTTGTGGCAAAATACAACTATGCTGAATATCCTGGCAATCCAAACGGCTCCGACTACAACGTGGCTGGCATCTGCTCGGCAGACGGTCGCCATCTTGCCATGATGCCGCATCCGGAGCGCGCCATCTTCCCTTGGCAGAACGCTTATTATCCGGCTGATCATCGCAATGACGACGTCACGCCATGGATAGAGGCCTTCGTCAATGCGAGAAAATGGATAGAGGAACATAAGTAAAAGATTACAGATTTCATTCAGCCAACCTCTTCCTTCAGAAGGAAGGGGTTGGCTTGTCATTACTTATATTGGCTTATACATTATTCATAAACGAAGGCTAAACGGTAATAAAACGATGGCTAAACGATCTGACTCGAGCCTTTATACAAAGTTGTTCACCACATTCTTCAAGATAGGCGCGTTCACCCTTGGTGGTGGATACGCGATGATTCCTATTATAGAGGCGGAAGTGGTGGAGAAGAACGGTTGGATAAAGAAAGACGAGTTCTTGGATTTGATAGCCATTGCGCAGAGCTGTCCTGGAGTGTTTGCGGCCAACATAGCGACGTTTATAGGTTATAAGATAAAAGGAGAGAAAGGCGCACTTTACACCACCCTTGGCGCCGTATTGCCTTCTTTCATCATCATCCTGCTCATAGCCATGGTCTTCCACCAGTTCATGCAGATTCATTGGATAGCTGCCATGTTCAATGGCATTCGTCCTGCTGTCGTCGCCCTGATAGCGGTGCCCACCTTCAACCTTGCCAAGAGTGCGAAGATACATTTGGGCAATTGCTGGATTCCCATTGCCGGAGCTTTGCTTATAAGCGCGCTCAACGTCAACCCGATATGGATTATCATAGTGGCAGGAACTGGTGGTTACATTTACGGTAAACTCATAAAGAAATGATATTCCTACAACTATTCTGGACTTTTTTTAAGATTGGTCTTTTCGGATTCGGTGGGGGATACGGCATGTTGTCGCTCATACAGATGGAGACGGTTCATAACCACCATTGGCTTTCGAGCGCGGAGTTTACCAATATTGTGGCAATAAGCCAGATGACTCCAGGGCCTATCGGTATCAACTCTGCCACCTATTGCGGCTTTACAGCTGTTCATAATACGGGCATGGGCAATGTGTTGTCAGTTCTTGGCTCTGTGGTAGCGACAGCATCCCTTGTCTTGCCGTCGTTCGTCCTTATGATTCTCATCAGTAAGATATTCATGCGCTATATGAAAACTCGCGTGGTGCAAAGTGTTTTCGAGGGGCTACGCCCCGCCGTTGTCGGCCTTCTTGCCGCTGCGACAATCATGCTTATGAACAAGGAGAACTTTGGTAGTCCCGTGGACACGACTTGGCAGTTCATCATTAGCGTACTTCTCTTTGCAGCAACCTTCTATGGCACGATGTTCATGAAAATAAATCCAATCAAGATGATTGGGTATGCCGCCATAGCGGGCTTAATGCTACTGTACTAAGCTATATTTTGCGATGCATCGTTACGGTTTTATCCACAATAAAGCCAGGTCTTTCACTGCCTCAATAATTCCTGATAGGTGCGGAACGCGTCGTGCATTTCGCTGAGACAGATGAACTCGTTGGCAGAATGTGAGCGTGCCGACTCACCAGGGCCGAGCTTGAACGACTGCCAAGGCATGAGCGCTTGGTCGCTTAGCGTAGGAGAACCGTATGGCTTTAAACCTAACGCGATGCAACGCTTTACGAGAGGGTGGTCGGGAGATATATGCGAGGAATGGAGACGGAAGGAGTGGGCGTGAACCTCACTCTTGACATTGGCTTTTATGATGTCGTAGACTTCCTCGTTGGTGTAATGCTCGTTAGTGCGCACGTCAATGAGCATCTTGCAACAGTCAGGAATGACATTGTGTTGAGTGCCGGCGTTGACAACAGTGAGCGTCATCTTCGTGGGACCGAGAAGCTCACTCGTCTTCTTGAATTTGTAGTCCCTTATCCAAACCATGTCGTCTAGAGCTTCGTATATGGCGTTTACGCCCTCGTTTCTCGCGGCGTGACCGCTCTTCCCGTGGGCAATGATGTCGAGCACCATCAATCCTTTTTCCGCTATGGCGGGCTGCATGCCCGTGGGCTCGCCCACTATTGCCACGTCTATTTTCGGAAGTAAAGGCAACGCGCGAGAGAAACCATCCTTACCCGATACTTCTTCCTCAGCGGAAGCAAGATAAACGTAGTTGTATGGTTGAGGTCTGAGCGAAAGCCATCTGAAGACCTGCAACAGCGTTGTTAGACCGCCACCGCAGTCGTTGCTGCCCAATCCATACAGTCGGTCACCCTCAATCGTAGGCTCGAAAGGGTTGCGTGTCCAACTATCCACAGGTTTCACCGTATCGATGTGGGCGTTGAGCAGCAGTGTGGGCTTGCTGTCGTCCCATTCGGGAGACAGCGCCCAAACGTTGTTGCCCTCACGCCGTGGTGCGAGACCGTAAGTGGTCATGCGTTTTTGCATGATGTCGGCGGCAGCCTTCTCGTCGCGGCTTACCGATGGGGTGGCTATGAGTTGGCGTAACAGTTCTATAGCGTCGTTGACGTAATCTTCTTGTCTCATTCCTGGTTTGCTATTATATCAACTTTCTTATGTTGCTTTGTGGCAAAATTAAAAAAAAACATTTAATAATACTTGAATATATCGCATTTATATTTTATCTTTGCATAAAATAATACCTTAGCTTATGCAAAACAGGTCACACCTGTCGGTGCTCATTCACTCTCAGGCAAAAAAATATGGCAAGAGAACGGCTCTTATCCGTCAAGATTTTGGAGGCTCTAAATGGACTGATGTCTCATGGAACCAGTTTTCGGCAAACGTCAAGAAAGTCAGTAATGCCCTTCTTGCCCTTGGCATGAAGCCGCAAGACAAGATAGCCGTTTTCTCGCAAAACTGTGCCGAGTACCTTTATACCGATTTTGGTGCCTATGGCATTCGCGTGGTATCCATTCCTTTTTATGCCACCACGTCAGGCCAGCAAGTACAGTACATGGTCAACGATGCTGGCGTGCGCCTTATCTTTGTAGGCGAGCAGGAACAATACGATAAGGCTCATAACATCCATTCGGTTTGTTCTTCATTGGAACGCATCATAGTGTTCGATCGTCATGTGCGCTTGAGCATGCACGACCCAGAGGCAATGTATTTTGACGACTTCCTCAAGCTCGGCGAGGACTTGCCTCACGAGAAGGAGGTTGAGGCGTTGTGGAAGGAAGCCAACGACGACGACTTGTGCAACATCCTCTATACCAGTGGAACGACAGGCGACTCGAAGGGTGTCATGCTTACCTACGGGCAATATCGTGCAGCGCTTAAAGCCAACGACGAGTGTGTGCCAATAAGTGATAGCGACCGTGTTATCAATTTCTTGCCTTTCACGCACATCTTCGAGCGCGGATGGGCCTACTTGGCTATCAGCGAGGGTTGTACGCTCATTGTCAACACTGATCCCCACAAGATTCAGCAGTCGATGCGCGAGACCCATCCGACGTGTATGTCGAGCGTGCCTCGCTTTTGGGAAAAAGTGTACCAGGCTGTCAGGGCAAAGATAGACCGTTCGAGCAGCGTCCAACAAAAGATGTTCTACAAGGCGTGGAGCATTGGCAAGAAATACAATATCGACTATCTTGCCAAGGGCAAGCGTCCGCCATTGTCGCTTCGCCTTGAATATGCCATAGCCAATAAGACCGTGTTGAGTCTTGTCAGGGCGCAGATAGGTCTTGAGCATCCTAATATCTTCCCCACGGCAGGAGCTTACGTCTCGCCAGACGTGCAAGAGTTCGTGCATAGCATTGGCATAGGAATGGTCGTCGGCTATGGATTGACCGAGAGCCTTGCCACGGTGTCGTGCAATCATCTCGACGAGGGCTACACCGTAGGCTCTGTTGGCCAGCCCATCAATGGCATAGAGATAAAGATAGGCGAGAACAGTGAGATATTGCTGAAAGGTCCGACCATCACCAAGGGCTATTATAAGCGTCCGGAACAGAACAAGGCTGCTTTTGACGCAGACGGATTCTTCCATACCGGCGACGCAGGTTATGTCAAGAACGGGGAGCTTTTCCTCACCGAGCGCATAAAGGACCTGTTCAAGACCAGCAATGGCAAGTATATAGCCCCTCAGATGATAGAGTCGCTGTTGCTTGTGGATAAATTCGTTGACCAGGTTGCCATCGTAGCCGACCAGCGCAAGTTTGTCTCCGCCCTTGTGGTGCCAGAGTATGGCATTCTTGAGGAATGGGCGAGGGTGCGTGGCATAAAGTTCGCAGACAGGGTTGAATTGTGCAAGAACAAGGAGGTCAACGCGATGATGATGGATCGTATCGACATCCTTCAGCAGAGTCTCGCCCATTATGAGCAGATAAAGCGGTTCACCTTGTTGCCTCACCATTTCTCCATGGAGAATGGCGAGATGACCAATACCTTGAAATTGCGCCGTAGCGTTGTCAACGAACATTATAAGGATATCATAGATGGCATGTACGCCAATACGCCATCAGACGGAGTAATAACGAAATAAGCGAAATGATAACATCAGATCAACTGAAAGACGTGTTGGAGCGTACGGAAAAGCTTCACCACTATCTCAATATTGACCAGAAGAAAGTAGAATTCGAGGAGGAGCAGTTGCGCACACAGGCTCCTGACTTTTGGGATGACCCCAAGAGTGCCGAGGCGCAGATGAAGAAGGTGAAAGGCATAGAGAAATGGCTTGAAGGCTACAAGCAATGCAAGCAGAATGCCGATGAGTTGCAACTCGCCTTTGACTACTATAAAGAGGAACTCGTGACCGAGGAGGAGGTTGATGCCGACTATGCCAAGGCCGTGAAATGCATAGAAGACCTTGAGTTGAGAAACATGCTTCGTCAAGAAGAGGACTCCATGGATGCGGTGTTGAAGATCAACTCTGGCGCTGGTGGCACGGAGGCTCAAGACTGGGCTTCGATGATTATGCGTATGTATATGCGATGGTGTGAGGCCAACGGTTACAAGACCACCATTACAGACTTGCAACCCGGTGAGGAAGTAGGCGTGAAGAGCATGACGATGACCATCGAGGGAGGTGAGTATGCCTATGGCTACTTGAAGAGCGAGAATGGTGTCCATCGCTTGGTGCGCGTCTCGCCTTACAACGCCCAAGGCAAGCGCATGACGAGCTTTGCGTCGGTTTTCGTGACGCCTCTTGTCGACGACACAATCGAGGTGTATGTAGATCCTGCCAAGGTGAGCTGGGACACGTTCCGCTCAAGTGGCGCCGGCGGTCAGAATGTCAACAAGGTGGAGTCGGGTGTGCGCTTGCGTTATCAATATGAGGATCCCGACACGGGCGAGAAAGAGGAAATCCTCATTGAGAACACGGAGACGCGCGACCAGCCAAAGAACCGTGAGAAGGCCATGAAACTCTTGAAGAGTCAGCTCTACGACCGCGCCTTGAAGAAGCAGCAAGCTGAAAAGGCAAAGATTGAGGCAGGAAAGAAAAAGATAGAGTGGGGAAGTCAGATACGCAGCTACGTCTTCGACGACCGTCGCGTGAAAGACCATCGCACTGGTTTCCAGACATCAGATGTAGATGGCGTGATGGATGGCAAGATAGACGGTTTCATCAAGGCCTATCTCATGGAGTTCGCCGAGAGCGACGCGGAGAAGGAAGACTGAGAAAGTAACAAAGGTCGTGGATTAGATACGGAAAACTAAAACACATATACTATGGGAAACAACAAGAAAGAACAAAAGAAGCACGTGCCAGCGAGGGAGGTCAACAATGTGACACCCACAAAGAAGCGCACGGAGCACAAGGAGAAGCAAAAGAGTCAAGGCGAGAGCGTGGTGAAATGGATCTTCGGAGTCCTCGTTGCCCTTGCCGTCATCTATATGATTTGGTCAATGTTTATCGTTCAATAATAAACAAAAAAAGGCGGTTCGAAGAGAGCCGCCTTTTTTTATTGACACAATGTGTATCAT
Source organism: Lachnospiraceae bacterium (assembly GCA_963660075.1). Lineage (GTDB taxonomy): Bacteria > Bacteroidota > Bacteroidia > Bacteroidales > Bacteroidaceae > Prevotella. The sequence continues at coordinate 49,175 of CAVKWN010000006.1, forward strand.
AAATATAAATTTAATAACCAATGAGTGGATTGGAGATAGAACGCAAGTTCTTGGTGAAGCATGGTGGGGCTTTTAAACGCGAGGCTTCCTCGGTGAGCCACATCCAGCAAGGCTATATCCCTGCCGAAGGCGCCACGGTGCGCGTGCGTGTAAGAGACGACAAGGCGTATCTTACCATTAAGGGCAAGAGCCGTGACGGAGGCATGACACGCTACGAGTTTGAGAAGGAGATAACGCTCGACGAGGCATCGCATCTCTTGAAGTTGTGCAAGGGCGGCGTGATAGACAAGCACCGTTACCTTGTAAGCTCAGGCAACCACACCTTTGAGGTTGATGAGTTTCATGGTGCCAACGATGGTCTCGTGATGGCGGAGGTGGAGCTCGGGAGCGAGGCCGAGACCTTTGAGAAGCCCGATTTCATCGGACCGGAGGTCACGGGCGACAAGCATTTCTACAACTCATACATGCTTGCCAACCCATATTCAGCGTGGAAACAACTGGTTCCTGAGGAATTCAGATAAATAATGGCTCGCCAAGTGCTGATATTGACGTAATCTTACGTATTACCCACTAAAAACTTTCAATTTGTTTGAGTGGAAGGATATTATTTTTTAATTTTGCATTAATATTAGAGAAAAAGCAAAATTATATGTCAGAAGAAAGAGCCAGTTTCGGCAGTAAGATTGGGATGATACTTGCCACGGCAGGCGGTGCCGTGGGATTGGGTAACATTTGGCGTTTCCCGTATATGACGGGTCAGAATGGTGGCGCCGTATTCATTTTGATTTATATTGGCTGCGTGTTGTTGTTTGGCATTCCCTGCATGGTGTCTGAGTTCATCATAGGCAGGCATGGTGCCGCCAACACTTACCGTGCCTATTCGCGCATGGCGGATGGCAAGGCGTGGAAGTTCGTAGGGCTGCTTGGCGTGCTCACGGGATTCTTGATCACGGGCTACTATGCCGTCATCTCCGGCTGGTGCCTGCAATATGTCTATGCCTCCATAATGGGGCAATTGAATGGCGATGCCGAATTCGTCAAGCAGTACTTTGCCGACTTCTCTTCCAATCCTGTACAGCCGTTGTTCTGGCTCGTGCTCATAATGCTTATAGCCTATTTTGTCATCATCCATGGCGTCAGGGGCGGAATAGAGAAAGCCTCGAAGATGATGATGCCAACCTTGTTTGTATTGTTGTTGGTCATCGTTGTCGCGGCGTGCCTGTTGCCCAACGCGGGCAAGGGCGTGCAGTTCCTTTTCAAGCCCGACTTCTCCAAGGTCGACAGTGGCGTGTTCCTCGGCGCATTGGGACAGAGCTTCTTCTCGTTGAGCATTGCCATGGGTTGCATCTCCACTTACGCTTCCTATTTCACGCGGCAGACCAACCTCGTGAAGTCGGCCGTGCAGATATGCACCATCGACACCTTGGTGGCAATACTCGCTGGCTTGATGATTTTCCCTGCGGCGTTCTCCGTAGGTGTCAGCCCCGACAGTGGACCGTCCTTGATTTTCATTACCTTGCCCAATGTCTTCAACGAGGCGTTCTCTGGCTTGCCGTTGTTGGGATGGCTCGTGTCGTTGCTGTTCTATCTCTTGCTGTCCTTGGCAGCCCTCACGTCGTTGATTTCCCTGCACGAGGTGTCCACTGCGTTTTTCTGTGAGGAACTGCACGTCTCCCGCAAGAAGGGTGCCATCATTGTTACCGTGGCATGCACCTTTATCGGCGCCTTTTGCTCTTTGTCGCTGGGCGACTGGAAGGGATTGGAGATTGCCGGGAAGTCGTTGTTCGATGTTTTCGACTTCGTTACCGGACAGATATTCTTGCCTGTCGGCGGCTTCTTCACGTGCATATTCATCGGCTGGTTCGTGCCGAAGAAGTTGGTCAAGGACGAGTTCACCAACTGGGGCACGGTGTCGCGTAGCATCTTCGGTGCTTATCTCTTCCTTGTGCGCTTTGTCGCTCCGTTGTTCATCCTCGCGATATTCTTGCACCAGTTTGGCATAATCTAAAATAAGGAACCATGGAAAGAGGCAACTTCGGAACAAAGATAGGCGTGGTGTTGGCCACGGCAGGCTCGGCGGTAGGCTTGGGCAACATTTGGCGTTTCCCTTACATGACCGGCCAGGATGGTGGCGCGGCGTTTATCATCATCTATTTCCTGTGCATCATCCTGCTCGGCGTACCTGGCATGATTGCGGAGTTTATAGTGGGCCGTCACGGTTCCGCCAATGCCGCTCGCTCGTACGCCCGTGCAGGCGGAGGCAAGGCGTGGGCAGCCGTGGGCTTCATCGGTGCCATAACCTCGTTGATCATCCTGGGATTCTATTCCGTCATAGCCGGTTGGTGCTTGCAGTATCTCTACGCGTCCATCATGGGAAACATCAATGGCGACGCGGCTTATGTGCAGGAATACTTCAATAAGTTCACGTCGTCGCCTATAGAGCCTATCGTGTGGACCATAGCCTTCATCGTCATAACCCATCTTGTGGTGGTTCGTGGCGTGAGGCGAGGCATTGAGAAGGTGAGCAATGTGCTCATGCCCACGCTGTTCGTGTTGCTGCTCATCATAGTGGCGGCATCGTGCTCGTTGCCTGGCTCGTGGAGTGGCATCACGTTCCTCTTCCACCCCGATTTCTCAAAGGTTGACCATCAGGTTATCTTCGATGGCTTGGGGCAGGCGTTCTTCTCCCTGTCGCTTGGCACGGCATGCCTCTGCACCTATTCTTCTTATTTCACTCGCCAGACAAATCTCTTGCAGTCATCCATCAAGGTGGCGTTGGTCGATACCTTGGTGGCTGTGCTTGCCGGCTTGATGATTTTCCCGGCGGCATTCTCCGTTGGCATCAATCCCGACAGTGGTCCCTCTCTCATTTTCATCACGTTGCCCAATGTGTTCCAGCAGGCTTTCACGCCGGTGCTCGGATATGTTGTAGGCGTGTTGTTCTATGCTTTGCTTGCCCTTGCCGCCCTCACGTCGACTATCTCCATGCACGAGATAGGCACGTCGCTCTTCTTCGAGGAACTGCACGTGTCGCGCAAGAAAGGTGCAATTTTGGAAACACTTATAGCCATATTCATAGGCATCGCCTGCTCGCTGTCGTGTGGCGCGGTAGACATCACGGTCTTCGGGAAGACCTTCCTCAACTTCTGCGACTTCCTCACTTCCAATGTTCTCCTTCCGCTCGGTTCCTTTGCCACTTGCGTCCTCGTTGGTTGGGTCGCTCCGCAAAAATTGGTCAAGGACGAGTTTACCAATTGGGGCACGGTCTCTGTGGCTGTCTACAAGGTGTGGCTCTTCCTCGTGAGATTCGTCTCGCCGTTGTGCATCGCCATAGTGTTCTTGCACCAATTAGGGCTGTTCTGACATCATGCGCCTCCGCGATTTTCATTACATTCGCCGTGCCGACCGCCGCGCCATCTTCTTCCTGTTGATGGCATTGGTAGTGGTGAACCTCGCCCTGTTGGTCTTTCATGGCAAGGAAATCTTGTATACCAGTTCGGCCGATGCCGACTCAACCACGATAGACCGTGGAGGCGAACGCAATGGCTATCGTAAATACAAGCGTGGCGGAGGTAATCGCTATTATGCGGTGCCGGGACGCACGGTAAGCCACTTCCCTTTCGACCCCAACACAGCCGACTCCACGGAGCTGCTTGCCTTGGGCTTGGAGCCTTGGCAGGTGCGAAACATCTATAAATATCGCGCCAAGGGCGGTGTGTACAGGACAAAAGAGGATTTCGCGCGTGTCTATGGGCTTACCAATAAGCAGTATCGTGAACTTGCGCCATTGATACGCATAGGTGCCGATTATCAACCTTATAACGCGGAGCGAGGCTTCCAAAACGTTCCTTACGGTGAGGCTCCCGACAGCGTGCCAGGCAGACGTTTTCCTGCCAAGCTGAAGCAAGGCGAGCGCATAGACCTCAACGATGCTGACACTACTATACTTATGAGGGTGCCAGGCATTGGCACCTATTTCGCCCACCAGATAGTGAGTCGCCGAAAGAAGTTGGGTGGCTACTATTCGCGCCAGCAGCTTCTTGAGATTCAAGACATGCCCGAGGAAGCCTTGGATTATTTCGAGGTCGACCCGGGCACGGTGCGTAGAATCAACGTTAACAAGTTGTCGAAGGATGAGCTGAGACGGCATCCTTACATCAATTATTACCAAGCCAAGGCCATTGCGGACTATAGGCGTTTGTATGGCGAGATACGCGACATCGAACAGTTAAAACTGATGAAAGATTTTACGCCCGCCGATTTTGAGCGTCTAAGACATTATATAGAATATTAGCGATAAAAAGATAACACCATGAAAAAGCTTCTGTTTACATTATTGTTGACGCTGACCTGCCAAATGGCTTTCTGCCAGCAGGCAAGCAGCCTGTTTAGTGAGTACAAGGACAAGAAGCACGCCGAGTGTGTCAGCGTGCCAAAGCTCATGCTGAGTCTTGCGGCTGCCAAGATGAAGGAAGGTAATATCAACGCCTTGCTCAAGGAGGTGGATGAGATAAAGATCCTCAAACTCACCGATTGCTCGGGCAGCGTGAAGAAGAAGTTCGTGAAGAAGGTCAAGGCCCTCGACGATGACGGCTACAGCGAGTTCACAGGCTTGAAGAAAGGCAAGAGCGAGGGCATGAGCATCCTGGTAAAGCAGAAAGGCGACATCATAAAGGAAGTGGTGGCCTTGTCGTCGGGAGACAACTCTTGCGTGGGCATATTGCTCACGGGCGAAATCAACGCAGAGGACATTGCCGCGCTCATAGGCATTGTCAACGACTGATAGACGCGCCATGGTCCTATTTTGACACATGCTTTCTGGTTCTTCACACGGATCTGAAAGATTTAAAAGATTGCTACGCCGCAAGCGGCTACGCTGTGATAAATTAACAATGTGCGGGAGCGGCCCCTGTGCCCGTCCGCAACCCGAATGGCGAAGGGAGGTTAAAAAAAAGATATGCGTAATTGGCGAAGCCGACATCTTTAAAATCTTTTTAATCCGTGTGGAATAAAAAAAGAGAAGCGATCGAAAACGACCGCTTCTTTTTTTTGTCGGGATGACCGGACTCGAACTGGCGACCCCTACGTCCCGAACGTAGTGCGCTACCAACTGCGCTACATCCCGATTCTGTGTGCAAAGGTATCATTTTTTTTCAGAAAGACGAAATAAAACGATAAAAAAAAGAAATTTGAAAAAAAACGCCGAAAAGTTTGTTGGGTTTAAGAAAAAGTATTACCTTTGCACTCGCAAAAAGGGAACAACAAGTTAACCACTTTGCAAAACCAAACGGTACCTTAGCTCAGGTGGTAGAGCAATGGACTGAAAATCCATGTGTCCTTGGTTCAACTCCAAGAGGTACCACTTCCTCCTTTCATTCTAATCCGGTTGTCGACTTCGGTCAATGCCGGATTTTTTTGTGCCATATTGTGCCCATTGAAATATAGGATTTGGCATTGCACTAAAACGCCGATGGCTTTCCAGTGGAAAGGCATCGGCGTTTCAGCGTAAAGTCGGCGGCTTTTCAGTGCAAAGCCAAAAGCGTGTTTCGGGGACGGTTATTTCTTCATCTCTTTGCGGCCCTTGTGGATGTATACACCGTGGCTTGGCGTGCTGACGCGTTGACCTGAGAGCGTGTAATAGCTGTCGTCTGAGCCGTTCTTGTCGTTGGTGGTCACGTTCTTGATGCCTGACGTTGAGCTGGCAAACTTGCCAAGCTCCGCCACGGCAGAGCTGGCCTTGCCGCTGCGACTGTCGAAGAGAGGAGCGTTGTACCAGCCAGATAGGCTTGTCCAATAGGCGTTGTATTCAGGCCACCACCAGAAGAAACCGTTCACGTTGTCGTGCTTGTTGAGCATCGTCACCACGTCGGCGGTGATGGCCTTTTGGCCAGCGTCGGAGTAAGGATACGTTGCGGTGTAGTCGTATGTCGTGCCATTCACCTTCCATGCGTAGGGGTATCCGAACTCCACCACCATGATCTTCTTGTCGGAGTAGTTCTTCTCCAAGAGGTTTATGGCCCCCTCCAGCTCGGATATGGCACCGTGGTAATACGGATAATAGCTCAAGCCGATGATGTCGTAGTCGATGCTCGCAGCCTTCATCTTCTTGTAGAAATAGTTTAGGGCCACATAGTTGCTGTTGTCCTTCTGTTGCGAGGTTGACGTGCGCTCCACGTGGATTATTATCTTCGCGTCAGGGCATTCCTCGCGGCATGCCTTAGTGGCTTGCGTCAGGAGATTGGTGAAGCGAGTCCAGTTGTCGTCATACTTCGTTGAAGGGTAGCATTGTTTCAGCGAGCTGCTGTTGGCCTCTCCCCACAACATGCCGTAGCTTATCTCGTTGCCGGTCTGTATCATGTCCGGTTCGGCACCCGCTGCCTTGAGTTGCGCCAGCGCGTCCTTGGTATAGTCGTATAGCTTCTGCGCGAGTGCTGCGTCGTCGAGACTCGTCCATGCCGCCGGAGTCCATTGCTTTGCGGGGTCTGCCCACGTGTCGGAATAGTGGAAGTCGAGCATGAATTTCAGTCCCTTGTCCTTGATGCGCTTGCCCAGCGTCTTTACCCAGTCGAGGTCTTGGCACACGTTCTCGTCGGTCGTCCATTTGCCGTTCTCTGTGGTTTGCTTGTTCGGGTTCACGAAGAGTCGCACGCGCATGGCGTTCATGCCCTGGTCCTTGAAATAGGTCAGCACGTCGCTGATGCTCTCGCCGTCGGTCGTGTAGTATTTTGATCCCGCCTCCTCATATTTCGGGAGCATCGAGACATCGCCGCCCGCGTATTTCTGCGCCGTGGCAGTGGTGCTGGCGAGAAGCAGCATTGAAACCAGAAAGTTAAGTTTAAATGTTTTCATGGTGATATTTTTTTTGTTTGCGGACGGGCACGGGACCCGCCCCTGAATGGTGGTTATTTTATCACGATTTTCTTGCCTTGGTGGATATACACGCCCTTTTGCGCTGGCTTGCTTGTCATGCGAGAGCCGGAGAGGGTGTACCAAGAATCGTCTTTCTCTTTCGATTTGTCACTGGTCACGACATCGGATATTCCGGATGTTATTTGGTCAGTAACGTCATTGACCGTGTATTTCCCGGAACTCAAGGAACCGATTTCGAGATATGTGGTCTTGTTGACGCCTGTCTTGTCGTGGGTTTGGCTGTTCCCGGCCGCATTGCAGAATGCAAAGTTGACCACTCCGTCTTTTTGGCTAATGGTGAAGTCTTTGTAGTACCACTTCTTGCCATTGATGGTCTTGCAGTCTGTGATGGTCACGCCTGGCCACTTGTATGTAGTGAGGTCGGTCATGTTGCTCCAGTAATAGAAGTTCACTTTGTTCCAAGTGGTGTTGTCGGCGTTCACATACACGGTTATGTTGTATGGCTCAAAGGCTTTGACGTCGTAGTTGTAGGTGCGAATGCCACTGACAGTGCCATTTATGAGCAAACCCACTTTCAGAGTGCAAGAATTGTTTATGTCGATAGTGCTGCCGCTTGCCACCTGCGTGCTCTTTGAAGTGGGGTCTGTGCCGTCTGTCGTATAGACCAGTTTGGCGTTGCTGTTCTTGCTTGCGGCGATAAGGGTCGCCTTGAAGCCTTCCGCGTATTCTCCTGACGCTTTGTTGCACCATGCCGTCTCAACGCTGTTTTCAATATAATAGCTATAGTGGTAGCCGTCAAGAATCTTGGTGTAGTCTGAGCTTGCGGTGTAAATCTGTTTGTAGTTTCCCACCACCACTATGAGCTTAGCCTTGTCACCCGTTATCTCATTGGCATAGCATACCGAGGTTGACTTCTTGTTGCTATAATTGCTCATGTTTGTAATGCCGGCGAGCTTTCGGGCTTCTATCATGCTTTTCAGTTCCTGCTTGTAGGCTCTCCAGTGGGTCAAGAAGATGCAAGGCGTGCCCGGCATGGCAAGCAAATAGGCATTGGCGGCGAGAGTGTCTTTCTTGATAGGGTCTTGTTGCGCGGTCGCGGAACGATACTCCATGTCGTGGTTTTCTACGAAAGTCACGGCATATTGGCGATAGTTGGCGTCGTGCATCAGATTATTGGTGCTGTTTAACCTTGACCAGTCTGACGTGGTGGTAAATTTACCGTCTGAAGCTCCGTTGATGGCATCGCGCACGTTGTAGCGGAATTGGAAATCGAAAGCCGCGCTCTTCTTGTTGGTCGTGTTGATCCAGTTTTCAATCTGTGCGTTGCCGTCCCAATATTCTCCAACTGAGTATTCAACGCCCGCCTCGTCATTATAGTCAGCCACGTGCGTCCCGCTGAATCCTTTCACCATGTCGTAGCGGAATCCCGTGTATCCGAGGTCGTTCTTCAGATATTTGACATAGGCCTTCATAATGTTCTGAACATTGCTGCTTTTGTGGTCAAGGTCACGGTAGCCGTCCCAGTCCTCGCCTTCGTCATTGTTGCTGCTTAGGCTCACGCCTTCAGCCTTTGCCTCTGTGGCAGTATTCCCATTGTCATCGTTTGCCACGATGTCTGTGGATTGAAACTGATAGGTCACTCCGTTGTATGTCTCCTTCGGGAACCCGAACCAACCGCTTGTTTGGTGGTGGTTTATTACCACGTCGGCAATGGTGCCAATGCCGTTTGCCTTCAATGTCTTGATCATCGAGCGCAGTTGAGCCTCTGTGCCAAAACTGGAGTTCTGGTCGAAATAATAATAAGGGGCATAACCCATCACTTGGGTTGTTTCAAGACATTTTCCACTTTGAGGAACCCAAATGAGGTCTATGTATCCCTTAAAGTCGGATGCCTGATTTTCGAGTACGCTCCATTGGGAATAATCGTATGAGTCCCAGTAGAACCCTTGCAGCATCACGCCGCCGTAGTTGGCGGGCCACCCTTGCGCCATGGTGCCCAGAGGCAAGCCCACTATTGCCAGGAAAAGAGTAAAAAATTGTTTCATATTATGACATATAAGTTGTTGAAATTCGCTTTTAGCATGAAAAGTTGTACGAAATTACGAAAATATTATAGTGTGGCTTTTGCATGACCTATATCAATTTAGTGAAATTTATGCGCAAACGTTTGCGCGACATTTTTAAAGTCGGATGCCGTTTAAATACAACTTGGGAGAAACGCCTATGTGCAAACGATTGCATTTGCACAGTTGCGCTTTTACGTTAAAAATTTGACATAGGTCAATATATTAGATGTAATTTTGCAAGCGCAAAGCTGAAAATGAAAAACTAAAACATAAATTCAAACTTAATTAAAAGCAAATGATGAAGCAGGTAAAATTCAAGATGCCTCGCAGAGCCCTTGTCCTTGCTGGCGGGCTGCTGTTGGCTGTAAGCTCTTGGGCACAGACTTCTGTGGTCAAGGGACACGTGAAAGACTCTGCCGGTGAACCTGTCATTGGTGCTACCATCACAGCCAACGGAAAGGCCGTGGGCGTGACAGACTTCGACGGTAATTACTCCATCAATGTGGAGCCCGGCACCGAAATCACCATCTCCTACGTCGGCATGACACCACAAAAACTCTCTGCGTCGAACGGTGCTGTCATCACCCTCACCGACGACTCCAAGGCCCTCAACGAGGTCGTGGTCATCGGTTATGGTGTTGCCAAGAAAAATGACTTGACGGGTTCCGTGACCGCCATCAAGCCTGACGAGAAGAACCATGCCCTCGTAACCTCCGCACAGGAGATGATGCAGGGTAAGATTGCCGGTGTGAACGTGACCACCAACAATGGTACTCCAGGCGGCGGCGCTTCCATCCGCATCCGTGGCGGTTCATCACTCAACGCTTCCAATGACCCATTGATCGTGATCGACGGTATGGCAATGGACAACCAAGGCATCAAGGGCGCTCCTAACGCCTTGGGTATGGTTAACCCTAACGATATCGAGAGCTTCACCGTGTTGAAGGATGCTTCCGCAACAGCCATCTATGGTTCGCGCGGTTCCAACGGTGTCATCATCATCACCACAAAGAAGGGACGCAAGGGCATGAAGCCACAGGTGAGCTACAGCGGCAACGTGTCAATGTCTTCTGTAAGCAAGAAGGTGGACGTGCTCAATGCTGACGAATACCGCAACTTCATCACATCTTATTATGGTGCGGACTCCGATGCCGCCAAGATGCTCGGAACGGGCAACACCGACTGGCAGGACGAGATCTATCGCACAGCCATCAGCACCGACCACAATGTGACCGTATCGGGCGGCATCAAGAACATGCCTTACCGCGTCAGCGTGGGCTACACCGACCAGAACGGTGTGCTGAAGACTTCCAACTACCAGCGTACAACAGCCAACCTGAACTTGAACCCTTCATTCTTGCAGGATCATTTGAAGTTCAACATCAATGGCAAGTTCATGTACGCTCACTCACGTTACGCCAACACCGACGCCATATCAGCAGCCGTGCGCATGGATCCAACACAGACGGTGTTCAGCAACGATGAGAAGTTTAAGAACTTCGGCGGTTACTTCACATGGACAGACAATGGCGCCACCCTTGGCGACCCCAACTATCCTTATCTCAAGAACTCCAATGCCGTGAGCAACCCTGTCGCTCTCTTGAACGAGAAGAACGACCGCGCCAACTCATACGACTACATGGGCAACATCGAGG
>CAVKWN010000007.1:0-59654 GCA_963660075.1 Lachnospiraceae bacterium
ACAACGGCAACGTGTATGTGTTCTCCGGCTCCAGCGCCACCGACAGCAAGGTGGGAGCCCTGCGCATCAAGAAGGGCGAGACCGAGTTTGACAAGAACTACAAGTTTGACATCCTCAGCAAGGCCGACGGCTACCGCTTCCGCAAGGCGTTCCACATCAGTGGCAGCAAGTTCCTTTTGGAGTTCTACACCGACAAGACGAAGTATGGCAACATGGATGCCTCGGGCAAGATGGCAGTGGTGGACATGGACGCGCAGAGCCTGACGTGGGTAACGGGGCTTCCCGATGCCTCTACCGTTTCCTTCGGTTGGGGCGATGGCTATGCCGGTGCCTACTACTTGCCAGTGGCTGCTCCTACGAGCATGAGTGGCGGTTCGGGCAGTACAACATCAGTAACTCCTACCATCTACAAGATCGACGCCACCACTGGCGTGGCAACCGCCTTCATGACCTTTGCCACAAGCGACTTGCTCAAGGCGGTGACCATTCTTAAAAAATAATCATAATGTGTTTTTATAGTTTATGAGTAATCTCAGAACTTTGCTTGTGGCTGCGTTGGCAGCCGCAAGCTTTACTTCGGTGAGCGCGCAAACCTCCCTGCCCGGCAAGATGGCAGAAGCGGTGAAGGGCGACGCGCAGGCGGAGGCAGTGTTGCGGAACATCATGAGCCGCACGAGCGTTCGCAAGTTTAAGCAGCAACCCGTGGAGGATGCCAAGATAGAGGCTTTGCTCCGTGCGGGCATGGCAGCACCCACGTCGGGCGATATGCAGCCCTGGCATTTCGTGGTATTGAAGGAGAAGAAGGACATCGAGGCGTATGCGGCATCCAACAAGTATCACGCCGAGGACATCAAGAAGACACCGCTCTTCATCTTCGTGTGTGCCGACACCACGCGCATGACGGAGGGGCAAGGTAGAGAACTTTGGGTGCAGGATCTCTCGGCCGTGTCAGAGAATATCCTCCTTGCAGCCAACGCCATGGGCTTGGGCGCTTGCTGGACCACCATCTATCCCATCCAGAAAAAGGTGAACGGCATCTCAAGGACGCTGAAACTGCCCGGCAACCTCATTCCGCTCAACGGCATCATCATTGGTTATCCCGACGAGACGTTGCAGCCAAAGGACAAATGGGACGAGAAAAAGATAACCTACGGCATAGCCCAATAAGGGGGCTTTTTTAGTCGCGTCGGCTTTGCACTGAAAAGGCATCGGGATTCTAGTGCAAAGCCGACGCGATTGCAGTACTATGCCGGCGAGATTTCAGTGCTATGCCGACACGCTTGAAATATAGTCTCCAAAATGTGCGGCTTTGTCTTATTCTTTGTCAAAATAAATGTCTACCTTTGCCCAAAATGCTGGATTTTACAGAAAAGACATGACAACTGACAATTGCTCCACAAAGGTCTTGCCCTGCGGCCTGCGCGCCATCCACATGCCATCGAGTTCGCCCGTGGTCTACCTTGGCTACCAGATAGCGGCAGGCTCTCGCGACGAGCAGGAAAACGAGGAGGGGCTCGCCCACTTTTGCGAGCACATGACATTCAAGGGCACTGAGCGCAGAAGCGCGTTGAACATACTCAACTGCCTTGAGGCGGTCGGCGGAAGCCTGAACGCATACACCACGAAAGAATGCACGGTGTTCTACGCCGCCGTGCCGGAACGCTACACACGGCGCGCCGTGGAACTCTTGACCGACATAGTGTTCCACTCCACATATCCGCAGAAGGAGATAAACAAGGAGGTGGAGGTGATTTGCGACGAGATAGAGAGCTACAACGACTCCCCTGCCGACCTCATCTACGACGACTTCGAGAACATAGTGTTCAAAGGGCATGCCTTGGGCCACAACATCCTCGGCACAACGGAGAGGGTTCGCTCGTTCACCACCGCCGACGCGCTCTGGTTCACCAAGCGTCTTTACACGCCCGACAACGCCATTTTCTTCATGTACGGCGGCAAGAAATTGCCAAGCATCCCAATGGACTCCGACCTTCACGCTGAGCCTCGCTTGCAAAAAATGCCGATTTCATCGGCATTGACGCTCAACGCCCACGGCGACATCGTTCGCGACAAGGACACTCACCAAGCCCACGTGATGATAGGCAGCCCTTCGTATGGAGCGGGCGACGGGCAAACGCGCGATCGCATGAGCCTTTACCTGCTCAACAACATCATAGGCGGCAGGGGCATGAACTCAAGGCTCAACGTGGTTTTGCGAGAGCGCCACGGCCTTGTTTACACCGTGGAGAGCTCCATGATAACCTATGGCGACACGGGACTGTGGTGCGCTTATCTCGGGTGCGACAAGGACGACACAAAGCGATGCCTCCGCCTCGTGAGGCGTGAGCTCGACAAGTTTATGAATGAACCCCTTTCGGAGCGCCGCCTCAACGCCGCGAAGAAACAACTTAGGGGGCAGCTTACGATAGACTGCGACAACCGTGAGAACTTCGCGCTAGACCTCGGCAGCGTGTACCTCTTCCGCAACAAGGCGCGCGACGTGGAGAAGACGTGCATGGAGATTGATGCCGTGACCGCCGAGGACATCCAGCGTGTGGCACGCCACATTTTCGAACCAGGCAAAATGACCACCCTTATATATAAATGACCATGGGAATCACCGATGAAACCGCCGATTTCGTACGCCTCCACCGTCTTGACGACGTGAGGACTCTCGCCCTGAAAGGCGACGCTAAAGGCAACGTGGACATGGCATTCGCCCTAAACCAAATACAGGGTTGGCAGACGGCAAGGCAGAAACTGCCTTCGTGGGCGGCGGCAGACGGCATAGTGTATCCTCCGCATATCAACATGGAGCAATGCTCAAGCGAGGCCACGGCAAGGTATAAAAGCGAGTGCCTGGCACAGCGCCACGACCTATCGAAAGCCACGCTCATAGACCTGACGGGCGGCTTCGGCGTCGACTTCTCCATAATGTCACAATCGTTTGCCAAGGCCATATACGTGGAGCGCAACGCGGAGCTCGTGGAAGTGGCACGCCACAACTTCGGCATCCTCGGGCTAAACAACGTCACGGCCATCTGCGCCGACGGAACGGAGTTTCTCAGTTCGCTCCCACCGAAAACAGGCGAAGAGCCATTAACCGTGGTGTATCTCGACCCCGCACGAAGAGATGGCAACGGCAAGAAGGTGTTTCGCATAGAGGATTGCAGCCCCGACATCATCGGCATACGCGACACGCTGCTCTGCCGCGCCGACATCGTGATGATAAAGTTCTCGCCTATGCTCGACTGGCACATGGCGCTCAGCCAGCTCGACCATAATGTGCCGGCAGGATTGGGGGAAACAAGCCACGAGGTTCACATTGTATCAACCAAAAACGAGTGCAAGGAGCTGTTGATAGTGATGAGCCGGACGCAAGGCGAGAAGGCTCCCACAACGATTGTTTGCTCTAACGACAACCAACGGTTCCAAACGTCAGCCTCACATTGTAAGCCGACCCTTTGGCATGGCGACACGGACGATGCCAAGGGCATGAGCCTTCTCGTGCCAAACGCCTCGATAATGAAAGCCGGGGTGTTTGGCGAGCTGTCACGAGAATATGGCATCGACATGCTCGACAACGACTCACATCTTTATATAAGCGACCACGACCTGCCTGAATTCCCGGGCAGGCGGTTCAAGATTGACCGCGTGAGCACGATGAACAAGAAAGACCTGCGGAAAGCGTTGGAGGGCATAAGCCAAGCCAACGTGGCGGCGCGCAACTTCCCCTTGTCTGCCGACGCGCTGCGAAAGAGGCTGCGGCTGAAAGACGGTGGCGACACCTATGTTTTCGCCACAACAGTGGGCGCGAAGCACCTTATATTCGTGTGTCATGCCACACTGACACTATGCCACACTGACAAGAATTGACCATCGTCAAGCCAATTGACTGCAATCAAGAAAGAACACATCTGAGCCATTTTTCCCTTGTCATGCTTTGCCACAACCCGCAAAGGCATTACCTTTGCAGTGCAATTACAGGATAACAAATAATAAATTCAGGAAAGGATAACAAAGATGACAATTAGTACTTTTATCGCTACAACAGCATTGATGTTCGGTCTTATCGCTTTCGTAGGCGTTCACACTGACAAGAGCGCAAGAGCCTAAGACCATGAAATGAAGGAGGAAAAAGAATAAGAGTTAGCATAGAAATTAGAATATAAGAAAGCCGCGAGTGGAAATTTCCGCTTGCGGCTTTCTTGTTGCGCATTGTCGGTGGCGCAATGTCGGTTTTTATTCTTATCTTTGCAGAAGATAAGAAACGACAACAGAGAAGAAGATGACTGATGCCATAACATATTTGGAAAACTCCCACGAGCTGCGCCGCAACGTGTTGACAGGCGAGCTGCTCTATGCCGATGACGACGGATGGCACAAGCTCTCGAAAGAGGGACGCAACACCATCATCCTGAACGCCATGCGCGACGGCGTGAGCCTGGATGAGGAGACACTGGACCGTTTTGTCCGCTCCACGCTCATTGAACAGTGGAACCCCGCAAGGCAATGGCTTGACGGGCTGCCCGAATGGGACGGCGAGGATCACGTGCTGGATCTCTCACAACGTGTCATAACGTCGAACCCCGATTGGGCGGAGCGCTTTCACAAATGGATGCTGCAGACCGTGGCACGCTGGATGGACATGGACGTGCCCCACAGGGACGTGATAGTGCCGGTCATAGTGGGACAATGGGGCTACGGCAAGACGTCGTTCTGCTATCAACTCCTTCCGCCGGAGCTCCGACTTTATTATACCGACAAGATAAAGCTCAGCAACTCGGCTGAGGTTTACGAGCTCTTGACCACGAACCTGCTTGTCAACATCGATGAGTTTTACCAAGAGAGCACCCTACAAGAGCCTCTCGTGAGATTCCTCTTCTCGCGCTCCACGCCAGTGTTTCGCCGCCCATACGGCACGACGGAAGAGCCGCGCCGCCAATATGCCGGTTTCATAGCCACTACGGGAAACCTACACCCCATGACCGATGCCGCAGGTGCCGCCCACCTCTTCTGCGTGGAGGCAGGGCGAAAGATAGACCTCTCGCCCATCCCCTACGAGCAGCTTTACGCGCAACTAAAGGAGGAACTGGAGAGCGACATGGACTTCACGTTAAGCGACGAGGAGCGCGAGCGCATGGCAGGACAGAACTCGCCATTCGAGGAGGCCGACAACCTCGTGAAAATGGTGCGGTTGCTATACGCCAACCCTCCCAAGGGACAAAAGGCGAAAGCCGTCTACATAGACACCATAATAGACAGGCTGATGCAGGAATACCCTTATTGGACCCCTGGCGAACACGTGAACCAAGACGTGGGCTTCGCCCTGCAAGACGCAGGATTCACGCGAAGCCGCATCCACGGACGCTCGTGCTACCGAATAGTGCCGCGCGACCCGCGACGGCTCGACTTCACCGACGACAACGCGGAAGAGAAGAAGAAAGACGAGTTTGCCGACAACCCATTGGCGCAGGCATTGCTTGCCGGACTGGGGAAAAGATAAGACACACACGGCTTGACAAACAAGAAAGAACAGACAAGAATACATAATGAATAGTTCAGACAAATCCCTCACACCGATGATGCGCCAGTTTTTCTCGATGAAATCGAAGCATCCTGACGCGTTGCTGCTATTCCGCTGTGGCGACTTCTATGAGACCTACTGCGAGGACGCTGTGGAAGCGGCGAGGGTTCTTGGCATCACGCTCACCAAACGCAACAACGGCGCGTCGGCTGGAGCCGAGATGGCGGGATTTCCGCATCATGCACTCGACACCTACCTGCCAAAACTCATCAGGGCGGGAAAGCGCGTGGCGATATGCGACCAACTGGAGGACCCGAAGAAGAAACGCGCCATGATAAAGGGCAAGAAAGGGCTCACGGAGATGGACAAGATGGTGAAGCGGGGCATAACGGAACTCGTCACGCCTGGCATAGCCATGAGCGACAACGTGCTCAACTACAAGGAGAACAACTTTCTTGCCGCCGTACACTTTGGCAAGGCCTCGTGCGGCATAAGCTTTCTCGACATTTCCACTGGAGAGTTCCTTACGGGGCAAGGCACCTACGACTACGTGGAGAAGCTCATCGGAAACTTCTCGCCAAAGGAGGTGCTCTACGACAAGACGCGCCGCAAGGACTTCGAGAAGTATTTCGGCACCAAGCAAACCATATTCGAACTCGACGACTGGGTGTTCACCGAGCAGAACGCGCGGCAGAAGCTGCTGAAACACTTCGGCACGAAGTCGCTGAAGGGATTTGGCGTGGAGCACCTCAAGGACGGCATCGTGGCATCGGGAGCCATAATGCAATACCTGGAGCTGACGCAGCACACCAACATAAACCATATCACCGCCCTGAAACGCATCGAGGAAGACAAATACGTGCGGTTGGACAAGTTCACCATCCGCTCGCTGGAACTCCTGCAGCCAATGCAGGAAGACGGCAAGTCGCTGCTCAACGTCATCGACCGTACCATTACCCCTATGGGCGGAAGAATGCTTCGCAGGTGGGTCGTGTTCCCGCTGAAGGACGTGAGGCACATCAACGACCGACTCGACGTGGTGGAATACTTCTTCAAGGCACCGAACTTCAGGCAGATAATAGACGAGCAACTACACAGGATCGGCGACTTGGAACGCATAATATCCAAAGTGGCAGTGGGAAGGGTAACGCCGCGCGAGGTGGTGCAACTGAAGACGGCGTTGCAGGCTATACAACCGATAAAGTCGGCGTGCCTGTATGCCAACAACGACAGCCTGAAACGCCTCGGCGAGCAGATGAACCTCTGCGAGAGCCTGCGCGACAGGATAGAGAAGGAGATACAACCCGACCCGCCACAACTCGTCTCGAAAGGCGACGTCATTGCCGAGGGATACAACCCGCAACTCGACGAGCTCAGGCACATATCGCGCGGCGGCAAGGACTACCTCTTGGAGATACAGCAGCGCGAGGCGGAGGCAACGGGCATATCGTCGTTGAAAGTGGGCTACAACAACGTGTTCGGCTACTACCTTGAAGTGCGCAACACTTTCAAGGAACACGTGCCGGCCGACTGGATAAGGAAACAGACCCTGGCGCAAGCCGAGAGATACATCACGCCTGAGCTAAAGCAATATGAGGAGAAAATACTCGGGGCAGACGAGAAGATACTGGAGCTTGAGTCGCAACTGTTCTCGGAGCTGATAGTAGACATGCAGGATTTTATTCCGCAAATACAAATCAACGCCAACATCCTCGCCCATATCGACACGCTTCTCTCGTTTGCCAAAGTGTCGGAAGACAACGCATACGTGAGACCCGTGGTAGACGACACCACCGTGCTCGACATTCACCAAGGCCGCCACGCCGTGATAGAGACTCAGCTTCCTATCGGCGAGCGTTATGTGCCCAACGACGTGTACCTCGACACGGAGAAACAGCAAATAATGATGATCACCGGTCCCAACATGGCTGGTAAGTCGGCGCTACTGCGCCAGACAGCAATCATCGTACTGTTGGCGCAGATAGGCTGCTTCGTGCCGGCGGAGAGCGCGAGGACGGGACTCGTGGACAAGATCTTCACGAGGGTCGGCGCAAGCGACAACCTCTCGCTTGGCGAATCCACGTTCATGGTGGAGATGACCGAGGCGGCCGACATCCTGAACAACGTATCGCCTCGCTCCCTCGTGCTCTTCGACGAGCTTGGCAGAGGCACGTCCACCTACGACGGCATATCCATAGCTTGGGCGATAGTGGAATACCTGCATGAACACCATGGCTCACAAGCGCGCACGCTCTTCGCCACCCACTATCACGAGCTCAATGAGATGGAGAAGCATTTCCATCGAATTAAAAACTACAACGTGGCGGTGAAGGAAATAGACGGGAAGGTGATTTTCCTACGTAAGCTCACGCCTGGTGGATCGGAACACTCGTTTGGTATTCACGTGGCAGAGATGGCGGGAATGCCGCGCTCAATCGTGAACCGTGCCAACGACGTGTTGAAAGAACTGGAGGCTGACAACGCCGAAGTGGGCAACGCTGGCAAGGCAAAGGTGGAAAACATTGGAAAGGACCGAGACGGCGTACAGCTCAACATTTTCCAACTCGACGACCCCGTGCTGAAACAAGTGCGTGACGAGATTCTTGAACTTGACATCAACAACCTAACGCCCGTGGACGCGCTCAACAAGCTCAACGAGATAAAGAAGATTGTAACCGGAAAGTCAAGCTGAATCCACGCCATGGAACAAAACGTGTCCTAAACAGACATGCAATGAAGATAAATGAAAAATCCCTGTTGCCGATATGGCAACAGGGATTTTTCATTTATATATAAACAATGTGTTTATGCCTTGACTGGCTCGGTTGCAACAACCTCACCGTTGTCGTGCATATGATTGATCTTCTTGCCCAACACGATGTAAGCAATTGGTGAAGCGAGGAAGATGGAGCTCAATGTACCAACTACCACACCGATAATCATAGCAAACGAGAACGAACGGATAGAGTCACCGCCAAGGATGAAGATGGCGAGCAACACGATCAACGTAGAGAGTGAGGTGTTAATAGTACGCGCGAGGGTCTCGTTGATAGAGTCGTTGAACAACTTCTGCTTGTCCTCCTTAGGATGCAAGCGGAGATTCTCACGAATACGGTCGAACACCACCACGGAGTCGTTGATGTCGTAACCAATCACCGTAAGGATAGCGCCGATAAATGCCTGGTCTATCTCAAGCGAGAAGCCTATCCAACCGTAGCAGAGCGAGAAGAGACCGACAACAACCATCGTATCAATGGCCAAAGCCACGATTGAACCCACAGAGAAACCTACGTTGCGGAAACGGAGCAAGATATAGAGGAAGATGCAGATCAATGCCAAGCCAACGCTTATGATAGCGTTCCTCGTAATATCCTTAGCCACCGAAGGTCCAACCTTTGAAGAGCTGATGATTGAGCCACCTTGACGGATGTCAGGGTTCTTGAATGCCACGACACTTGCCTGGCTTACGAAGCCACTCTTGTGGAGCGCAGAGTAAAGTATTGTCTCGGCCTTGTCGTCAGCGTTAGGGTCGTTGCTGTCAATATCCCAGTTGGTGCTCACGCGGATAGTCTTGCCATCTGTGCCAAGGGCGATAACCGTTGTCGTGGCAAGCTTGCCCTTGTCAGAGCCTGTGGTATTGACGAAAGCATTCTGCAGCACAGGACGCACGTCCTCAACAGGAACCGACTTGTTGAGCGTCACAACATAGTTGCGACCACCAGTGAAGTCGATACTCTGGCTCAAGCCGCGGATGGCGAAGCTGGCGATGCAAATGATGATTGCCACAGCATATACGACAAAGCTCACCTTGTACATCGACATGAAACGATACTTGGTGTTCTGCATGAGGTTCTTTGAGAAACCTGTCCAGAACTTCAAGTGCATCCACTTGCCATGGTTGAGCTTGTACTCATAGAGCAGGCGAGTGAGATAGATGGCGGTGAAGAAGTTACAAACGATACCAATGATCCAAGTGGTGGCGAAACCACGGATAGGTCCTGTACCAACAACGAGAAGGATGATACCTGTAATCAATGATGTGAGGTTGGAGTCGAAGATGGCAGAGAAGGCATTGCTGTAACCCTCGGAAATAGCTTTCCTCATGTCCTTGCCCTTGCGGAGCTCCTCCTTGATACGTTCATAAACAAGCACGTTAGCATCTACCGCAGTACCCAACGAAAGCACCATACCTGCGATACCGCTCATGGTCAATGCCGCCTGGAACGATGTCAAGATGCCAAGCGTGAAGAACACGTTGATCAACAATGCACCGATGGCGATAGAACCAGGAATTATATTGTAGATTGCGAGCATGAAGACTATCAACAGCACGAAAGCCACGATGAACGAGACGATACCCTGCTGGATTGACTGAGCACCGAGCGTAGGACCTACGACTTCTTCCTGGACGATGTGGGCTGGAGCCGGCATGCGGCCAGAATTAAGAGTGTTGGCAAGGTCCTTGGTGTCTTGTACTGAGAAGTTGCCGCTAATAGAGCTTTGTCCACCGCTGATCTCGCCATTTACGCGAGGAGCTGAGTAAACAACGTTGTCGAGGGTGATGGCGATAGCCTTGCCCACGTTGGCCTTTGTCAACTCGGCCCAACGGCGTGCGCCCTCAGAGTTCATTGTCATGGAAACCTCTGGTTGGCCAGTGAGCTGGTTGAACTCATCCTTTGCCTGCACGACAACGTCACCCTCCAACGGAGCGCGACCGCTTGTCGTCGTGACCTTCAAGGCGTGCAACTCAAAGATGTTCTTAGCCTGGATGCCATCTGCTGGCTTCGCACTCCAAAGGAGCTTGAGGTCGCTTGGCAGGATTTGCTTGGCAAGGGCGCTATAGATAATCTTGTTGATAGCGGCAGTGTCGCGTACGCTGGCATATCCGCAAACGCTCAAGCCTTGACCAGTGGTCTGCAGCATGGCGAGCAGCGGATGCAATTTCTTTGCCTCCTCAAGTTGTGCGTCGGGAGTAGCCTTGATGTCCTTCTTGGCGTCTTTGCCATTCTTGATTTGGAACTTGGGCTTCTCTTGCTTTGCCTGCTTGACCTCCTTCTCGGCAGTAGCCTTAGCTGCGGCTACTTCCTTCTCGGTCTGGGTAGAGTCGGCAACAGTTTTCTCGTCGGCATCGCCATTTGCGACACGCTGGTCGAGCTGCTGCAGATAAGGAAGCACCTCGTCGGCGTTGTAAGTCTCCCAGAACTCCAAGTTGGCAGAACCCTGCAAAAGCTTACGCATGCGCTCGGGCTCGCGGATACCAGGCATCTCAACCGAGATGCGACCCTCTGTTCCCTGCACCTTCTGGATATTGGGCTGCACTACGCCAAACTGGTCGATACGCGTGCGAACCACGTTGAAAGAGTTGTCGATGGCTGCGGACACCTCTGAGCGAAGGGTCTTCTCCACCTCACTGTCAGTGCTGGTCGGAGAAACCTTACCCTGCAGCTCTGTTGTGGCGAACACCTCGGCAAGCTTATGGCCAGGAGCGTTCTTGTGGTAAGCGTTGATGAAAAGAGTGATGAAGTCGCCCTGTGTGGCTTGCAACTCCTTGCGAGCCTCGTCCATGGAACGGGTGAAGGCGATGTCGGTCTTGTGATCGGCAAGATTCTCCACCACGTCGGGCACAGAGATCTCGAGGATCACATTCATACCGCCCTTAAGGTCCAGACCCAGACCAATCTGAGTCTCGAGACACTTCTGATAGCTGTAGATGCCAAGATACTTCACAGAATCCTTGTAATCCTGCTGGGCAACGGCATCAGACCGCTTGGCCGCCTGACTGTCATAATAGCTTGTGGCAATCGGGAAGCTCAAATAGAAGAGGCTCACGAGAGTCAGAAGAACGGCTGTCGTGATTACGATTCCTTTGTTTTGCATTGTGTTTGTTAGTTATTTTTTGTTGTTTTTATTTCACTAAAATATATAATATGTGCAAAGTTACAAGTTTTTTTAGTTTATAATGAATAAAAGTATGGAAATTTAAAGTTTAAGCCAGCACATTATAGGATAATGGTCTGAATTTTTAATGGAATTGTCCACTTTGCAAGCATAGGGCTTAAAGTCTGGAGTGCAAAATATGTTGTCGATTCTGACATATATCCTCGACTCGTGGTAGCTTATGCCAGGGCCGTTGCCGCTCTCCACATAACAGTCGACAAGTCCCTTGGATATGGTACGGTGCGCATAAGAGAGCGGCGTGTCGTTGAAATCACCGCAAACAATCATCGGCACTCCACGATGATAGGCTATATACCTTGCCACGGCTTCAGCCTCGGGAGCGCGCTTCTTGGTTTGCCGACCAAGGTGATTTATAAGCCATTTTGACGTACGGGTCACCGACTTTCCACCAAGCTCGCCTTTAATGAGTTGCTGAAACTGCTCCTTGTCATCAAGTGACAATCCTGTTGTCTCAAGGTGGTTGTTCACGACAATGATGTCACGGTGACGTACCCTCAACTTGAAAGCGCAACTCATGTTGCCTTTCGACGGATAGCGTATGTGCTCCTTGGAAAGTATGGGGTACTTGGAAAAAATGGTCATGAAATCGCTCTTGCTGACGGCGGTGTCCTTATACTCATAGACCTTTCCCAATATAGAGTCCACCTGCACGCTGCTGACCTCGTTCTCAGCCGATTCTTGCAGACAAACGATGTCGGCATTCTGGCGTTTTATATATTGGAGAATGGCATTAGGCTTGTCGCGGTCCTCCCATCCTGCATAACTAAACACGTTATACGACAACACCTTAATACTTCCCTCTGGTGGGTCGGTGGGGAAGTTGAAAGGGCAATATCTCCTCACCGGACCATAACACACTATGAAGCCCAACAAAGGTATGATGACCATCTTGACCTTTACCAACGCCCAGAAGACGAGGAAGCAGACATTGATGGCAAGAACGACGGGGAAGAACAATCCCATGGTGCTCAACTTCGGCCACACCGTGGGGTCTACCTTGTCGGCATTGCCAATGAGCAACATCAACAGGATGGAAGCCACGTTGGCCCCACCTATTGCCTGAAAAGCTACACGCGAGATTTTATTCATTTTTTGCTTTGGTCGAAGAGCGTCTGCTTCTCGTCACGCGTCAAGCTATCGTAGCCGCTCTTGCGTATCTTGTCGAGAATGCGGTCCACCTCCTCTTGCTTGGCCCTTTTGCTGGCGTTATAGTCCCAATCCGGATTATCACTACGCTGACGTTTCGCCTTGTTTTGCTCCCACCGGTTTCTCATGTTGCTGAAAATTTGCGAGCCGCCTTGCATACCCCCACTGTAAGGATGACGCTGCCAATACTTTATCAAGAAGAAACCGAATATCATGCCACCAAGGTGTGCAATATGGGCAACCTGTGAACCGGGTTGTGCAAGGGCAGAGAAGAACTCCACGGCTATCGAGCCAAGCACCATCCACTTCGCCTTGATGGGGATGGGGATGGGGATGATGAACATTCGCTCGTCGGGGAACATCATGCCAAAGGCGAGAAGCAACGAATAGATGGCACCAGAGGCACCCACCGTGGTCCACTGGCTCAACGCCTGATCGTTGGCGGCGGCAAGTTGCAACAATTGGGAAAAGCCAAAGCCCGCATCGGAAGAGATGACATAGAACTGCACAAACTGGGCTATCTCTTGCATCAATCCCGCGCCAATGCCACAAAAAAGGTAATAGACCATGAAACGACGCGGACCCCACACGCGCTCCATCACGGAGCCGAACATCCACAACATGAACATATTGAGGATGATGTGCTCCCAACCGCCGTGCATGAACATGTAAGTGACGAGCTGATAGACATGGAAGTCTGTGGCAAGCAGAAAATGCAGTCCAAACAAGGAGTTGAGATCTGTCATTCCACCTTGCTTCAGTGCGAGCATGGCTACGAAACACAGGAAATTCACGATAATGAGGTTGCGCGTTAGCGCTGGCATTCTAAGCATAATGACTATAATATTCTATTTTCAAACCACCTTGCATCACGAAATAGGCGGCACAGATGCAAAATTACGAAAAAAAGCCCTTAAACGCCCATCTCTCACGGCTTTTACCACTTTTTTAAGCCTTTTATGCCATTTTTCTTTTCTTTTTGTTTGTAGATTAAAACTATTGCATTATATTTGTCGCTGAATAAGGTATTTAGGACAAATCACATATAAACTATATCACAATTATGACAAAAGCAGATCTCATCAAGAAGATTTCAGTAGCTGCCGGTATCAACGCAACGGAGGCCAAGCAAGCCCTCGACGCTACCACGGAGGCCATCAAGCAGGCTCTCGCCGCAGGCGAAAAGGTTCAGCTCCTCGGTTTCGGCACTTTCTCTGTCAACGAGCGTCCCGCCCGTGATGGCAAGAACCCGCTCACTGGCGCGCCCTTACACATCGAGGCCAAGAAGGTAGCCAAGTTCAAGGCTGGTGCCGACCTCGACAAGCTGCTCAACGCGTAAGCATCAGCAACAACCAAGAAAAGAATCAAACCAAATACGCCCCGGAAAAGCCAAACGGCATTTCCGGGGCGTAGCGTTTTTGCATCGACGTTACTTTTGTCTCGCCACAAAGGCAAGGTACACAAGTTGCGCAAATTCAATAAGTGATTGCAAATTTATGCAATCTTTTCACAAAATGCATGATATTACAGTTTAAAACACCTCCTGTCATGCAAAAATTCACACAAAAAAAGACGAAAGATGCTCAATTATTTGCGCAATTCATCTGTAAGGCGTAATTTTGCACATGGGGAATTCGGCAAATCATCAAAACTATCACCAAGAAAATAGTTTTATCCTTATCCTCGTCACGTGACATATCGTTGTAGGATAGAACGTTATACCATTTGACGCACGTTTTTCTCGTTAAGACTTCATGTCGGCAAATGGTGAAAATAATTGCAGAACAATAATAATATTAGATTCAGAAAATCCAAATTATCAAAATGTATAACAATAAAAGAAGCAGCAAGAGGAACTGGAGACGTTGTTTATTGGCAAGTTCACTCCTCATTGTTGGCTCCGCGGCTTTTGCCGAAAGCAACATCAAGGGCACCGTGGTCGATGCCAAAGGCAACCCCTTGGCAGGAGTGGTGGTAAGAGTGGAAGGCAGCAAGAATGGCACCATCACCGACGGCAACGGCCGCTACACCATCGAGGCGACACCAGCGCAACGCCTGCAATTCTCATTTCTCGGTTTCACAAGCCAAACGGTCAGCGCCACGCAAAGCGACCATGTGGTATTGCAGGAAGACGACAAGACGCTCAGCGAAGTGGTGGTCGTGGGCTACGGCACAATGCGAAGAAAAGACGTGACAAGTTCCATCACCACCCTGAAGCAAGACGACCTCAACCTTGGCGTTGTCACCTCGCCGGGCGAGCTATTGCAAGGCAAGGTGCCGGGACTCGTGGTCACCACAACGGCAGACCCCAACGGCGAACCCTCCGTCACCCTTCGCGGCGCATCAACGCTCCGCACGGGCGAGGCAATGCAACCTTATTATATTGTGGACGGCGTGCCAGGAGTGGACCTCTCGCTGCTGTCGCCCGACGACATTGAAAGCATCGACGTGCTGCGCGACGCCACGGCAACAGCGATATATGGCTCGAAGGCTGCCAACGGCGTCATCATAGTGACAACAAAGAAAGGACGCAACGGCACCGCGCGAATAGGTTATCGAGGCTATGCCGCCATTGAAAGCGTGTCAAACGACCTTGAGCTCGCCACCGCCACCGACCTGCGCGACTACGCCAAGGCCAACAACTTCACACTGCCCGACGACAAGGGCGCCGACACCGACTGGCAGAAAGAGGTGGAGCGCACGGGCATCAGCCACAACCACAACCTCTCAGTGAGTGGCGGAACCAGCAAGTCGAGCTACAACGTAAGCCTCAACTACCTCAACCACAAGGGCGTGATAAAAGGCACCGACAAGCAACGCTTCTCGGCAAGGGGCCTGGCTCAATCGAAGGTGCTGCACGACAGGCTCAACCTCGCGCTCGGCGTGAACTACAGCCGCACCGAGAGCAACGACGTGCCAAGCGGAGGCGACTGGGGAGAGGGTGTCACGGATGCTATGGCATATTATTCGCCGATACAGCCGGTGAGAAACGAGGACGGCAGCTGGTTCAGCTCGTCGAGCGTCACACACTACTACAACCCCGTGTCGATGATCTACGAGGACATGATGAACTATGTGAAGAAGCGTGTCCAAGTAACGGGCAAGGCAGACCTCAACATCGTGAAGGGCCTTACATGGAGCGCGCAGTTCTCCTACTCCGACAGGCAGAACATCACGTCCATCTACCACTCCACCCAATCGCAAATCACGCAAAGCAACGGTCAGGCCACGCGCAGCACCTATTTCAGCAACAAGAAGTTGTTTGAGACTTACGCCAACTACCAGATAAACATCGGTGACGACCACCGACTCGGACTAATGGCTGGATATTCATGGGAAGAGTCCAACCAAGACGACGGCTTCGGGCTCACGGTGAAAGACTTCTACAACGACAACCTAAAATATTACGACCTCACCTTTGCCAACAAGATCGACGGCATCGATGCCGTGGAGAGCGGCAACCTGTCGACACTGCGCATGATTTCCTTCTACGGACGCGCCAACTACTCCTTCGCCGACAAATACAGCCTGCAAGCCACCTTGCGGCGCGACGGCTCGTCGGCGTTCGGCAAGAACAACCGTTGGGCGACGTTCCCATCGGTGAGCGCGGCATGGCGACTGAGCGAGGAGAGTTTCATAAGGAATCTCAACGTCTTCGACAACCTCTCGCTGCACGCCGGATATGGCGTGAGCGGCAACTCACTTGGCTTCGACGCCTTCACAGCCACGCAGACCTACGCGGCAACAGGATGGTTCCAATACACCGACTCGAAAGGCCAGACCTACAACATGCACACCATAGGGGCGACAAACAACTCCAACCCCAACCTGAAATGGGAGCGCACGGGAATGTTCAACATAGGCATCGACTTCGGCTTCTTCGGCGGCAGACTGTCGGGAACGGTGGAATACTACGACAAGCGCACCTCCGACCTCATCTATTATTACCCCGTGTCAACCAACCGCTATGCCTTTGGCACCATGACCGCCAACGTGGGCGACATAAGCAACAAGGGCGTGGAACTGAGCGTCAACGCGGTGCCCGTGATGACAAAGGACTTCAAGTGGACCACAGCGCTTAACCTCTCGCACAACAGCAACAAGGTGGAGAAACTCTCCAACCAAACGTTCTCGGTGAACTATATCAACGAGGCCGACTGCAAGATCACCGGCAACAACGGCGTATGCGTGCAGCGCATCATGGAAGGATGCCCCATAGGGCAGTTCTACACCTACGAGTGGGCGAGATACGACGACAACGGCGTAAGCCAGTTTTACGTTCACGACCCTGCCACGGGCGAGCGCACCGGCGAGACGACCACCAAGCCACAAGACACCGACCGCGTGAAGACGGGCAGCGCGCAACCCAAGCTCACCTACGGATGGAACAACACGCTGTCTTACAAGCATTGGAGCCTGAACGCGTTTTTCCAAGGCGTGCTGGGCAACAAGATCTTCAACGCCTTGCGCGCGCAAGGCAACTGCGTGAGCCTCATCTCGCAAGGAAAGAACGTGCTGAAGGAGTGTCTCACCAATCAGAAATACGGCGACGTGAACTCACAGGCACCGTCAGACCGATGGATAGAGAACGGCAGCTACCTGCGCCTGTCTACGCTCACCCTGGCCTACGATTTCGGAAAGATAAGCGATTGGGTCAGCGCGCTCTCCGTGTATGCCACTTGCAACAACGTGTTCACCTTCACCTCCTACAAGGGCACAGACCCAGAGGTGGACCTCGGCGGACTGACGCCTGGCATACAATGGAGAAACAGTTATTATCCACACACCCGCACGTTCATGGTGGGCGTGAAAGTCAACTTCTAATGTTCAAGCTATAATGGGAAAGACCAAATACCTGATGGCGGCCATTGCCACCATGACCACCATGTCGTGCACCGACCTCGACGTGGACGTGAAATCCAAGCTGACGCAATATCCCACAGAGTCGGAGATTGCCCTGGAGGGAAAGATGGCGGATGCCTACTATGCCTTCCGCGAGCAGCTGGGCAACAACTACAACCGCTACCAGACCTTCTCGTCCGACGAGGCCACGGGACTGAGCTTCGACGGCGACTATTACGACGGGGCGGAGAACATCAACCCTACCCTGCACACCTTCCTCGCGAGCGACAGCCCTCTCAACTGGTGGAGCGACGTGGCGGGAGGCATAACGAGGTGCAACAAGCTCATCGACGAGCTGGCGGAATCGGACAACGCCACCACGAAGAGATACATCGCGAACCTGCGCGCCGTGCGCGCCTTCTACCACTTCATCCTTATGGACAGCTATGGCGACGTGCCAATACTGGACAAGATCTACGACGACAGCGAGGCCATTGAGCGCAAGCCGCGCAAGGATGTGGCTGAGTTCATAGAGAAAGAGCTGAAAGAGTGTCTGCCCGACCTCTCCACGGCAAGCGACGCCTCAACCTACGGCAAGCCAAACAAGTGGATGGCGGAGGCGCTATTGGTGAAGCTGTACATGAACTGGGCGGTGTATACCTGTGGCAACGTCGCCGACTACGACCCCAACACCACGGCGAACACTAAGCTCAACGACGCGGTTTACTATTGCGACGACATCATCAATAGCGGGCTCTTCGACCTGTCGGACAGCTACCGCAAGAAGTTCCTCTACGACAACGGGGCGCAGATAAAAGACTTCATCTACGCCATGCCCTACGACTGCGTGTCGGCTCAAGGCATGCTCTACGGACGCTACCGCACGTTCAGGAAGATAGACCAAGGCTCGCCAACCGGCTACTACAACGGGCTGATGAAAAAGTCGTGCGCCGGCATTTGCGCCATGAACCCCGAGTTCAGCGACCTTTTCACCCTCGAAGGCGACGAGCGCAACAAGTGCGTGCTGATGGGCAAGGTGTTCATCCACGACGCCATAACAGGCGAGGAGACCCAGACGCCTTATATATACAATGGCTCACAACTGGAGTTCACCAAGACCATAACGCTGAAAAGCGGCGGCGAGGCTCAGCTCAACGCCGGAGCCACCCCCGACGGATGGCGACAAGGCTACAGGTCGATAAAGTTCTACCCCAACCCCAACGAGTTTGCCGAGCACGACCGCTACCAGAGCAACGACGTGCCGATATTCCGCTACGCCGACATATTGCTTGAAAAGGCGGAAGCCATACTTCGCGGAGCCAACGCCACCAACGGCGACACGCCGCAGAGCCTGTTCAACCAGATACGTGCCTATGTCAACGCGCCATTGCTTGACCACAATCCTTCGCTGAAAGAGCTCCTCGACGAGCGAGGCCGCGAGCTCTTCGACGAGAACTGGCGCCGCAACGACATGATACGCTTCGGCACCTTCGAGAGCGAGTATGGATTCCACAAAAAAGGATTCGCAAACGCCAACTTCGACAAGCAGCGCCGAGTGTTCCCCGTGCCCACGTCGATAATGGAGGAAAACACCAACTGGAAGCAAAACGCCGGGTATCAGGATTAACGACAATATAGCTGAAAGACAACATTTTCACAACACTTTATACGCAACAGGGCGGCCCATCAGGACCGCCCTGTTTGTTTATTTCCAGCACTGCGCCGCAGCAGTGTCAAAACACCCTTTCGGCTTTACACTGCAATGGCGTTGCCTTTGCACTGCTATGACGATGGCTTTGCAGTGCTATGACGATGGCTTTGCAGTGCTATGTCGATGACATTCCAGTGCAAAGCCGAAACGGTGTTTTTAAAACGTTTTTGGCCTACTGTTTTATTTTGTCAACGTGAGCTTTGCCGACTGCACGTCTGCGCTGTTGGCACCTATCATTATGTCGAAGTCGCCAGGCTCAAGCACCGCCTTGCCCTCGTTGTCGTAGAAGCTCAGAGTGGCAGCGTCGATGTCGAACGACACCGTCTTGCTCTCGCCCTTGGCAAGGTGAATGCGCTGGAAGCCTTTAAGCTCTTTCACTGGTCTCACGATGCTCGCGAAACGGTCGCGTATGTAAAATTGCACGATTTCATCGCCATCACGACTACCCGTGTTGGTGATGGTAGCGGTTGCCGTAATCTTGCTACCTGTGGTCATCGTGGGAGAAGACAGCGTCACCGGACTGTAGCTGTAGGTGGTGTAGCTCAAGCCGTATCCAAAAGGATAAAGCGGACCCTGGGTCACGTCGGTATAGTTGCTCTGATATTTGCGGAACACCTTGCTGCCGTCTTCCACGGGGCGTCCCGTGTTGTGGTGGTTGTAATAGATTGGCACCTGCCCGGTGGTACGCGGGAAACTGTTTACCAGCTTGCCCGTAGGCACCTTGTCGCCAAAGAGCACGTCGCAAATGGCGTCTCCTGTCTCCGAGCCGGCGAACCACACGTTCATGATAGCCGCCACATTATCATTCTCCCACGAGAGCACGGTTGGACGGCCGGCGAAGTTGAGCAGCACCACGGGCTTGCCCGTCCTCACGAGTGCCTTTAGCAAGCGAGCCTCAGCATCGGGCATGGTAAGGTCGGTACGTGCCGAGCTCTCACCGCTCATTTCTGCCATTTCACCGAGGCAAGCCACGATGACATCGGCGTTTTTCGCCACTTTCAGGGCCTCAGCCAGCATTTGCTTGCCGTCGCCGCGCGGTATGGGACGGCCAAACTCCACAGATGCCTGACGCACGCTGTCGTCGTAGATATTCGAGCCTTGGGCATAAGTCACCGTTGCCTTGTCGCCAAGATAGCTCTGCATGGCTTCCTTTATCGTGGTGTATTTCTCAGGCTTGTCGCCCGTGGACCAGCATCCGGGAAGGTTGTTGCGAGTGTCGGCAAGAGGGCCTATAAGAGCGATGGAACCTTGCTTTTTGAGAGGCAAGATGTTGTTGGCGTTCTTCAGCAACACGAAAGTCTGCGTGGCTATGTCGCGTGCCGTTTGGCGATGTTCGGCCGTGTAGAGTTCCTTCTTCTCGCGCTTTTGGTCGCAATAGCGGTAAGGATCCTCAAAGAGCCCAAGCTTGTATTTGGCCTCCAGGACGCGTCTCACGGCTTGGTCGACCTGCGCCATAGTCACGGTGCCGTCGTCGAGGCAAGCCTTCAGCTGGGCAAGATAAGCCGAGGAGCACATGTCCATGTCGGTTCCGGCCTTCAAGGCTTGCGCCGTGCTTTGCTTCTGGTCACCGAAGCCCCAAGTTGTCATCTCGCCGATAGATCCATAGTCGGTGACAAGGAAGCCGTTGAAGCCCCACTGGTCGCGCAGGACATCGGTCAGCAGCCAACGGTTGCCCGTGGCTGGCACGCCGTCGACGATGTTGAACGACGACATCACCGAGCCCACGCCCGCCTTTACCGCAGCCTCGTAGGGCGGCAGGTATTGGTTATACATGCGCAGACGGCTCATGTCCACCGTGTTGTAGTCGCGTCCCGACTCCGACGCGCCATAGAGGGCATAATGTTTGAGGCACGCCATAAGCTCGTTCTTGGCATATCCGTCTTGCTCGCCAGAGCCTTGATAGCCGCGTATGGCAGCCACGCCCATCACCGACGAGAGATAAGGATCCTCGCCATAGCCCTCTGCCACACGGCCCCAACGGGCATCGAGAGCGACATCGACCATGGGGCTATAGTCCCAGCAAATGCCGCTCGCAGTGGCCTCCTCAGCCGCCATGCGCGCGCCAGCCTCTATCATCTGCGGATTCCACGAGCACGCTTGCGCCAACGGAATGGGAAGCACCGTCTCATAACCGTGGATCACGTCAAGGCCGAAGATGAGCGGAATGTGCAGGCGGCTCTTCTTGACCGCCACTTCCTGCAACGCCCTTACCTTGGATGCGCCTTTCGTGTTCAAGACCGCGCCAAGCATGCCTTTCTCCACAAGCTCCACAAGCGGCGAGTTGGTCTTGGCGCCAGTGGTGAGGTCGGTTCCGGGCATGAGATTGAGCTGGCCTATCTTCTCCTCAACGGTCATCTTCGCCATCAAGTTGTCGACAAACTCGTTCATGGGCATCTTCTGCGCATGAAGGGACAGACAAGAAAGGGCAAGGGACAAACCCAATATTGTTTTCTTCATAATATTATAATGTTAAAATGGGTGCGGACGGGCACAAGACCCGCCCCTGCACGTCATACGAAATACTGTTTTGTCGTGTTATTGTTTTTGGAACACCCTGACGTAATCGACCTTCATCGTGGCGGGCAACGCCGTCTCGTCTACGCCTTTCAGTCCGCCCCAGCTACCACCCCAGGCGAGATTGAGTATCACATAGAAAGGCTCGTTGAACGGCCAATAGGTCTTGGTCTTGTTGTCGGGAGTGTAAGAGTAGTATTTCTCGCCGTCGATATAATAGGCCAAGTAATCCTCTGTCCACTCGCAGGCATAGGTATGCCATCCGCCTTCGGCATCGGCTACATATTTCTCCTTGTGTTCCTTCGCCGTTCCGCCATTGTTGTACGCGTTGCAATGGATCGTTGACGACACGTAGTTGGGGTTGTAGCCCACTTCCTCCATTATGTCGTTCTCGCCGTCTTCCGGCCAGTTCTTGAAGTTTACAGGCATCATCCAGAAGGCGGGCCAAGTGCCCTTGCCCTTTGGCAACATGATGCGCGCCTCTATCCAACCATACTTCCAGCCCGTGTTTCGGCAGGCGTATAACCTGCCCGAGCAAACGCGTCCGGCATCGTTCTTGTAGCACGTGATGCTAAGCACGCCGTCGGAGACGCTCGTGGTCTTTCCGTCGTTCACGTAATACTGCAGCTCGTCGTTCACCCACCCTGCGTTTTGTATCTCATGCGTCCAGTCGGTGCCCAAGGTTTTTCCGTTGAACTCGTCGTGCCACGCCAGCTTGTATCCATCCGGAGCCTTTATGTCATCATCCGACGAGTCTACCGTGGATGATGCTTGCTGTACTACGGGGATGGAGACAGCCTGTGCGCCGGAAACCAATTTCACGTTGCCGCTGCGCGCGTCCTTTGCCGTGTTGGCCTCAATGGTGACGCTCACGGAACCGCTCTTCGAGGTCGTTCCCGTGGAGCTTACCTTTATCCAACTGTCCTCGGTGTAGGCGCGCCATTCCTTCGGCGCGTCGGTGACTGTCACGGTAAACGTTCCGCCCTCAGCCGGACAGCTTATGTTTGCGGGAGAAGCCGTGAGGGTCAACGTGGCAACGTTGTCGCCGCCGCCGTTGCCTCCACAAGCCGTCAACGACAGGAACATGAAGAACAATAAAAGCAAATTGTTTATTCTCATGGTAAAAATTATATCCAATAGGTATAAGAAAGGGCATGCCACGCCTTTCGCATGGCATACCCTATGGTTTCATCGTCTTATTTTGCTGTTTTCTGAATGGTGATGTCGCTCAAGGTGACCACCGACCCGGCAGGCGCGCCACCGAAGTCGAACACCACGTTCACCGATGAGGCATCGGCAGAGAGAGCCTTGGCCGGCACCTTTATCTCGGTTTCCATGTCCGCGGTGATGTCGTGGCGGCCATCGGTGAAGAACACGTTGGCGTCGTCGACGCTCACCACCTTGAAGGTCATGCCAGAGATGTCGGTGGTGGAATGCACCTTCACTCGCACGTCATAGTTCTCGCCAGCCGTCACGGGCAAGAGCTTGCCGAGGGTCTCAGTGTGGAATATCACCTGGGCCTGCCATTGGTTGTTGCTCTCGTCGGGCAATGTCACCTGGTACTTGCCGCCACCGAGCGCCTTGAAGCCTATCGGGTCGGCATTGGTCTCCCAGCTGTCGCCATGGGCATAATAGAAGGTCATCATCGACTCGTCGAAGCTGTCGTCTATCTGTTTCCATATGTTGTTTGGCGAGTCGTAGGTGTAGACTGTCGGGTCTTCCACTACATCTGGCAACTCTGTGCCGTCATCGTTGGCATGGTCTTTCAAGACGATGTTCTCCACGTTGATTGTCGTGTTCTCGGCGTTGCCGCCAAAGTCGAACACGATCTTTATCTGCGCTGCGTCGATGCCCTTCACGTTGCTCTTCCAGAAGCACACGGGCTCACCGGCTTTCAGCGTGGTCTTTTCAGCGAAGAGGAAGTTGTTGTCGTCTGTGGCGTCGGTCACCTTGATGGTCACTCCGTTGTGGTCGGTGTTGGAGGTGAAGATGACCGAGAAGTCGTAGCTCTTGTCGGCCGAGAGCGAGATGCTGGACGGCAGGTGCATCTGTCCCTGCCACTGGTCGGTGGTGGCTGTAGGCAGGGAAATGCCCTCATAGTCGTAGCCTTCCATGCTATACGTCGGGTCTGCTATCTGGCTCCATCCCGGGGCGTAATAGAACATGCTTGGCTTGTGGGCCGAGGCATCCTCCTTGCGCCAAAGGTTGAAGTCGCTGTCCACCACGAAGCCGCCAAATCCGCTCATCTTGGTCTTGTTGACATGGAACGTCTGCGTCAGGCTGCCATCTGATATGCCGTTGCGGCTTTTCACCTTGCATTCCACGGTGTAGTCGCCAGCCTTGCGATAATAGGCAGAGTCCTTATAGGCCGTGGAATAACGCGAGCCGTTGATGATCCACACCGGCGTGACACCTTGAACCGTCTGGTCGAAATCGAAGTGCGCCTGGTTTGTGTTTTGGTCTACTGTCACCTTGAAGGCGTTGGCGTAATCGCCCACCTGCGGCAGACCGTTTGGGTCAGCGCCACTGTACTCCTCTGGCGAGCAAGCCACAAGAGCCAAGGCTGCGAGACATGTAACGAATATCTTTGTTTTCATGATTGTATTCTTTTTTATCCCTAATTCTCTTATTCTCTACCTCTTGTCGTTAGTAGTTGTTCTGTTGAAGATTTGGATCGGCTGATATTTCACTTTGCGGTATAGGAAGATATTTCTTGCTTTCTGTCCATGAAGCCGTGCGGTTGCCTTCCTCGTCGGGTACGAGTGTCGTGGCAGCCTTGCCTGTGCGCACGAGGTCCCAATAGCGTTTTCCCTCGCCAAGGAACTCCATGTGGCGCTCGTTGGCCACGGCTTCAAGACTGACGCTTGTCAGGTTGGCGATGCCGGCGCGTTGGCGCAGCATGTTGACATACTTCATGGCGGTGGAGTTGTTGCCGTTGGTGCGCAGCAACAGCTCGGCTGCGTTGAGCAACGTCTCGGCATAGCGATACACCCGCAAGTTGTTGTTGAAGTTGAGGTCAGCGTCCCAACCGGCGTCTTTCACGTTGTCGACCAAAGGCAGGTACTTGCCCTGGAAGAGGCCCGTGTTCATGTAACCTGCCGTATAGGTGATGCCGTTCTCCGCGGCAACCTTGTCGGCGTCGAAGATAGACACGTCGCGACGCACGTCCTGGCCTGAGTACATGTCATAAATGGAATGGCGCACGGGGCCGAAGCTCCAACCGTTGTCCACACCTGCCACGCCCGATGTCCAGCCACGCGGGCCGAGAAGGCGAGGCAACACGGTGCCGCCCACGGCGAGAGGCGAACTCCAGCCACGTTCGTGGTTGTTGTCGTCGTAGTTGACCTCGAAGATGCTCTCTGAGCACCACTCGCCACCCTCCGTCCACAGAGCCTTGAAGTCGGGATTGAGCGCATATTGACCGCTCTGGATAATCTCGTTCATGTATTCCAACGCCTTGGCATAGCGGCTCTCGTCGTTTTGGTACATCACCAGCTCGGCATAAACCATGTAGGCGAAAGCCTTGGTCACGCGTCCCTCGTTGCCGGTGGAAGCCTTCATCGGCAGCAGTGAGGCATATTTGGAGAACACTTCCTCAAGGTCTGTGACGATGCTGCTGTATACATCGTCGGCCTTGAGCTGCGGAGCCTTGTAGTCGCCACTGAGGTTCTGCGTGTAGTAAGGTATGTTGCCCCAAAACTTCCACAGTATCATGTAGTAGTAATCGCGCAGCACGCGTGCCTGTGCCGTATACGAGTCGGCATGCTCCTGTGTGAGGTCGGTGCCTTGCGTGGCGAGCGCCTTGTCCACATAGCTGATGAGGTCGTTGCAGCGCTTCACGCCGCTGTACTCATCAACCCACAACGATGCCAGCGTGTTCTCAGACGTGGCCTTATAGTTGAACATCAACTGCCAGTTCAGCATGTCGCTCGCGCTTCCGCCACCAGGATAGCAGTCGTCGCTCATGATGTCGCTGCAGAGGGTTATTGGCGCGTAGTTGCCATTGCCCCAGTCTGCCCAGTGGAGAGGGTCATAAGAAGCCGTCAACGCCTCTTGTATATGCTCGTCGGTGGTATAGTATTCGTTGACATCATCGGAGGTCGGCGACTCCACTTCAAGAAAGCTCTCGCCACATCCCGTGAGCCCGACAACGGCCAGGCTCATGATGCCAAGAATGAATATATTTGATTTCTTCATAATATTTTAGAGTTAGATTAGGAAGTGAGATGTTAAAGTGTGATGTTGAATCCTACTGTCCATGTGCGGGCTTGCGGATAGACACCATAGTCCACGCCAAGCGAAGTGCCGCCAGAGGCAATCTCTGGGTCGAAGCCATGATACTTGGTGAACGTGAACACGTTCTCGGCGCTGACATAGAAGCGCAGGCGCTCCACCATGAGCTTCATGGTGAGGTTCTTCGGGAGAGTGTAACCCAAGGTGATGTTCTTCAAGCGGAAATATGAGCCGTCGAAGATGTAGAGGTCGCTCGACTGCCAGTTGTTGGCGTCACCGTTGTACAGGCGAGGAATCTTGTTGGAGGTGCCTGGGCCTGTCCAGCGTTCGAGCATCCAGGATGGATAGTTGCTGGAAGAGATGTCGGTACGGCGTGTAGCGTCGAACACGTCCACACCAGCCACGCCCTGCCAGAACATGTTGAAGTCGAAGCCTTTCCATGAGGCGTTGAAGTTGATGCCATAGGTCCACTTCGGCGTTCCGTTGCCAATGTCGGTACGGTCGTTGTTGTCGATCTGTCCGTCGCCATTGACATCCACGAAGCGCACGTCACCAGGCTGCGCGTTGGGCTGGATGGGCTTGCCTTCTGAGTTTACATAGCTGTTCACCTCATCCAATGTCTGGAAGATGCCGGCTGTCTTGTAACCATAGAAGAATGGGAAAGGATGACCGTTCTCCGCACGGGTTATCGTGCCAATGCCCTGGAAGGAGTCGAGGTCGGCGTAGCCAGTGTCGTTGCCATATTCCAGAAGCTTGTTGCTCAAGTAGGAGGCGTTGCCCTTGACAGAGAAGTTGGCATCGGCTACGTGCCATTTGTAACCAAGCTCAAACTCCACGCCTCGGTTGCGCATGTCGCCCACGTTGCCGATAGGTTTCGACTCGCCCACGTATGAAGGAATGTTCATGGTCATCAGCATGCCGTTGGTGCGCTTGTTGAAATAGTCGACCGTGAAAGTAAGCGCGGAATGGAAGAACGCGAAGTCGAGACCAATGTCTGTCTGCTCGCTCTCCTCCCATTTCAGGTCAGGGTTGGCAAGGCCACTTGCCTTGGAGCCAAGCGTGAGGTTGACAGGGTTGCCGAAATAATAGTTGTTGCCCGACGCGGTGTTGACCGTGTAGCGGAAGTTACCGATGTTGTCGTTACCGTTCTTACCCCAAGAGAAACGGGCCTTGAGGATGTTAAGCCATTGAGGCATCTTGAGATATGGCTCGTTGGCAATGTTCCAGCCCAACGACACCGAGGGGAACGTACCGAACTTGTGGTTAGAGCCGAAACGGCTGGAACCGTCGCGACGAAGGGTGACCTGAGCCATGTAGCGCTCCTGGTAGTTGTAAGAGAGACGCGCGAAGAGCGAAGTCATCTTGTAAGGGTCGTAGGGGTAAGCGTTCACCGAGTGGTCGACCACGGCACCGTTGACAGAGCCGTCATCGGCGTAGGTCAGGCGATAGTTGCCATTGGAATAAGCAATGGATGGCTTGTTGGAGTTGACAAGGTATTTCTTGGAACCGTCAATCTGATAGCCGCTATACGACAACGCGCTCTGGCCGAGCACCACGTTGAAATGGTGATCACCGAAAGTCTTGTCGTAGGTCAGCGTGTTCTCCACCTGCCATGTGGTGTTGCGGCAGTTGTTCACCGCTGCGCTGGTATACTGCGAGTTGTTGTTGGCAGAGTTGTAGAATGTCTGCACCGTTGCCGTTTCCGATCCCCAGAAGGCCATGTCGGCCATGTATGAAAAACGGTACTTGAGGTTGTCTATCACGCCAAGCTCGGCAGAGAAGTTGCCTGTGAAATGGTGACTCCAGCTTGGCTGTGAAGGCTCAAGAAGCAGGCCAAGCGGATTGTTCATCTCGTTGTAGGCCGTGCCAGGAATCATCACGATGTTGCCGTTCTTGTCCTTCACGTCGTCGTATGGAGTGAGCACGCCCTTTGAGTCTTTCGAATAATCGGTGTAAGTATAACGGTTGTGCTGCGCCGTGGCGGCATCGCCCGTGACGAAAGGCGGGAGTATTGGCGACAAGGCAAGGGCTGAGCCAAGCACGGAGCCCCATGTGGAGTTGGCGTCAATGCTCGTGCTCTTGATGCGAGCATAAGAAAGGTTGACGCTGAAGTCGAGCTTGTTGAGGAAGTTGCGCTCCTTAGTGGCGTCGATTACGTTCATGTTGGTGTTTGAGCGCAGGGTCAGACGGTTATAGTTTGACTTGCCGTAGTTTCCTCCAACGATACCTTCCTGGTCATAGTAGCCCATTGAGAGGTAATACTTCACGCGGTCGTTTCCGCCGTTCACGGAGACATCGTGCTTCTGCACCGGCGCGTTGTCGTTGAACACGAGGTCTTGCCAGTCGGTGCCAGTGGTTACAGCGTTGCCGTTGATGTCTGTCAGATGGTATGGGTCAGCGTAAAGAGGCGCCTGTCCGGAGTTGACATACTGCTCGTTTTGCAATATGGCGTAATCGGTGGCGTTGAGCACGTCGCGCTTGCGCCATTTCGACTGCCAGCCGTAAGAGAAGTCGTAGTTGATTTGCGCCTTGCCACTCTTGCCTTGCTTGGTGGTGACGAGCACAACGCCATTGGCGGCACGCGCTCCGTAGATGGCACCCGAGGCGGCGTCTTTAAGCACCTCTATGCTCTCAATGTCGTTGGGGTTGAGGGCGTCGATGCCAGATGAGCCTTCATAAGGGATGCCGTCAATGATATAAAGCGGGTCCGAGTTGTTGATGGTACCCGTACCACGCACGCGGATGCGTGCTGCCGCACCGGGTTGGCCGGAGTTTGACGTTACGTTGACACCGGCAGCGAGTCCTTTCAACGCGTTGTCGACACGCACGGGAGCCGTCCCAGCCAACTCCGAAGCGTCCACCTTGGCAATGGAAGCCGTTACGACGCTCTTCTTCTGCACGCCATAACCGATGACCACAATCTCGGAAAGACTCTTCTGGTCTTCAAGAAGCGTGACGTGCATGTTGGACGTTCCTTTCTTTTCCTGCGTCACATATCCTATATAGGAGAAGACGAGTGTGGAACCAGGCTGTCCCTTGAAAGAGAAATTGCCGTCAAGGTCTGTGACAGTGCCACGTGAACTGCCTTTCTCCATGACGGAAGCGCCAACGATTGGCTCACCAGACTGGTCGATGACCGTGCCCTTGAACATCGCGTCCTGAGCCCACGTCACAACAGTACACAGCAGAGCCACCAATAGGGTAATTAGTCTTGCTTGTTTCATGTGAGTTTAAAATTTAGTTTTGGTTTTCATGGTTTCTGCTGCAAAGATAGTAAAAAACAACACACGAAATGAAGACATGTTCTTAAAAAGTGGATTGCCTAACCTTTAAAAAAAGCGTAAGCCGTTGATTTTCAAAATCAACGGCTTACGCTTGTCATTATGTAAAAGTAGACGAAATTAAACTGTTTTATCTTGTCGGAGACTCCTTGTCAAGGTTTATTTATCACCTCCAACGCCTTTCTCACGATGTCGCTCTGCTGGTTCATTACCTGGAAATATTGGCTCATGTCCCAAATGTCTCGGGCGATGAGCGCCTTTAGCTGGGCACGCAGGTAAACGAGGGTTCGCTCAAGCTCTGCCTTGTCTTTGGGTTCTATCTTCTGCTTCTTTCCGTCGCTGATGATGCTGTCGACAAGCTGTTGCGGAACCGCGTAATGCTCGAGATAGGTGCTGAATTGTGGGTATTGCGCCTTGAGCTGCTTGCGATGCGAGTCCATGTATTTTAGGTCGTTGTCCAACACTATTCCCTTCGCCATCAACTTGCGGTGGAAGCTGGTGTACCTCGTGGTGTCGAGAGGCACGAAATAGTCGGGCATGACACCGCCTCCGCCATACACCACGCGATGCTTGCGAATGGTGTAGTGTTTCAACGAGTCGGCAAAATGGATGCTGTCGGCGGAATAAAGCTCTCCATGCTTGTAGCGTGTGTCAAGCTCCATCTCATAGTCCTTGCGGTCGCCTTTCACGTAGGGCTTCTGTATGCAGCGCCCAGACGGAGTGTAATAATGCGCTATGGTGAGCCTCATCATGGAACCATCGGGAAACTCCACGGGA
Organism: Lachnospiraceae bacterium; assembly: GCA_963660075.1. GTDB lineage: Bacteria > Bacteroidota > Bacteroidia > Bacteroidales > Bacteroidaceae > Prevotella. Next base: position 29,990 of record CAVKWN010000007.1, read on the forward strand.
CGTTGCACCAGTCCCTTTCCAAAGGAGCGCCTTCCCACTACCGTACCACGGTCCTGGTCTTGCAAGGCTCCGGTGACAATCTCGGCCGCAGAGGCTGAGAACTCGTTTATCAAGACCACGACATTACCGTCTACAAGCTTGCCGTCGCCCTTCGCCACGTATTCCGCCCTTGGCACTTGTCGGCCTTGGGTATAGACTATGAGGTCGCCTTTCCGCAAAAACTCGTTGGCAATGCTCACGGCTGCCTGCAAATAGCCGCCACCGTTGTCTTGCAAGTCGAGAATGAGGTTGCGCATTCCCTTGCCTTTGAGGTCGTTGACTGCGGTCATGAACTCATCGTAGGTCGTTGCGCCAAAACTTCCTATACGTATATATCCCGTGGAAGAATCAGCCATATACCATCCGTCTATGGTCTTCACCGGAATCTTGTTGCGAACCACGGTGAAATGGAGCTTTTCTGCGATTCCGCGCCTTGCTATGGTGAGCTTGACCTTGGTTCCCTTGGGGCCTCTAAGCCTTCTCATTATCTCCTCGCGGCTCATCTTCACGCCAGCTATCGCCGTGTCGTTCACTTCTATGATGCGGTCGCCCGACATGATGCCAACCTTCTCGGAAGGGCCTTTCGCCATGGGCTGTATCACGAGCAGCGTGTCTTCCTGCATGTTGAACTGTATGCCCACGCCATCGAAAGAGCCATTTAGCGACTCGTTCATCGCCTTCGTCTCCTTGGCGGTGGTATACGACGAATGAGGGTCGAGCTTCTCAAGCATTCCGCGAATGCCGTCCTCCACGAGCTTGTTCTGGTCGACGGAGTCAACATAGAAACTGTTTATGGCTATTTCCGCAATCTGCAACTTGCGCAGAGGCGAGTCCTTGCCAAAGTCTAATTTCAACTGCGCTCGTGACGGTACCGCGAAGAAAAGGGTCAACAACAAAAGAGACAGAAAAACCTTGATGTGTTTCATCTTGATAATGTGTTTCAAAAAGCGTCAGTCAATCAAATCGGTGTCTTGCGGCAAGTCTTCCTCAATGACAAGATTGTCGATGATGAAGTTTTGCCTTTCCATCGTATTCTTGCCCATGTAGTATTCGAGCAGCTTTTGCACCTGGTCGTTCTTGTGGAGCGTCACTTGTTCGAGACGCATGTCCGGGCCGATGAAATGGACGAATTCATCGGGTGAGATCTCGCCAAGGCCCTTGAATCGGGTAATCTCCGGGTCTGGCCCAAGGTCGCGTATGGCGTTGAGCCTTTCCTCCTCGCTATAGCAATAGCGAGTGATGAAGTCGCCCTTTCTCTCGTTCTCTGCCAAGCGCGCGTCAGCGTTGGCAATGACCATCTTGCTCTTTATCTTGGTGCGGCGGTTGCGCACGCGGAAGAGAGGCGTCTGGAGCACGTAGACGTGGCCTTTCTTGATAAGCTCCGGATAGAACTGGAGGAAGAAAGTGATGAGCAGCAAGCGAATGTGCATGCCATCGACATCGGCATCGGTCGCCACGATTACCTTGTTGTAGCGCAAGTTGTCGAGACCGTCCTCTATGTCGAGGGCAGCCTGCAAGAGGTTGAACTCCTCGTTCTCGTAGACCACCTTCTTGGTCAGGCCAAATGAGTTGAGAGGCTTTCCGCGCAGCGAGAACACGGCTTGCGTGTTTACGTCGCGGCTCTTGGTGATGCTTCCGCTCGCAGAGTCGCCCTCGGTTATGAAGATGCTCGATTCCTCTTTTCGGTCGTCCTTCGCGTCGCTGTAATGAACCCTGCAATCGCGCAGTTTGCGGTTGTGGAGGTTAGCCTTCTTGGCACGCTCACGCGCCAGCTTGGTAACTCCTGCCATGGCCTTGCGCTCGTGCTCGCTTTCCTTGATCTTGCTTTCCAGCACGTCGGCCACATCTTCCTTGTGGATGTGGAGATAGTTGTCCACCTCACGTTTCACGAAGTCGCCAACATACTTGTTTATGGTCTCGCCCCCCGGTTCCATGAGCGTGGAGCCAAGCTTGATCTTAGTCTGCGACTCGAACACGGGCTCTTCCACGTTGATGGCTACAGCCGCCACTATGCCGTTGCGAATGTCGGTATACTCATAGTTCTTATCGTAGTATTCCTTGATGGTTTTGGCTATATGCTCCTTGAACGCGCTTTGGTGTGTGCCGCCCTGCGTGGTGTGTTGGCCATTTACAAAACTATGGTATTCCTCTCCATACTGGTTGGTATGGGTAAAGGCTATCTCTATGTCCTCGCCCTTGAGGTGGATGATTGGGTATAGCGAGTCGGTGGTCATGGTGTCTACAAGCAAGTCCTCAAGGCCGTTGCGGCTCTTGATGCGCCTGCCATTATACATTATTGTTAGTCCGCTGTTGAGATAGGTGTAGTTGCGGAGCATTGTCTCCACGAACTCATCGTGGAAAGAGTAGTTCTTGAAGAGCGTGTTGTCGGGCTCGAAGAAGATGTACGTGCCGTTCTCCTCGTTGGACGGTTCCGTCTTGTCGCTCTTGAGCTTGCCTTTCTCAAACACGAGGGCACGCACGTTGCCTTCACGATAACTCCTTACCTCGAAACGCGAGCTGAGGGCGTTGACGGCCTTCACGCCGACACCGTTCAGTCCGACGCTTTTCTTGAATGCCTTGGTGTCGTATTTTCCGCCAGTGTTCAGCATCGATACCGCCTCCACGAGCTTGCCTTGCGGGATGCCACGGCCATAGTCGCGAACAGACACGCGGAGATTGTCGTCTATGTCTACCTCGATGCGGTCGCCAGCATTCATCTTGAACTCGTCTATTGAGTTGTCGACAACCTCCTTGAGCAACACGTAGACGCCGTCCTCGGGCAAGTTGCCATCGCCCAATCGGCCGATGTACATTCCCGGGCGGGTGCGAACGTGCTCCATGTCGGACAAGTGGCGGATGTTGTCATCTGTATACGATGGAGTGTCTGGTGATGCTGGGATGATATTTTCGTCTGCCATTATGTATGATCTATATTATGTAAATGTGGTTCAGCTCCTGAATTTCACGGGCGTTGGCGTTACAGTGGAAAGCCAGCGCGCTTTCAATGGAAAGCCGAACCTGTAGTTTTCAGCCAATGTCTTTCCTGTAGCAACGCCTTCTCTTGTGGTTGATATGCTCAAGATTGCCCCATTGACTTTGCACGTTGCCGTTGGTCTCCATCTCCACGTTGGTCTCGCCCCACTTGAAGCCATAGCTGATATAGCGTGGTATAAGGTCGGCGAAGAGCAGCGCGTTGGCTCCCTTGCTGCGGTATTCGGGCAGGAAGCCTATGAGCAACAGGTCCACGCCTTCGGTCTTGTGCCATTTCAACGCCCTCAGCACGTGCCACCAGCCGAACGGGAACAGCCTTCCGCGGCGGCACTTCTGCATGGCGCGTGCCATCGACGGCATGGTGATGCCCACGCCGATAAGCTTGTCGTCCTTGTTGCCATCCACTACGAGGGTGACAAGGTTGAGGTCGAGCATCGGCATGTACGACTTCACGTAGTCGTCGATTTGGCGCTTGGTGAGCTCCACGTAGCCATAGAGGTCCTTGTAGGTTTCATTGATGAGGTTGAAGATGTCGTAGACAATAGTGCCGTTCTTCACGTCTTTCTTCGTGACCTTCTTCACGTGAAGGTTGTAGCGCTTCTCTATCATGGCCGAGAGCTTTGCGAACTTCTCCGGGGTCTCCGATGGCATGGGGAGATAATACTCCACGTAGTCGTTGTCCTTGACCCATCCGCCGAGCTTCTCCATGTGCTCAGGGTAATAGGGATAATTGTATATCGTTGGCATCGTGCTGAGCTTGTCGAAGCCCATGACGAGCATTCCCTCGGGGTCGAGGTCGGTGAAGCCGAGCGGGCCCACCATGGAGGTCATGCCCTTGCTCTTGCCCCAGGCTTCCACTGCGTCGAAGAGAGCCTTCGACACCTCTATGTCGTCAACGAAATCTATCCATCCAAAGCGCACGTCCTTCCTGGCGAACTTCTCGTTGGCGCGCTTGTTGATGATGGCAGCCACGCGTCCCACGATTTTGCCATCCTTATAAGCCATGAAATACTCCGCCTCACAGAAGTCAAAGGCCACGTTCTTGTCACGGCTGAGTGTGTTCATGTCATCAAAAAACAAAGTCGGGGCATCGTAGGCGTTGCCCTTGTAAAGGTCATAGTGGAAATCTATGAATTTGGCAAGACCCTTCTTTGTCTCAACCCTTTTAATCTCTATCGACATCTGGTATAATTGTTTTCTAAATGCTAATTTGTTGAAGTCTAAACATTTAATGGACAAAAGTAATCAAAAACAAGGAAAAGACAAAGTGGATTTACATTTTTAAGACAAAAAAAACGCCTAGGCCAACTTCACACAACTATTTTGCCTCAAAATCGTTAATCCTTACAAACTTTTCCTTTATGGTCTTCCTTCCACGGAAGATGTTTATTTTCACTTGCTCCTCGGTCATGTCGAGCAGCCTCGCTATCTCCTTGTATGACATCCCCTCGAAGTCGCGCAGCTGTATGCACGACTTTTGCTTCTCGGGCAACGAGTCGACGATATGTCGCACCATTGCCATTTGGTCACTGACAACGGTTCGCTGCGACGGCGTGTAAGAAGTGTCGGGGCGCTCGTTTTGCGCAACGTCGAGACTTTCGTTGCGTGAACTCACGCTCCTGACATAATCGAGAGCCTTGTTGCGGCAAATGGTAAAACAGAAAGCCTCTATGTTGTCGATGTCGATCCACGACTCACGGCGATCCCATACCTTTATCAGCGTTTCCTGCACAATATCCTCAGCCTCGGCACTGTCGAGCGTGATGCGCAGCGCCAAGCGATAAAGCTGGTTTTTCAGCGGGAGGATATCATTCTGGAAACTTATCATTCTATAGTGGTGCCGCCATCGGAGCCTAACGCCTCCGCCTTTGTGATGATGACGCGCCTCACGCCTTTATCCACGGCGGCAAGGGCATTTTCTATCTTTGGTTTCATGCCGCCACTGATGGTGCCGTTGGCGGTGAGTGTGGAGAAGTCGGCCTTGGTTATCACCGGTATCACGCTATTGTCGTCGTCGGGATTGGCGAGCACGCCAGCCTTCTCGAAACAATAGACAAGCGTGACATCAAAAAACGGGGTCAACGCCTTGGCAGTCTCCGCGGCTATGGTGTCGGCATTGGTGTTGAGCAACGAGCCTTTGCCGTCGTGGGTGAGCGGTGCCATGACGGGTATGACTCCACGCTCCAGCAAGGATGTCAAGGCCTGGCCGTCCACTTGGTCCACGTCTCCCACAAAACCGTAGTCGACGCCGTTTTTCAGCGGCCTGCGGTGGCTGAGTATCACGTTCATGTCGGCTCCCGTCAGGCCGAGCGCGTTGACGCCACGCGCTTGGAGCCGCGCCACCACGTTCTTGTTGACCAATCCACCGTAAACCATCGTCACCACCTCTAGCATGTCGGCATCGGTTACGCGTCTGCCTTCCACCATCTTCGTCTCTATGCCCAAGGCCGCCGCCACTTTCGTGGCCCTTCTGCCGCCGCCATGGACAAGCACCTTTGAGCCGTCGATACTCGCGAAACGGCAAAGGAGATCGTTGAGGCGAGTCTCGTCTTCCACAATGGCTCCGCCAACCTTGATGACAGTAATATTCCGCATGGTCTTATTATTTTGATTTATGGGATTGTGAACAATGTTAAAGTGATAATCCGGTTATGCCTATGCCCTTATTCGAGATAGGTGTAGCCATAGAGCCCCGAGCGATAGGTGGCGAGAAACTCCTTGCCCTCGTCCAACGACAACTTGCCTTCCTTCACGCCCTTGGTGACCCACTGCTCAAGCTGGCGCACGAGCTTCTTGGGGTTGTACTGCACATATTCAAGCACTTCCTCCACCGTCTCGCCATCTATTATCTGGTCGATGTGGTAGCCGCCGTCCTTCACGGTGATATGCGCCGCCGTGGTGTCGCCAAAGAGGTTGTGCATGTCGCCAAGTATTTCCTGATAGGCACCCACAAGGAACGCCCCGATATAGTAAGGCTCATTTTTCCGCAGCACGTGTACGGGAAGTACGTTGCTCTGCGAGCCTCCCACGGCGAAGTTAGCCACCTTGCCATCCGAATCGCAAGTGATGTCCTGAAGGGTGCAGTTGCGCGTGGGCTGCTCGTCGAGCCGCTCGATAGGCATTATGGGGAAGAGCTGGTCGATGCCCCAACAGTCGGGTAACGACTGGAAAAGCGAGAAGTTGCAGAAATATTTGTCGGCAAGCAGCGTGTTGAGCCCGCGAAGCTCGTCGGGCACGTGCTTCATCCGCTTCGCCATGGAGTCGATCTCGTGGCAAACGCTCCAATACATTGCCTCCACCTCGGCACGCGTCTTGAGGTCCACCATGCCGTGAGCGAACATGTCGAGACAGTCCTCGCGTATCTGGTCGGCGTCGTGCCAATCCTCAAGCATCGACTTCGGGCTGATGTGGCACCAAATGTCGTAAAGGTCGCGCACGAGCTGATGGTCCGAAGGTTTGGCCTCAAACTCCTCGGGCATCTCTGGCAGCGACGCCACGCCAAGCACGTCGAGAACGAGCACAGAGTGGTGGGCGGCAAGCGAGCGTCCGCTTTCGGTTATGATATTGGGATGTGGAATGTCGTTCTTGTTGGCTATGTCCACGAAGGCGTACACGCAGTCGTTGATGTATTCCTGGATGGAATAGTTGACCGAGCTCTCCGAGTTGCTGGAGCGCGTGCCGTCGTAGTCGACGCCAAGTCCACCGCCACAGTCCACATACTCGATGTTGTACCCCATCTTCCTCAGGTTGGCGTAATACTGCCCGGCCTCTGTCAAGGCGTTTTGTATGCGGCGTATCTTCGTTATCTGCGAGCCTATGTGGAAATGGATCAGCTTTATGCCTTCGTGCAAGCCATAGTCGTCGAGCTTGCGCAGGGCTTCCAACAGTTCAGACGGGGTGAGGCCGAACTTCGACGCGTCGCCACCGCTCTCGGCCCATTTGCCTGAACCAGACGATGCCAGCTTGATGCGGATGCCAATGTTTGGCATCACCCTCAGCCGCTTGGCGGTCTTGGCTATGACATCTATCTCGTTGAGCTTCTCCACCACGATGAAGATGTGCTTGCCGAGTTTCTGCGCGAGAATGGCAAGCTCAATGTAGCTCTCGTCCTTGTAGCCGTTGCAGATAATGAGCGAGTCGCTCTTGCACTGTTGGGCTATCACGGCGTGGAGCTCCGGCTTGGAGCCAGCCTCCAGGCCGAGGTTGAACTTGCGTCCGTGAGACGTTATCTCGTCTACCACAGGCTGCATCTGGTTCACCTTGATAGGATAGATGACGTAGCTCTGGGCCTTGAAGTTGTATTCCTTCTTGGCCTTCTCATAGCACGACGCCATCTTCTCGATGCGGTTGTCGAGAATGTCGGGAAAGCGCAGCAACACCGGAGGCGTGACATCGCGGAGTGCCAAGTCGTCCATAACCTCGCGCAAGTCTATCTTGACGTCGCTTTTCACTGGCGACACGTAGACGTGCCCTTTCTCGTTGATGCCAAAATATGAGGTACCCCAACCATTGATGTTGTAGAGTTCCTCAGAGTCTTCTATTGTCCATTTTTTCATTATACTCCCAATTCGCTGCGTATAGCGTCAACAGTTATTTGTATTTTTTCCTTATTGTCCATCAATGTCACGTCCACCACGTGCTTCGCCTTTCCGTAGAATGGCTCACGCTCCTTGAGCTGAGTCTCGATGAATGCCTTTACCTCATCGGGGGTCTTGTTGAGCAACAACGGCCTGACGGTCTTCCCCATCTTGAGGTGCTTGTAGAGCACGTCGGTGGAGCATTTCAGGTACACGGTCTCGCCCTGACTGTTGATATAGTCGATGTTGTCGAAGAAGCAGGGCGTGCCGCCACCGCATGATATTATGACGTTCTCAAACTCAGCGACCTCGTGCAGCAGGTTGTGCTCTATTTGGCGGAAGCCCTCCTCGCCCTTCTCGTCGAATATTTGCTTCACGGTGCAGTGCATGCGGGTCTCTATGTACCAATCGAGATCGTAGAAAGGCAAGTCCAGCTCTTGGCTTAGGGCGTGTCCGACGGTCGTCTTCCCCGACCCCATGTATCCGATGATGATGATTCTCTTCATGTCGCGGTCAGCTTCTGCGGCCCCTTCGTGGCTTTGGTTCCGGGGCGTTTTTCACGATGTCTGTGCACTCTTCGTAAGACAGGTCGCCGGCGAGCGCGCGCTCATGGAGCTTCTTGTCTATGCGATAGTTCTTGCCGTCGTAGGCAATGTATGGTCCGAAACGCCCCTTGAGCAACTCCATCTTGGCATCCTCGGCAAACGTCTTGATATGACGCTCTTTCTCCGCCTTGCGCTTGGCCTCGATAAGCTCTATCGAACGCTCGAGGGTTGTAGTCATGGGATCCTCGCCCTTGGGTATCGACACATACACCTTGTTGTGCAGCACGTATGGGCCAAAGCGTCCCGCGCCAATGGTAACGTCGAGACCCTCAAACTTGCCTACCTTGCGCGGCAGCTTGAACAGTTCGAGCGCCTCGTCGAGGGTTATGGTCTCTATGCTCTTGTCTTTTGGCATCTGCGCGAACTGGGGCTTCTCGTCGCCGCCGGCGGCCCCAATCTGCACCACGGGGCCGAAGCGTCCTATCTTCACGAACACGGGCTTGCCGCTCTTGGGGTCCACGCCTATCTGCCGTTCGCCTGCCTTATGCTCCGAGCGCTGGTTGATGACCTTCTCCACTTGCGGCTCGAAGTGGTCGTCAAACTTATGGAGCATGTCTTTCCAGTCTTCCTTGCCCTCGGCAATGCGGTCGAAGTCGCCCTCCACCTTAGCGGTGAAGTTATAGTCCATTATCTCGGGGAAGTTGGCTTGCAGGAAGTCGTTCACCACGGTGCCTATGTCGGTGGGTATGAGCTTGCCGCGTTCCGAGCCGACGAACTCCACCTTCGTCTCCTGCGTCACGATGTCGCCCTCCAAGATGTCGATGATATAAGGTCGTTCCTTGCCCGGCTTGTCGCCCTTGACCACATACTCGCGCTGCTGAATGGTGGAGATTGTTGGCGCGTAAGTGGATGGGCGGCCGATGCCCAGCTCCTCCAACTTGTGCACAAGGCTTGCCTCGGTGTATCGCGCCGGAGCTTGGGTAAAGCGCTCGGTGGCGGTGATGTTCTTGCGGTCGAGGCTGTTGCCCGCTTTCATTGCGGGCAAGGTGTTGGAGCCATCTTGCTTGCCTTCACGAGCATCGTCGTCGGTCGACTCGCGATAAACCCTCAGGAAACCGTCGAACACCACCACTTCGCCGTTTGCCACGAAATGCTCATGGCGGTTGTCGATGTTCACTACCGCCGTGGTCTTCTCTATCTTGGCCTCAGCCATCTGCGAGGCTATGGTGCGCTTCCATATTAGGTCGTAGAGACGGCGCTCTTGCGTTGTCCACTCTCCGCCTTCTACATTGGCGAACGTCGGGCGGATGGCCTCGTGGGCCTCCTGCGCGCCCTTCGACTTGGTTTGGAACTCGCGGTTGTGGATGTATTTCTCGCCAAACTCTTTCATTATCTCATCCTTGCAGGCGTTCAAGGCGAACGAAGACAGGTGCACACTGTCGGTACGCATGTAGGTTATGCGTCCGCTCTCGTATAGCCTCTGGGCTATCATCATGGTCTGCGACACGGTGAAGCCGAGCTTGCGGGCAGCCTCTTGCTGCAAGGTGGAAGTGGTGAAAGGTGGCGCGGGCATGCGCTTCAGCGGCTTCTTGGTGATGTCGCCCACTACAAACGTGGCACCTTTGCAACTCTCAAGGAAAGCGCAAGCCTCGTCATGGGTCTTGAAACGAGCGTCGAGCTCCGCCTTGACCTCGCCGCCGTCGCCTGGCACGCCAAACAGGGCGTTGACCCTGAAGAACGGCTCGCTTTGGAACTTCTGTATCTCGCGCTCGCGCTCAACAATGAGCTTCACGGCGACGCTCTGCACGCGACCTGCCGAGAGGGCGGGCTTCACCTTGCGCCAAAGCACCGGCGAGAGCTTGAAGCCCACGATGCGGTCGAGCACGCGGCGTGCCTGCTGCGCGTCGACAAGGCTCATGTCGAGATGGCGCGGATTGGCTATGGCCTTCAATATGGCGGGTTTGGTAATCTCATGGAAAACGATGCGTGACGTCTTTGCCTCGTCAAGGCCAAGCACTTCGCACAAGTGCCAGCTTATGGCTTCTCCCTCGCGGTCCTCATCGGACGCGAGCCATACCTTCTTGGCGGTCTTGGCGTTTTTCTTCAGTTCGGCGACAACCTTTTTCTTATCGTCAGGTATCTCATAGACAGGGGTCAACGTGTCTTTGCCCACGCTGAGCTCCTTCTTCTTCAAGTCGCGGATATGACCATAGCTGGACATCACTTTATAGTCCTTCCCAAGGAACTTCTCAATGGTCTTTGCCTTGGCCGGACTCTCTACTATTACTAAGTTGTCTTGCATATATAGCACATTAATTAATAGCCTTCCTATCACAATTGGAGGGCAAAAGTAAACATTTCACTTGCCAATACATTATTATATACACAAGAATTTAGGTTTTTTAATATCTTCCTCGCTTCATTCATGTTCCATCGCCATCAAGACATCCATAAAAATCGCGCCAAGTTTTCACTTGACGCGCAATATATTGACTTACTCTGACTGTCGCAGTATGACAGTTAGCGCATGGCGTATGGAGCGCATGCCAAACTGCTCAGTGTGAACCTCCTTTAATGGAATCCATTGGTAGGACGCGGCATCGTCGGCAGCCTTGAGTTTGGTGTAGTCCTTGACCTTGCAACGGAAGAAGGAATCCATGGTGGGGATGTGGAAGCCCGAATAATAATATACGTTGGGGAAGCTGAATAGATATTTCACCTCGGTCACTTCCAGGCCCGTCTCTTCCGATACCTCGCGCTTCATGCCTTCCTCTGCCGTCTCGCCCATGTCGGCGAATCCGCCCGGAAGGTCAAGCGTGCCCTTTGCCGGCTCCTTCTTTCGCGTCAGCACGAGGAGCTCGTTCTTGTCGTTAATGATAATCGCCGCGGTCGCCGCGCTAGGGTTGAGATAATACTCAAAACCGCAATTCTCGCACTTCTTGCTCTTTTCGTCGTTATCGACAAAATGCTTGCTGCCACAAACAGGGCAGTACTTAAACTTTTCTAATGGATGCATTGTTTATAAAAAGCAATAAATCATCTTTCACATCGCAAAGTTACTCAATTATCAAATAAAAACAAGTTTTTTATCCAACTATTTTTGGCAGGGTGCCCCACCGCGTGACCTCCCGCAACCCGAATGACACACCACACAACGGTAAAGATTGTTACTAGACAGCGTTAAAAGAATACAAAAAACAGCGAGGCAACATACAAGCTTAAGCTTTTTTTAATTATTTTTGCCATATAAACCCCACAAATCTTACCACTATGAAACATCTTAATCTCATACTCACATTAACGGTGTTTATCATTTGTGCCGTTTTCTGTTTGCCTTTTGTGTCGTGCTCTACAACTTCTGAATATGGCGTAACCGAGACTACAAAGGAGATTTGCCTTGTAAAGACAGATTTGCCAACTCAAGAAGTTCCTTTTTTCCCTACATGCTTTACCGTCGATTCCGCGGCTAACAAGGTTTACTGTGGTAATCTTTTTTCCGCAATACCAGACTTCATCACATTATCCAATCTAACCCCTAAAGCAACCGAGGCAATATTACGCGCCAAGAAAGAATTAAGAACCTTTATGGCAAAAGAGATAGAAGTTGGAGATGGGAGAAGGGAAATCGTGTCTCTTAGACTTCTGCCTGACTCAATTAAAATTGATATTATCGAAGACACCACCAAACAATCAAGCACAAATACCAAATCGGGAAACACGCAAACGCGTTCTTCTTCCCTGGAAAAGTATTACCAAGAATCCACGCCATACTTGATGGATAAAGTCAATGACATCTTCTGCGATCATAATAATGCTTCCCACAAATACGACATGCCTTGTTACCCAAGAGATTTTATTAGGGACGGATGCTATGCACGCGCGCATTTCATTCACAAGATCATCACGTCCATGGGCTATAATTGTGAAAAAATCGTATTGCAAGGCAAAGAAGACCGTAGTAGCTTAGGGTTTTGGAATGGAACCGAATGCGTAAACTGGATTTATCACATTGCCGCGGTAATAACCGTAAAAGAAAATAATGAGGAGAAAAAGTTGGTAATAGATCCATCTATAGATTCAAAAAAGCCTCTTTCTGTTAAAGAATGGAGTGATGCTATTCAAGATTCAAGATGTGTTGAAAAACCAACTATTTACGACCCTACCTTCAAACCAGAAATAGTTTCAGGAGATTATTTTTATTACTACAATGGAAAGGGAATCACGGATCCATATTACAACAGAACACGTTGTGTAATAGAGGCAATCCAAAATGGCGAGTCTATAAAAGAAAAATGTCTACGTGACGTTACATTTTAAATACATATCAACAACACTATGAGAAAACAAATTATTCTACTTTTGATACTTCTTTGCCCGTTTTCTTTCGCACCAGCTTTTTGCGCTGATCCCTACACGGAAATAGCGAGCATTAGGGTCAGTGCCAAAGAGGGCAAGACTTTCCTAAAACATGTCTTCAAGTCGTACCTAAAGGTCGTAGCCAGCAACAGTGCTAAAATGGAGGAGGATTTCCACGATGAGTTTATGAGCTATTTCGACGAAGACAGCAAAGGAAGCGTTGATTGGGGACCAATTGTTTTGCCAAATCCCAAGTCTCTGCCCGACCTCTTCTACTTTACCGGCTACGTGTTCATGAAGCCAAAGGTCAAAGTACGCCATCTCGACAAGTCGCTCTTCACAGTTTGCGTGAAAGGCGTGCGCAGCTTCGCGTGCAGGCTGAGGAAATATCCTTCGGGAAAGATAACCATCCTTTCACTTAAAAAATTATAAGCAGGGACGGGACTTGCGCCCGCCCCTACAAGATACACCACTCGCGCGAGGCATCCCCCTCGCGCGAGTGGGTTTACAGCATCGACTTCAGCTCGGCGTCGATATTCTTTATCTGCGCGTCGCGCTTCTGCAGCACGTTGTTCTTGTCGATGAGGAAGAACGTGGGCACCTGCTGCACGTTATACTCCGAAGCCGCCATGGCGCTTCCGTTGGCGTCGCGCACGCATATCCAAGGCAACGCGGCAACCTGCTCCTTCCAGAAGTGCTCGTCGGAGTCGAGGCTCACCTGGTAGATCTCCAAGCCCTGCGCATGATACTTGTTGTAAAGGTCGCGAAGCCACATTATGCGCTGCGTGCTGTTCTTGGAGGCGAAGACGTGGAAATCGAGGAGCACCACCTTGCCCTTCAAGCTCGTCAACTTTCTCGTGACACCCTCACCATCGGGCAAGGCGATGTCTATCAAGCCCGACGTTGACACCTTGCTGGCTGGTATCGCCTGGGCTTGCTGCGCCTCGACGATGCGAAGGTCGCGCATGCCGGCTATGGCTATGTTGTGGAGGTTCTCGCCGCGCTCCGACTTGGGGTAATACGTGTCCCAGCTCGTTGCCACTGCCGCGTAGACCTGCACGTCGGCCTTGCTGCTGTGGGCGTCGAAGATGTTGACGGCGGCCCTTCCGAGCGCCACGGTCTGGAAGAGGGCGAAATATGCATACGCCTTCATCGGCGCCTTGAAAATATAGTTGGCCTTTACGGTGTTCTTGTAATTGTCGACCACCACCTTTATGCTGTCGGCCTCTTTCTGGTAAGACACGCTTGGGTTGTTGGCTATGGCGTTGATTTGGTTCTGCAGGTTCATCTGCATCAACGCGAGCTCCTTGATCTTGGAGCAATCCTCAGAGCCCTCGATGTCGTACTTATACGACATTGTCGGGTAAGACGCCTTCACCTTCACGTCCTCGGTGGAGTCGATGGCCACGTTGATGAGCTGGCGGTCGATGCGCAAGCGATAGAACTCCGGGTTGCCGGGAGCCTTGGCCGAGAACGAGAACGAGCCGTCCTCGGCGAGCTTCACGGAGTCGACGGCGACGGGGCCGTTCAAGCCCATGTTCTCAAAATAGAGCAATGAGTCCTTGGCATCAGCGATGGTGCCCGACACGCGAAACTTCTTCTGCGTGCAAGAAGTGATGCTCAACACCGCCAGAAACAAGGCGGCAAGCTTGACTAAATGGTTTATCTTCATGTTAGTTTCCTTTATTTTCATGCTTTAATAAGTTTATGTTTAAAATACATTCTCACGCTTCCACAGCAACAGATGGGCATCGAGAAGTTCTTGGTTTATCTTCACCGCCAGCGCGTCACGCTTGTCGAAGAAGTCGTAAAACATTGGCAGAGTGTCTTCAGGCACCACACCTTTGAGGTTATTCCTGCCAAAACCATGCGTACCCTTCGTAGTCTTCGTCTTGGCAATGCGGTGGTCGTCGGTCTTGTCGAGCGTCTTGAACGCGCTGACATCCTTACCCATTATGGCGTTTGCTATGTCATAGAAGCTGTCGTTCCAGTCACGGTCGGCATAGCGTCCGGAGTGATGGTAATAACGGAACACCTGCAAAGCGGCATTATATAGGGCCTTGGCCTCAGCGGAATAAGAGAACTGCTCCATGAACTCGCGGAAATCGAACCGTCTCTCCGTGTTTTCCCCGAAGACGTTCACCTCGCGTTCTGGAAAAAGGACATTAAGGTCGTTAACGCCACATCCCAATTCTTCATGGGTGAAAGGCATGATATAGTTCTTCACGCGATTGCCGCCCTCGTCAATCATCTTGTTTGAGAAAAGCATTCCCTTGTAAAACTGCGAGAACATGACTGCATCCGTGAAGAGCTCTTCTGGTATCTCGTCAATCGTACCACGATAGACAAGGTAATTCCACTCGAAATACTTATGGTGAGTATTGAAATTCAATCCCTTGGAAAGCAGACACCATTTCAAGTTCTTAGTCGTGATCTTGCTCGCCTTTTCCTTGCCGCCATTACTAACTTTCAACACACTATTGAGATAGCTGTATTGCCCCAGAACCATACCATCCATGTTGGTCTTGATTTCCTTTTCTATCTCTTTTATCAAGTCGGGGCGCTTATTGTCATAAGTATACGTACTGACAAACTTCAGCCTCGCAGCCTTCTTGTCCAATTCATAACGGTCGGCGGTGACAGTCTTACCTGTTATTTCCCGACCATCGTTCTTGTCGAATATCACAAGCGAGATTGGCCACTCCGACAACTTGAACGTTTCCTTGGCGTTTGAGAAAACATGCTCCTGAACGCAATATCCGCTTTTGATATAACTTTCAATCGTTGGTCGAAGGAAAAACTCCGTCTTACAATAATATACGATTACATCGGGGCGCATTCCCAACACCTTGTTGAAAAACTCTATCGCCAAGTCGAGAGGATGCCCTGCCTTGCGTGTGTAAGGCGGGTTCATAATGACCATCAGCTTGCGGCCTTCTTCCTGGGCTATCTCGTTGATAGTGGAAATCCTTCCACGATATTTCCAGCGCGGTTGATGGTTGTCCTTGAGATAGTTGAACTGCACGGCATTGTCGAAACCCTTGATACGGCAAATGTCCACATCTGTGCGCTCTAGCGTTGAGAGGTAGCAGTGTTGCTTGTATTCCTTGCCAAACTGGTTTTCAAGGTTTCCCACTCCTGCGCAAGGGTCACACACGATGAAATCGTCCAAATTGTAGTGTTTTGCCAGCAACTCGTTTTGCAGGCTGACAAAGCACGACGGCGTGTACTCGCCGCCGGTGTCACGGCGATACTTGTCGGTATAAAGTTCCGCGCTATGCTCCAATATCTGCTCATACTCATGCAACTCTGGTGGTCGATGGTACCTGCGCCAAAACTGCTCATAACCTTCCTTGTCGCTAACGGCGTGGATGATGTAATTGTCCCAGACAATGCGCACTCTGCGGCAGCATTTCTCCAACTCGTACTTTCCGAGATTGGTACCTTCGTGCATGAAGCCCTGTACAGCTTTTGAGGCATTGCCGAAAAGCGTTGGCTCGGCATTATGCTTACCGTCTTTTGCCTCGGCATCAGCCATGCCGTCTTTCACCACGTCCTCATACTTGGTTCCGTTGAGTATGTCCACAAGAAAGAGGTTGATAAGTTCTTGCTCATCTTTCTCCTCACGCTCAAAACGAATGGTGTTCTTCCATTCGTTGTACACCACGCTGAAATTCTTCGACGTGATTTGTATCTCCGTGCCGCGTCCCTTGCGAAGACTCATGTAAAGCTCATGTATGTCGTCTCCATAATAAACCGTCACACGTCCACGCACGCGGTCGTTGATTCGGTCAACGGCATCCGCGGAAGGGTCACTCGGCGTCTCGGCAGCCCAGTTGATGTCGTTGTTGTACATGACCGAGTTTTCAGAGCAGTCTATAATCTCCAATACGTCACGGCCTTCCGCGTCCATGAAAGCCAAGCCCATCTTGTCGAGGATGTGGTCTTGCTTCTTGTTTGTCAGTATGGCTTGGGCTAGCGCGCGGCGGTGCTGCGACTCACCGCCTATCCTGTACTTGAACTCTATATACAACAACTTCTCGCCGCGCTGCCCTTTCAGCAACACGTCGACATGGTTAAGAACCTCTTGCTCCCAAGTGCTCTTGCCAAAATATTTATCACAGAAATCCTTCTGGTATTTCTTTTCCTCAATATTCATCCGAAATATTCTTTCGAGATATTCATCCAAGCGCGCAGTGCCCTTTACTTGGCAAAGTTACAACAAAATATTCGTTGTTTTAACCTTTTTGCTTGGAAATAGTTTCCGTTTAGACAAAAAAAACTAAAATATTCATGGGTTTCTTTCCGCAACATATTAATAATGTGTACCTTTGTGCCGATTTAAGAAGTATCGATGCATGATGGCATAGATACGCTAGATGTTAATCAAAACAATAAGTTTTTTAGATTTTTAGATGAACGTTATTACAAAGACCGTCCAATTGCCTGATGGAAGGACCATCTCAATTGAGACCGGAAAGGTTGCCAAGCAAGCTGATGGCTCTGTCGTTCTCCGCATGAACAACACCGTGCTCCTTGCTACCGTCACCGCAGCCAAAGAAGCAGTTCCTGGCACCGACTTTATGCCAGTGACAGTCGATTATCGCGAGAAGTATTACGCAACCGGGCGTTTCCCCGGCGGCTTTACCAAACGCGAGGGTAAAGCCACAGATGATGAAATCCTCATTTCACGCCTTGTAGACCGTGCGCTAAGACCTTTATTCCCTTCTGATTTCCATTGCGAGGTATTCGTGCAGATTTGGCTCCTCTCTTCCGACGGGAAGGATCAGCCCGACGCTCTCGCAGGCTTCGCGGCTTCAGCCGCCATGGCTTGCTCCACGATACCTTTCGAGCACACTATCTCAGAGTGCCGCGTGGCTCGCATCAACGGCGAGTATGTCATCAACCCCACTTTCGAGCAGATGAAGGATGCCGACCTCGACATCATGGTCGGCTGCACAAAAGACAACCTCATGATGGTTGAGGGCGAGATGAACGAGGTGCAGGAGCGCGACCTCGTGGAGGCTCTCAAGGCCGCACAGAAGGCCATCATACCCATGTGCGAACTCCAGGACGAGCTCGCAAAGGAGCTGGGCACCGACGTGAAGCGTGAATACAACGACGAGGTGAACGACGAAGACCTCCGCAAGCAAATCCACGACGAGCTCTACCAGCCTGCCTACGACACCATCCACAAGACTCTGCCCAAGCAGGAGCGCAACGACGCTTTCGACCAGATAATCGCCGACTTCATCGAGAAGTACGACGCTGCCCACACCGAGCTCTCCGAGGAAGACCTTGAGGAGAAGCATGCCGAGGCAGGTCGCTATTGGAACGACGTGCTGCGCGACGCCATGCGCCGCTGCGTGCTCGACGAGGGCCTCCGCATGGACGGCCGCAAGACCGACGAGGTGCGTCCTATCTGGTGCGAGACAAGCCCGCTGCCAATGCCTCACGGAAGCGCGATCTTCCAGCGTGGAGAGACCATGTCGCTCGCCACTGTCACCCTCGGCACGAAGCTCGACGAGAAGATGATCGACGGCGTGGTGACACAGGGCTACCAGCGCTTCTTGCTCCACTACAACTTCCCACCGTTCTCCACTGGCGAGGCAAAGAGCCAGCGCGGCCCAGGCCGTCGCGAGATAGGCCACGGCCACTTGGCTTGGCGTGCCCTCAAGGGACAGATTCCCGCAAACTATCCTTACACCGTGCGTGTGGTGTCGGATATCCTTGAGTCGAACGGCTCTTCTTCTATGGCAAGCGTCTGCGGCGGCACTCTCGCCCTCATGGACGCCGGCGTGCCAATCAAGAAGCCTGTGGCTGGCATCGCAATGGGTCTCATCAAGAACCCAGGCGAGGACAAGTACGCTATCCTCTCTGACATTCTCGGCGACGAGGACCACCTCGGCGACATGGACTTCAAGACCACCGGAACGAAGGACGGCCTCACTGCCACACAGATGGACATCAAGTGCGACGGTCTCTCATTCGACATCATCGAGAAGGCTCTCATGCAGGCCAAGGCCAGCCGCGAGCACATCATGGGCGAGATGATGAAGACCATCTCTGAGCCTCGCAAGGAGCTCAAGCCACATGTGCCACGCATCGAGGCATTCGACATTCCAAAGGAGTTCATCGGAGCTGTCATCGGCCCCGGCGGAAAGATCATCCAGCAGATGCAACAAGACACTGGCGCCACTATCACCATCGACGAGGCCGACGGCGTCGGTCACGTGCAGGTTTCCGCTCCTAACAAGGAAAGCATCGACGCGGCTATCGCCAAGATCAAGGGCATCGTGGCATTGCCGGAGGTTGGCGAGGTCTACGATGGCGTAGTGAAGAGCATCATGCCTTACGGCTGCTTCGTCGAGATTCTCCCCGGCAAGGAAGGCTTGCTCCACATCTCCGAGATTCTCTGGAAGCGCCTGGAGACCGTCGAGGAGGCTGACATCAAGGAGGGCGACCACATCCAGGTCAAGCTGCTTGAGATTGACCCCAAGACCGGCAAATACAAGCTCTCTCACCGCGTGCTCCTCGAAAAGCCCGAGGGCTATCAGGAGCGTCCACGCCGTCCACGCCGCGACAACGGCGAGCAGCGCGGAGAGCGTCGCCCACATCGCGACAACGGTGAGCAACGCGGAGAGCGCCGTCCACGTCGTTACGAGAACCACGACAACGGCCAGAACCAGCACAACGACTTCTCCGACCAGCTCGACCACAACAACGAGATAGATTAATTTTTTTCATCTTCTTCATGAATAGGGGTGGCTCTATGGCTATCCTGACTCCAACGACACATATATATTATATGCAGAGCGGAGAGTCAGGACGACCATAAGGGTCACCCCTTTGCTTTATGTCTTTGGCAGGAACAAGAGGCCCTGTCCGTGGGAGTCTTGGGCGAATGATGACAAGGCGGAATAGCATCTTTGTTTTTGTAATAATTACAAAATAACGAGGCAAATATTTGGAAGCTATACTTATTTTACCTAACTTTGCAATCGTAAAAAGAATTAGTACAAAAACATTTTAATACAAGAACATTATGAAGGAGCTTAAAGGAACAAAGACCGAGAAAAACTTGCAGGAAGCTTTCGCAGGTGAGAGCCAGGCCCGCAACAAATACACATATTTCGCAAGCAAGGCCCGCAAGGATGGCTATGAGCAAATAGCCGCCATCTTTGAGGAGACAGCGCTCAACGAGAAAGAGCACGCCAAGATCTGGTTCAAGTATCTTGAGGGCGGTGCCATAAAGGACACCAAGAGCAACCTTGAGGCTGCCGCAGCCGGCGAGAACTTCGAGTGGACCGACATGTACGACCGCATGGCAAAAGAGGCCGAGGAAGAGGGCTTTGACGAGATTGCCGCAAAGTTCCGCATGGTTGGCGCCATCGAGAAGCACCACGAGGAGCGCTACAAGAAGCTCGTTGAGAACCTTGAGGAAGGCGTAACGTTCTCTCGCGACGACGAGCGCATCTGGAAGTGCCGCAACTGCGGACACATCGTTGTGGGCAAGTATGCTCCAAAGGTATGCCCCGTCTGCAACCACCCACAGAGCTTCTTCGAGATTGACGCGCAGAACTATTAATCTGGCTCCAATGCGTTGACTATAGGCCCCTGCTTAGAGGATATTGCGTCAAATGCATGGCATACGCAAAAAAAGCCTCGCTGTTTGGATAATGACAAACAGCGAGGCTTTTTTCATTGTTTGTTGAGTTGTTCTTCCAGGAACTCACAAGCGTCAGCCACACAAAGCGGACATTCGCGAAGCACCTGGTGCGTGGAAACACCCTTTAGCAGCTTACATTGAGTGGCATGGTTGCGCTCCTGAAACTTGTTCATCACCTCGCGCATTTGAACCATCGTCTTGCGCTTGTCCTTGTTGGCAAGACCCAACACCAAAGCCGCGCCCACAAGAGCGCCACAAGTGCCTTCCATGTTGGTCATGCCTGCCGCGAAACCGTCTGTCATGCTCATCGCCACGGCCTCATCAAGGCCCGTGAAATCCGCGTAAGACGTGACCACGGATTGGGTACAATTATATTTTCCACTCACCTTTTTGGCAGCGGCAATGTCTTTTCTTGTTTCCATAAATCAAGCGAATGTTAATATATATTAAAACAATTCATGCTTTTGTCGCAGATAGGTTATAACTCTTTGAGTTTCAACCTACATTCTTCAAGTATGTTTACAACTTCTTGCACCGAATTTGCCCTCAACATGGCTATTCTGGTCTGCCTGAAATTGGGAATGTTCTTGAAAATGGGTGATGCAGCCAGATGCCTGCGGGTATGCAAGATGCCACGATACTCATCTATGCGCTCCACGTTGATTCGCAACTGCTCTTTCAGCACGTCTATCTTATCGTCTATCGACAAGGGCGCAGCAGGTACCTTATCTGCACCCTTTTCACCATCACACTGCCCCTCTACCCCATCGATATAGTCTCTGCATTCCTTGAAAAACCAAGGTCTGCCAAAGGTTGCGCGACCAATCATCACCGCGTCGACGCCATACTTCTCAAACGCCTCTTTAGCTGCCTCAGGCGACGTGATGTCGCCATTGCCTATAATAGGTATATGAATGCGCGGATTGCGCTTTACCTCGCCTATAAGCGACCAATCGGCATCACCCGTGTACATTTGCGACCTCGTGCGCCCATGGATGGTCAAAGCCCGGATGCCACAGTCCTGCAACTGCTCCGCCAACGTGGTTATGACGAGATTCTCCATGTCCCAACCAAGTCGCGTCTTGACGGTCACGGGAGTGTTCACGGCCTTTACCACGGCACGCGTTATCTCAAGCATAAGCGGGATGTCTCTCAGCAATCCCGCTCCAGCCCCCTTGCCTGCCACTTTCTTCACGGGGCAACCAAAGTTGAGGTCGATAATGTCGGGATGGAAAGTCTCTACAATCTTGGCAGCCTCAACCATCGATTCCACGTTCTTTCCATAGATCTGAATGCCCACGGGACGCTCGTCGTCGTTCACTTTCATCTTCGACAAAGTGCTTGGTATAGAACGTATTATGGCATCAGCCGCCACAAATTCGGTATATACCATAGCCGCACCGAACCGCTTGCACAGCTTGCGGAAACCTATGTCGGTAACGTCCTCCATGGGTGCAAGAAACAATGGCCTGCTACCAAAGTCTAAATCGCCTATTTTCATCTTATATCTCCTTAACTATCTTATAATTAAAATTCAATGTTCGCAATTTAATCTAGATATCAAATCTATCTACCATATCATTTCTGAATTAATGATTAACACATAAGAAAGTGTACAATACTATAACTTTTAGGCATAGTATGGTACATATGTCATGAATTTTTTAGATATAATATCCGTATTAGCCACTTTGATGAGACCAGCCTCTTGTGTATCTGAAATAATCCTTGAAGCTACAGCAGATTGTGTCTTTTTGAGATCGAAACGCTCTCTGACAGATAGGTTGTTCATGCTATTACCATCTTCGTTTACAAGGCAAGCATGTTGATAACAAGCCTCAATTTTTTCTTCTTTTGTCATATCGCCCAGTTCCTTGTGTGGGTATAAAGTGACCCTTGTACACATTTCTTCCTTTGCAATTTTTGCAGCGGGTAGATGCATGTCTTCTATGGCAGCAACAGCTCTATCTATACCACTCCCACGTCGTTCACAAAAGCCCAACAAAAACATTTGCTCCGCCAACTTCTCATTGCGAGAGTTTGGAGGCAGGTCTATAAGACGATTGACATCATTAAGTGGCGCTCCTGGATTTGTTATGACAATACGATTTGAAAAAATTTCAATGGTTATATTTATTCCAGAGATTCCAAAGTCTTGATGCACCAATGCGTTAGCAGTGAATTCACGTATGGCAATACGCGGGTATTCTGCAACTTCTTCACGTTTGACTTCTATGCTTTCTGTTGAGACATTTTTCATTATGAAGTCAATTAGCCCCTCAAACCCTACAGCATATCCATATTGTCCAAATTGTTCAAGTAGTGTGTTTCGATTGTTGGTACCAATATATTTGCGTACAATGACTTTACGATTGCCGAGGCCTTCAAAGTCATTTAAATTGTTGGCAAATAGAATGGCACCAAGATTGGTGATGCTCCATTTTTCCTCTTCTCCAATACAGTATCCATAATCAGCCATTCTATGCATTATACTATCAACCGATTTTGGGGTATCTTTGTCTAATAACTCAAAGAATTTTCGGAAATTCAATAGCTGTAAGACTTCATTTTTAGTCAAATCTCTTTTTGCAATTCTGTCCTCAAAACTTAATCCTTGCGATGTGGCAATCATATTGCGAACTTGCAGATCAGACATCTTTCGAGTTTGTCCATTCGCTCTACAATATGACTCATGATAATCTTTTCCTCGCAGGAAAATTGGCTTTTCTCTTTGTTCTGGCACATAAACAAAGAGTACAGGATGACCATTGTATTCAAGAACTGCATGGTCTATATCAACAGCTTGCGAGAGATTGTTATGGGCGATATTTCCCAGATGTTTGACAATCTTTTCAATTTCTTCTTTCGTAAGTGTGGTAAATGTAGCATCGTCATTTACCCCATATGCAAACATCCCCCCACCTTGATGGTTACTGAACGCACATATGTGCTGGGCTAATCTATCCGTTTTTGTGGATAAACTACTTTTCCAATCAAGTTCGCTCAATTCATGAGGAACGGGGGCTAAACTTTCCTTTAAAATATCTAAAGCTTTATCTTTCCAGTTCATATGATTTCTATTTCTTGGAATTTACTTTGCAAATAAAAAACCACTGATAATCAATACGTTGTGATTTTATGGAATTTACTTTGCAAATAAAAGCCTGTTCGTATATGTTTACTATAAAGAGCCTCAAACTCTTTAATCACCTTGCACATTGAGATCGCTAATGATTATTCGAATACAAAAATAAACTTTTTATTCCGAAATCACGAAGAATTAAGGATTTTCCTATAAAGGCTTCTGCCGTTTTACGCCAAACCAATGAGATTTTTGAAAAAAACAAGCAAAACGGCGGCTTGTGTATTACTATCAAAAAAAAGAGAACAACCAAAAGCTGTTCTCTTTCGCGCTCCAGGATGGGCTTGAACCAACGACCCCCTGATTAACAGTCAGGTGCTCTAACCAACTGAGCTACTGAAGCAGTGTGCGTGTCATTTCTGATTTGCGGTTGCAAAGGTACGGACATTATCCGAACCCACCAAACTTTTTCGCAACTTTTTTATCATTTTTCTTCAAAAAAGCTATTTTTGCCCTTTCAAAGGGATGTTTAGGCCCTTTTATTAGTATCTTTGCATAATATATAATACATAATATACCACGCGTCGCAAAACGCGGTTCATGACATTCACGCAACTATAAATGAAAAAAACGTATCTGTTGTTGCTCTGCCTTTTCACGGGCATGCTCGGCCAGGCGCAAAACAATGACGAGCACTATTTCAAGGTGGCGAAGAACCTCGACCTCTTCAACGCCATATACAAGAACCTTGACATGATGTATGTCGACACACTCGATGCCGACGTCACCATAGGCACGGGCATAAACGCCTTGCTGCGAAGCCTCGACCCCTACACGGAGTATTATCCTGCCAACAAGAGTCAGGACGTGAAGATGATGCTCACCGGCAAGTATGCCGGCATTGGCTCGCTCATAAGATACAACTTCAAGCTCGGACGCGTGTGCATAGACCAGCCTTACGAGAACATGCCCGCGGCAAAGGTGGGACTGAAAAAGGGCGACATCATTCTCTCCATAGACGGGGAGGACATGACCAAGAAGGACAACGAGTATGTGAGCAACCACCTGCGTGGCGACGCCGGAACGACCTTCGAGCTGAAGATCCATCGCCCATCCACGGGCAAGGACATGAAGTTCAAGGTGACGCGACGCGCCATACAGCTGCCCGCCGTGACCTACTATGGCGTGCAGCAAAACGGATTCGGATACCTTAACCTCAACTCCTACACCGAGGGATGCGCGCGCGACGTGCGCAACGCCATAATAGAGATGAAGGAGAAAGGCATGAAGGGCCTCGTGCTCGACCTCAGGGGCAACGGCGGCGGCTCGGAGATGGAGGCGGTGAACATCGTCAACTGCCTCGTGCCGAAAGGCAGACTGGTGGTGAGCAACCGTGGCAAGATGAGGAAGGTGAACCACGACTACTACACGCAGGTGGAGCCCGTGGACACGGTGATGCCCGTGGTGGTGCTCGTGAACGGAAGCACGGCATCGGCGGCGGAGATTACCAGCGGATCGCTGCAAGACTTCGACCGCGCCGTGGTGATGGGGACAAAGACTTTCGGCAAGGGCCTCGTGCAGACGGTGATGAACCTGCCCTACAACGCGCAGATGAAGCTCACCACCAACAAGTATTACATACCCTCGGGCCGATGCATACAGAAGATTAACTACAAGCACAACGGCAAAGGCGGCGCCGAGGTGGTGGCCGACTCGCTGACACGCGACTTCAAGACGCTGCACGGACGCACCGTGAAGGACGGTGGCGGCATAATGCCCGACATAAAGGTGGAGAACGACTCCATGCCCAACATAACATACTATCTCGCGGCGGTGCGCGACTCAAGCGAGCTGGTGGACACTTGGGAGCAAAAATACATAGCCGCCCACCCCACCATAGCGAAGCCATCGGAGTTTAGCCTTACCGACGACGACTTCGACGACTTCAAGAAGACGGTAGTGGCAAGCTCGTTCAAGTATGACGACATCAGCGGCAAGCAGCTCAACGAGCTGGAGAAGCTGGCGAAGTTTGAGGGCTACTACGACGATGCCAAGGCCGAGTTTGACGCCTTGCGCAAGAAATTGCACCACAATCTGGAGAAAGACCTCGACAAGGCGAAGGAAAGCATCATGCAGGTGCTCACCAACGACATAGTGACCGCCTACTATTTCCAGGGCGGAGCCGTGGAAAACTCGTTGAGCACCGACAAGCAAGTGAAGGCTGCCTTCGACCTGCTTGCCGACAAGGCTAAATACGACGCCATTTTAAGGCCAAAACCCGTGGCGCAGCCTACCACCAAGCCACAGCCTCAACAGAAGAAAAAAGGCAAGAAATAAGGCTTCTACGCCAATGTCAATACACATGCCCACGAGCGCGACACGCCAATGTCAACGCTCGTGGGCATTTTTGGTTGAACCGCAACCCAAACGGCACAATCGTGAAAAATCACGACAAAAGGCTTTCTGAGAATCGATTGTTTCCAAGAAGGCTATCACTTGCCTGCAAACAAGCGAATAGCGAGGCATTATCCTATTTCATTGGTTATTAGCACATTATCTTGATATAGCTTTTTTTGAGACCAGAAACGGAGTGTTGCCACGTCGCCTTTACACTAAAATCTCATTGCCTTTGCACTGAAATCTCATAGCCTCTACATTGGTATCGCCTTGCCCTCACGCTTGAAAGGCAAACGTTTTTTGCTTTTATACGCCAAAATCATGGTGGAAAACTGGCGAGAAGACTGAAACGACGCCCAATAAAGCACGCAGAAGCGGCAGGGGAACCCAAACACGTGGATCTCCGCGCGCTGGATTGCTGTTTGCCGATGACGTGTTTTTTGACCAAAAATATTTACAGGCTGGGCCATTGGCAACAGCCCCGCCCCTGTAGGGGGCACATATTGCAGGATAGGGCTTGTCCCTATTAACAACATGGTATTGCATTATGTCGCCCCTGTAGGGGGCGCATAATTCAATATCTTACAATGAATTATACGCCCCCTACAGGGGCACGGTTTGAGAATACACGTAAAGAAACGTAGGGGTTCCCCCTACGCTATAACATATCGTCCCTACGGGACTTATTGCTTGCGACATTTTTACCGGACAGCAACACATTCAAACATAAATCTGAAGCCCGTAATCAAATTAAAAATACCGTAAGCCTTGCTATTCAGGTAAGAATATTGTACTTTTGCCATGACGTTATTATATGGGAGATCACTAAACAACAACTTATAATTTTATAACTTCATGAAAATCAAGACGTTTACCCCCACCCCCACTTACAATTCGGGGAGTCGGGGGTTTAGCTCTTTGAAGAGCCTCCTTTTGTTGGTGGCTATGCTGATGGTTGCCACAAGCAATGCCTTCGCCCAAGCGAGTTTCGAGACCATCGACGGCATACGCTATCTTATCGACACCGATGCCAAGACAGCAACAGTCGTAGCGAGCAGCGGCGACAAGTATTCGGGCGATGTCGTGGTGCCAGAAAAGGTGAAGGCGAGCGATGAAACGGAATATCCCGTTACGGCATTTGGAGAAAATGCATTCAAGGGTTGCTCTAGCTTGACAAGTATTACCATCCCCTCCTCGGTCACGTCATTGGGAAATTATTGCTTTTACGATTGCTCTAAATTGGCCAGCATTACCATTCCATCATCTGTCACGTCGTTAGGGGATAACTGTTTTTATGGTTGTTCAAGCTTGACCAGCGTCACCATCCCTTCATCTGTCACGTCATTGAGTAATTATTGCTTTAGTTATTGCTCTAAATTGACTAGTATCACCATACCTTCTTCTGTCACGTCATTGAGTAATTATTGCTTCTGTAATTGTACAAGCTTGACCAGCATCAGCATACCTTCTTCCGTCACGTCAGTGGGTAGTTATTGCTTTAGCTATTGCTCTAAATTGACCAGCATCAGCATACCTTCTTCCGTCACGTCAGTGGGGAGTTTTTGCTTTCAATATTGCACAAGTCTGACCAGCATCACAATTCCTTCCTCCGTCACGTCCTTGGGAGATCACCTCTTTTTCAGATGCTATAGCTTGACCAGCGTTTCTATCCCTTCCACTGTCACGTATTTGGGAACTCAATTCTTTGCATTTTGCTCAAGCTTGACCAGCATCACAATTCCTTCCTCCGTCACGTCCTTGAGAAGTCTTTGCTTTCAAGAATGCACTAAGCTTGAACAAGTGATATTCAGAGGTAAATGCCTTGGAGGCGTAATAGATAGCAAATTACTAACCTCTTGCATCATCTACGTACCCAAGGATTATCTCCAAGACTACAAGGATGCCTTGGGCAGCACATATCCTTATATTTATGCCTCTAAGGACGATGATGGTGATGACAATCCTTCCAAGGCTTGCGCCACGCCAACCATCACTTATTCCGATGGCGAGCTACAGTTCGCAAGCGCAACTGAGGGAGCGCAATATCACTACACCCTCACCAGTGCCGACTTCAAGAACGACGCTTATAGCGAGGACGGCAAGGTGGAACTCGCTGCCGCCTACAACATCACGGCATACGCCACTGCCGACGGCTACAAGACTTCGGATAAAGCCACAGCCGTGCTATACTGGGTGAAAGCAAACGGCAACCTCGAAGGTGGCACGTCCACCAACATCAACCAAGCCAAGACGCGCGGCATAGTAGCCACTTCGCGCGACGGCATCGTCACCCTTTCGGGTCTCGACAATGGCGAGGAGGTTCGTTTCTATAGCGTCGACGGCAAGCAGATAGGCGCGACAAAGGCGATAGAGGGCGTGGCATCGCAAGCCGTATCTTCCGCCTCGTTGGTCATCGCCAAGATAGGCGGCCAAGCCATCAAGATTGCCGTGAAATAGCCAGCTGCGTGTTTCTGAATCAAAGCAGAATAACGCTATAAACTGCTGAGCAGGGGCGGCCCCTGTGGCCGTCCGCATCCCCTGTGGCCGTCCGCATCCCCTGTGGCCGTCCGCATCCCGAAAGTGCCGTCCGCATCCCGAAAGAGATGGGGCAATCAAAAAGTCCCGTAGGGACGACATATTATAGCGTAGGGGTTGTACCCCTACGTTTTTTTATATGTTTTCTCAAACGTAGCCCCTGTATGGGGCGCATATTTCAACATCTTACAATGAATTATGCGCCCCCTACAGGGGCGATGCAATGTGGCACCGTGGGATAAAACAGGGGCAAGCCCCTATCCTTCAATATGTGCCCCCTTCAGGGGCAATGGATAGAAAACTACACAATAAGTGACAAATTCAGTAATTTGCGGACGATTTATTCAGTAATTTGCGGACGATTTATTCAGTAATTTGAGGACGATTTATTCAGTAATTTGAGGACGATTTATTCAGTAATTTGTGACTACAAGGAGATTCTAGGTAACACCCGAAAGGCAACACAGAGCCCAAAAATAAGAAAGGATCGCCACGCCCATGATAGGGCAGCGATCCTTTCTACGTTAGTATGTTATGAAAAATTTGAGAGAATTGAAACTTCACAGTTTCTTTTTGTTGTTGTTTTACTTTAATGATTTATAGAGAAAGCATAGAAATATCTTATTTGAGTACCGGCATGACGGCAGGCGCGTCCGGTGTGGCAAGGCTCTGCTGGAGGGTGTCGGTCATGGCACTGTCTCCTATGGCTACATTGGTGCCATTGTCGAGCTCTGGCTTGTAGTATCCATCATAATTGCTGATGGGGTCGCTTGAGCTCCGCGAGAAAGGCACCTGCATGGCATTGCCCAGCGTGAGGAGTATGGCGACCATCGCCGCCGCCTTGAGAAGAGGCTTGAAACGCTGTCCCATGGTGATGACCTGTGCCTTCACCGGCTTGCGCTCGGCTATGGCCGCGAGAATCCTCGCGTCGAAATCATCGCCCAATACATCACGCTTAGCCTCTGTAGCCTCATAGCAGAACAGCGACTTATAACGCATCAGCTCCGCCGGGACGTTGTCCTGACTGAAGAACGCGCGAAGGATGTCTTCCTCCTCAAGAGAGGTCTCGCCTTCCCAATAGCGGTTCAAAAGTTGATTTATGTATTTATAGTCCATTGTTTTCGTATTTCTATAAAGACGACGACGGGGCGGCTGTTTTGTTACAGTCGCCCCGTCTTATTTAACGTTTGTTTAGTTTTTATTTTATTGGTGTCCGCTAAAAATACCGCAACTGGCGAGTCCCGTAGGGACGACAGATTATAGCGTAGGGGGCTTGCCCCTACGTTTTTACGCATTATCACAAACGAAGCCCCTGTAAGGGGCGCATATTTCAATCTCTTACAATGAATTATGCGCCCCTTACAGGGGCTTCATTTATGATACCGAGGAGAGATAGGGCCGAGGCCCTATCCTGTAATCTGCGCCCCTTACAGGGGCTATGAATAGCGAATCACGCAATGGTAAAAAGTAAGCC
>CAVKWN010000008.1:0-54311 GCA_963660075.1 Lachnospiraceae bacterium
GCCCTTCCTGTCTTGTCGATTTTCCTGAAGTCATCAAGATATAGCTCGATGATTTTCTGCGAAAGCTTTGGCTACAGTGATTTCCCTACTCGGCGTGCTCCTTTGAGCAAGAGGGCGGTACTGCCGTTTCTCTCTCGCTTCCAATCTAGCATTTTGTCGTAAATCTTTCTCTTGAAAATTCTTCTTTCCATAACTTCTTGTTTTTGAGGGCAAATACACAAGTTAATTCCAAATCCCCCAAATGTTTTTGGCTAAAACATTCCAAATCCCCCAATTGTTTTTGGCTAAAACATTCCAAATCCCCCAATTGTAGGATAGGATAGCTTGATTTTCTATAAATCTCTCGGGAGAGGTGGACTGTGAAACTCGCCTTTTTATTATCTCTACATGTCGTCCAACGACAAACAACCTATCCTAAGTTTCATCTGTTTCAGCTCAGGGCAAGCCTGGAGCATCTTCTCTACCTTGGCTTGCAGCGTCTCCTCATTGTATCTGCCTTTGTCCTTTTTCACTTCATAGATATCGGCAACGCCATCTATCTCGTTCACCGCGACAATGTCTATCTCACATTCTCCTTTCCTGTACCAAAACTGCCCGATTTGGGTATAACGCTGGCTCTCCCTCAGCTTTTGCCGGAAGTATCTCTCAAGCATGAAACCTTCCACCACAGAGAAGTCACACTCGATGACACGTTGGAGCTGACTCAAGGCGCCACTCTCGATGAAGTTCTGATACTTAAAGAAGAAGCGAAACCAAAGAATGAGATAATTGTCGTTCAAGACATACTTGACATTCTTGGTCTTGGGCTTGGAGAAAATGGGGACATGGCGTTCTATCAAATTGAAATGCGACTTCAACCGTTCCAGATAACCACCCACTTCCTTAATGCCTGTCAGCGACTCTATCTGCGCACGTGTCATCTTGCCGCTGGCTATGCATGAGAGAATGGAGAAATAGTTGGAATAGTCTGTCCCAAACTCTTCTATCAACAGGTTTTTCCCCTCGTTGATGAAAGGTGAGTTTTCTTCTGTCAACATTTTCAACATCTTACGTGCCGTATTCTTGCCGTTGTCAAGCAACAAATGCACGTACCATGCCACGCCATTGGTAATGGTATAAAGGGTAAGAAGGTCTTCGTTGGAATAGCTGGTATTGAAATCGGCCATGATTTCCTTTAACACGGCGGTGTCGAAAGCACGCAGATTTATGAACCTATTGGCACGAGAGAATAAAGGCTCCTTGCTGTCCTCAAAGATGCGATGCATCAATGAGTATATGGAACCGCTGATGATGAGATTCATCTTGCTGTCTCGTTTACCCAAGTCCCATTCTCTTTGCATCTCACTGAAAATGGAAGGGTTAATCCGCAACCAATCTTGAAACTCGTCAATGACGAGCGTGAACGGACGAGAGCGGGAAACAAAAAGGAGCTGACGAAACAGGTCAGCAAAAGAGCTATAGCTGCCGAATGGCATATTCAGCTTACGCTCTGCCTCTTCCGTAAAATCCCGACACAGCAAGCTTTCAGATTTGCGTGCCACGAAGAAGTAAAGCAAAGGAGAGCCGAACCCACATCTTAGCGCCAACTCGGTCTTGCCTATTCGGCGCCGACCCACCAAGACCGTCATTTGAGCCTCTTGTTGGGTACGTTGGCAGATGTCAGCAAGCAAACCCAGTTCCTTAGTTCTGTCATAAAATTTCATGTCTCGCAGTATTAGATTGACAAACCGTAATCCCCATTACCGTAATGTGGATTACTATTCGCCGCTGCAAAAATACACAAAAAAACCGTAATACACGACTCTGAAAGATGATTAATAGTACATTTTATCGCATTAACCGTTGATTGCCTTTCTTTTTTATTTACATGCAGAATATTTCCAATCAAACAAAACAGGGATGCCACTCTTGGCATCCCTGATAGTCTCGGAGGGGCAAGCAATGAAGCCGCCTCTCCTTTTCTTGTTTATGTCTTATGATTACAGTATCTTGTGATACAAGGCTATGATGTCTTCCTTGGTTACCTCACGTGGATTTCCTGGTGTGCAAACGTCGGTGATGGCTTGCTCGGCGAGGGCAGGAATGTCGGCCTCGGTGATTCCAAGCTCGGCAAGGTGCTGAGGTATGCCAACGAGCTTAGACAACTCCTCGATGGCGTTGCAAGCAGCCTCAGCCGCCTCGTGGTCGGTCATGCCGTCCTTGTAGGCTCCTACAACCTTGGCAATCTCCACATATTTAGGAACGCTCACCTCCATGTTGTAACGCATAACGGTAGGCAGGAGTATGGCGCAAGCCACGCCATGAGGCACGTCGTGGAGAGCACTCATTGGATGTGCCATGCCATGATCCACACCGAGACCGACGTTGGAGAATGCCATGCCCGCGATATATTGTGCCACTGCCATGCCGTTGCGGCCCTCGGGGTTCTTTGGGTCGTTGACCGCGATAGGCAGGTACTTGTAAATCATCTCGATGGCCTTCAACTCGAACATGTCGCTCATTTCCCATGCGGCCTTGGTGATGAGACCCTCGATGGCGTGGGTCATGGCATCCATGCCCGTGGCGGCTGTCAAGCCCTTTGGCAACGAATACATCAGCTCGGCATCAACGATGGCAACGGCAGGGATGTCGTTGGGGTCTACGCACACCATCTTCTGCTGGCGCTTCTCGTCGATGATGACGTAGTTGATAGTGGTCTCGGCTGCGGTGCCGGCAGTGGTGGGAAGAGCCACGATGGGCAAGCACTTGTTCTTGGTGGGAGCCACGCCTTCGAGCGATACGATGTCGGCAAACTCAGGGTTGTTTACCACTATGCCGATGCCTTTGGCGGTGTCCATGGACGAGCCGCCACCGATGGCGATGATGAAGTCGGCCTCAGCCTTCTTGCAAGCCTCGATGCCCATGGTAACGTTGGTAACGGTCGGGTTGGGCTTCACGTCGTCGTATATCTCGTATGCGATGTTGGCCTCGTCGAGCACGTCGAGCACCATCTTGGCGACACCAAACTTCATGAGGCCCTTGTCTGTCACGACCAATGCCTTTTTCCAACCGCGGCTGGCAATCACTGTGGGGAGCTCTTTGCGCGCGCCCGGACCGAAGTAAGACACTTCATTGAGAATGAACCTGTTTACCATAATTGTTTTTGTTTTTAAGGTTGATTTGTAAATGTTCTTAGTCTCTAATCTAAGGTTCTGCAAATTTAGGAATTTTGTGGGGAAAACAACGGATTTTCTTTGCTTTTCTACTGATAAATAATGTGTACTATACTAAAAAAGCCCTATACCGTTGTCGCGGTATAGGGCTATGTATGTTATCGTGTGAGACGGCGATGAGCCATTCTCTGTATCTTATCGTTCAAGAACCTCTTGAGGCCGTCGTCTCCCAAAACCTCTACATGGTCGAAAAGGCCAATTATGAAACGCGCTATGCCTTCGTAGCTGGCCACGTCGGCCTCGAAAAGCCAATGGGTGTCGTCGTCGGGGCGAAGCGAGAATATGGAGTGAGGATATTCCTCTTGCATGAAGTTGTAGGAAGACACGTCCAAGCGCAAGAGGATGTGGTGGCGCACCTCGCCACTATACATGAACATGTCGGTGAAAGCATTCTTGTGCTTATGGGCGTTTTCCCACTCCTTGTCGAGAATCTCGACAATGCTGATCCTGGAAATCTTGAAAGTCTTGTTGATGCCCGAGTCCATTTCATACGCCCTCACGTCGGTGTCCTCGCCAAGAAACATGAACGGCTCCACCAGCCTGTCTCTCACCGTAAGGCTGTTTGAGGAGGCGTAGTTGTGCAAGACCACGCATTTGTGGTCTTTCATGGCTTTCTGAAGAAGCAAGTAGTTGGTATAAGGCCCAAAGTTCTTCTCGTTGCCCCCGATGCCGTCGAAATGGTAGAAGCGCTTAAACTTCAACATTATCTTGGCTGCCATCGGGTTGTCGATGTCCTTCCCTATAAGCATCCTGTAGAGGAAGAAAGCTTGGTCAACGTTCAGGCTTACCGACTCGTTGATGTCCCTAAAGAATGGCGAGGCTGCGTCGAGGTTGTATCCCAGCTTGTTGTGATTGACAAAAAAGCCGTAAGCCGACAACGCCTTTATGACATAATAGGCGTTGCGAAGGCTTGTGCCGAGAATCTTGGCAATGTCGGGCGCAGACAGGATGTTGTCGCCAGAGATTGCGCGAATGACGTCGAGCCAACGGAAAAACGACTTGGCATTATCATTGCTTGCCTTTGCCATGGGTCACTCGAATTTCAGTTCAAGCTGTCGGTCACCATAGAGATTGTAGCTTTTGCGGTGATATTTCGTTATGCCATGTTCTGCTATCGCCGCGCGATGGTCCTTGGTGGGATAACCCTTGTTCTTCTTCCACTTGTAAGCAGGAAACTCGGCATCAAGCTGGTTCATGTAGTCGTCTCGATAGGTCTTTGCCAATACAGACGCTGCGGCTATCGCCTGGTATTTGGCATCGCCATGCACTATGCAAGTGTAGGGGAGTGAAGAGTGATGAGTGATGAGTGAAGAATCTGCATGAAGCGAACGTGGGATTCTTGGCGTAGGGTCGAACCTGTTGCCATCGATGATAAGAGCCTGGGGCCTCACACTCAAGGCGGCTATGGCCCGGTGCATGGCGAGGAAAGAGGCGTGAAGGATGTTTATCTCGTCAATCTCCTCGGGCGACACTATGCCTACCGCCCACGCCACGGCATCGCGCTGTATCTGATCGCGAAGGGCATAGCGCCGCTTCTCGGTCAGTTTCTTCGAGTCGTCAAGTTCGGGGTTGTCGTAGTCGGGCGGCAAGATGACGGCGGCGGCGTAAACGCTGCCTGCCAAACAACCGCGACCAGCCTCATCGCAACCAGCCTCAACAAGGTCTTTATAATAATGTGGCGATAGTTTTCCCATAGAATAAACACATGGCCATTAAAACGATGAAAAAACAGATGCTTCTTTTCAGAACATCTTGCTGACTCTCTCTATTCCCTCAGCAAGCACGTCAATCTCTTGCTTGGTGTTGTAGAGGGCGAAAGAAGCGCGGACGGTGCCAAGAATGCCAAGCCTGTCCATGAGCGGCTGCGCGCAATGGTGACCGGTGCGCACGGCAATGCCGAGCTGGTCGAGAAGCGTGCCCATGTCCATGTGATGGATGTCGCCCACGTTGAAACTAACCACTGCGTCATGGGAATGGAGCTGGTCGAGAGGCCCATAGATGTGCATCCCGTCAATAGCCGAGAGACGCTGCAGGGCGTAAGCAGTGAGCTCGCGCTCGTGACGCTCAATATTGTCCATGCCAAGACTTTCCATATAGTCTATGGCTACGGCAAGGCCGTGAGATGCTATGTAGTCGGGCGTGCCTGCCTCGAACTTCAGTGGAGCTTTCTCAAAGGTGGTCTTCTCAAAGCTCACGTGGTCTATCATCTCGCCGCCACCTTGGTAGGGCGGCAGACGGTCGAGCCACTCTGCCTTGCCATAAAGCACGCCGATGCCCGTGGGACCATACATCTTGTGCCCACTGCAAACATAGAAATCGCAATCGAGCTTTTGAACGTCAACCTTCACGTGAGGCGCGCTTTGCGCTCCGTCGACGACACAAGGCACGCCGTTGTCGTGGGCTATCTTGATAATATCCTCCACGGGATTGACTGTGCCAAGGACATTGCTGACATGTGCCACGCTCACAATCTTGGTCTTCTCATTGAAAAGAGCTTTATAAGCCTCCATGTCGAGATTGCCGTTGTCGGTCATGGGTATGACGCGAAGCCTTATGCCCTTGCGACTTGCCGCCAACTGCCAAGGCACTATGTTGGAATGATGCTCCATGACAGTGACTATCACTTCATCGCCAGGCTCCATCATGGCTTCGGTAAACGTTGCGGCGATAAGGTTTATGCCCTCGGTGGTGCCCCGGGTGAACACAATTTCGGATGAGTTTTCCGCGTTTATGAAACGTCTTACCGTCTCGCGTGCCTGCTCGTGAAGCTCCGTCGCCTGTACGCTGAGGTAATGAACGCCACGGTGCACATTGGCATTCTCATTGAGATACTCGTCGCGCATGGCATCGAGAACGCACAACGGCTTCTGCGTTGTGGCGGCGTTGTCAAGGTAGACAAGCGGCTTGCCGTGAACCTGACGACTCAATATCGGGAAATCTGCCCTTACTTTGTCAACATCATACATCTTCATTGCCTTTTACTTTTTGCCGTTTGCCACGTAGCTCATGTGTACACGCTCCATATTCACGGAGCCATCCTTCTTGCACGTGATCCTCACCAGATAGTCGCCGGCATCGGGACTGTTGCGCTCGCTCATCGACTCCAGTGTCAGGTAACGCACGCCCGCAAACTCGCGGTCGTCCCAAGCATGCACATGGCCACAGAACACGATGGTGGTCTTCCACTCTGAGAAGCGATTCAACAGACGGTAGAGTTCCTCACGTGGGAATGTGGAAGAGAACTGGGTGGTACGCGGCCTGAAGATGTTGGAATGAGAGAACACGAATATGTGTCGGATGTTCTTGTTAGCTTTCAAAACATTCTTATCCAAAAGCTTCCACTGCTCCTCGCCAAGGGTTCCGCTGGCCGTATCGAGGAAGATGAACTGGTCATACATGCCCGTGTTGCCTATCTTCACCGTAAACTCGAAGAAAGAGGAATGGAATATCGACGTGAACAAAGCCCATCCGTTTCGCGTCACGTCGTGGTTGCCCACTACAGAGTAGAATGGGAATCTTACATCACCAAGGTCGGAATAGACACTGCAGAACTCAGGATCATCATTGTACAAAGGATACCTCGTATCATGATAGGAAAACTCTTTGATAGTGCCGTATTTCGGGTCCTCCTTTTCGGTGACGATAGTTTCGAAATACTTGTCTTCCCATTTTTCCACTCCGTAAGCCAGAATATCCAGCAAGTTCCTGTAATATTCGGCACTGGTATCGGCGATGTCACCAAGGCTTGCCCACAAGAGGTCGCCATGCTCCAAGCCTATATCCAGCATTTCCTTGATTCGCCCAACGTCGGTCGCGACATGACTGTCGGAGCCTACCAAGAAGGAATACTCGCCATCGCTGTTCGCAGGCGTGCGCATGTCGATGGTATCTTCCATATACTGTTGGTAGTAAGTATACGACATGTCCACACGGTCGTCGACACCTGATCCGCCGACAAGCACACCCGTGGGGCTGACCTTACTACAAGAAGAGAGACAGGCGGCCGCAATGAAGGCCAGCCAAGCTATTGCAATGTTAATACGTTTCATTTACCAAAGATATTTAAGTCCGACCTTCAATGATGATTCATACCTTGTAGCCAACTGGCTCGTACTGCCGGCGGGACGGACGTTCACCTCGCCGTAGAGCTTCATACGCTTCTTGAGATTGGCGTTCCAGCGCACACCCCAGTTGATGTTCCAGTTCTCGAAATAGAAATCATCATAGTTGCGTACGAAGAGCCCGATGTTCCAGGAATTCCACCTTGGGCGGATGTTGACACCGGTTCCGAAGGTGAGGGTCAGCGGCTCCCTATACCCTGTTCCCAACATGCTATAGCGGATGAGCGTCTCGCCCAGCGTCAGGTCGAAGTAAGGACTCTCAAATGTTGCCGAGACGTTGCCGTTGTACTCATTGGTCTTATAGTCGAAATAACGATTGTAAAGAAACTTGGCCGAGAAGTAGACGTTGAAACGGGACACGGGCAAGCGATAAGTTCCCTTGGCCGAAACGCCAAACTTTCCCTTGCCAATGGGTGCCTCTACTCCACCCTCGGCACTGATGCGGTCGGTGAAATGGCGCGTATAGGTCACCATCGGGCCAATGAACTTTCCGGTCATGACATTGTTGCCCGCCTGCACATAGCCCGAAACCTCGTTCCGATGTTCCCCATCATACTTATGCTCTCCGCAAAACACGGGGTTCTGCGCCATTGCCGATATTGAGAACAATCCCAAGAAGGCAATTGACATATAAGCTCTCATCATAATATTCTTTACAATTTAACACAAAATACCATTACTTACAAAGCTTGCAGCCTTCACACTTGTTCAGCTCGCCACGGAAGCGCTTCTCAACCAAGTGATGCAGACGGTCGCGCAGCGGTTCCAGCTCCATCTTGTCGATGACCTCGTTGATGAAGGCAAACTGCAGGAGCAACTTCGCCTCCTCGCGGCTCACGCCACGCTGCTGCATGTAGAACAAAGCCGCGTCGTTGAGCTGACCCACCGTGCTGCCATGGGCGCACTTCACGTCGTCGGCATAAATCTCCAGCATGGGCTGGGTGAACATGCGGGCGGTCTTGGTGGCGCAAAGGTTCTGGTTGGTCTCCTGCGACGTGGTCTTTTGAGCATCCTTACGCACCAACACACGACCGGCGAAAGCACCATGAGCCTCATCGTCGAGCACATACTTGTAAAGCTCATTGCTCGTGCAATGGCCCACTTGATGGTCGATGAGCGTATTGTTGTCCACCACCTGATTCTTGTCGGCAATAACGCAACCGTTGCAGAAGCACTCCGCGCCCTCACCCTTAAACACGAGGTCAAGACGATTGCGGGTGATTCCGTTGTGGAGGGTTATCACGTTGTGGTTCACGCGGCTGTTGGCCTGCTGCTCTATATAGACGTTGCTCACGCGACGGTTCTTGATGTGGGTCTCTTCCAAGCAGTATAGGTCGAGACTGGCATTCTCGCCCACGAAAGCCTCTATGACCTGCGTGGCAAGGAAGTCGCGGTCGTCGGCGGCATGGTCGCAGAAGAGGAGTTTAGCCTCGGCTCCATCGTCCATGACGATAAGCACGCGGCGGTTCACCATCAAGTCCACGTCAGACCGAAGGATGTTAATCACCTGGATGGCGCGCTCGGCCTTCACGTTCTTGCCCACGTGAATGAAGAGCCCGTCCTCGGCAAGCATGGTGTTGAGTGCCGTGACGGCATCGTCTGATGTTTTGGCAAGCTTGCAATAATATTTCGCGATAAGGTCAGGACGCTCATCGGCGGCATCCTTAAGGCTCATCACCTCCACACCTTCGGGCAAGCCCACCTTCGGCAACGTCCTCTTATAGAAGCTGTCGTTGACTACGAAATAGAGCGACGTGGAAAGGTTGGGCACGTCGCAACTGAAGACGCTATAAGGATTAATGGGGAATTCCACACGGTTCACGTTCACTCCGTAGTTTGGGGCGAACAGTTTTTCCATGTTGGTATATTTGTATCGCTCTACCTTTCGCGAAGGAAAACCCTGACGCTTGAAATCCTCGAAGGCGGCATCGCGAACGGCATTCATCACAGCCGAGGAATGGGCGTTAAGCATCTCCCTCGACTGCTCATAAAGATCTATATATTGTTTTTCGCTTGACATAAAGAAATCTATTTCGTTCCGTATTTCTCGTCAGCCTCTTCCTTGATCCAGTCGTAACCGCGCTTCTCTATCTCCTTTGACAGTTCCGGCCCGGCGGTCTTGACTATGCGACCATTGTAAAGCACGTGCACCACTTGAGGCTTTATCATGTCGAGCAAGCGCTCATAGTGGGTGATAACCACAATTGACTTCTCTGGAGTGAAAAGCTTGTTGACTCCATCGGCAACGATGCGCATGGCATCGACATCAAGGCCAGAGTCGGTCTCATCGAGAATGGCGAACTTAGGGTCGAGCATGGCCATCTGGAATATCTCGTTGCGCTTCTTCTCGCCACCGGAGAATCCCTCGTTGACGGAGCGGCGCGAGAGCTTCGGGTCGAGTTCCACGAGCTCACGCTTCTCCTTCATCAGTTTCATGAAGTCGCCAGCCTTTAGGGGTTCCTTGCCCTCATATTCACGCTTGGCGTTGACTGCCGCCTTCATGAAGTTGATCATCGACACGCCCGGTATCTCGACTGGATATTGGAAGGAGAGGAACAAGCCCTCGCGCGCCCTGTCCTCCGGCTTCATCTCCAAGAGGTTCTTGCCATTGAAGATGGCTTCGCCCTCGGTCACCGTATAGAGAGGGTTACCCGTGAGCACCGCGCTCAAGGTTGACTTACCGGAACCATTTGGCCCCATGATTGCGTGAATCTCACCATCGTTGATGGTAAGGTTGATACCTTTCAATATTTCTTTACCTGCAATAGTGGCATGCAGATTCTTTACCTCTAACATATTGTATGTATAAAAATCCTTGTTTCTTATTGTTTGACGTTGCCGACGGCACGATGTTGCCGCCTACCTGCGCACCGATGGCCCGACTACGCACGCAGTCGTCATCGTCTTGGGCCGACGCGCCCACGCTGACGAGCGGTAGAGCCAGGATGAGGAGGATTGTGTGCCGCATAAGCCACCTTTATCCTACCGTTCCCTCCAGCGACACGCTCAAGAGCTTTTGTGCCTCAACCGCGAACTCCATAGGCAACTTGTTGAGCACGTCCTTGGCATAGCCGTTGACAATCAAGCCGACGGCCTCCTCGGTAGGAATGCCTCGCTGGTTGCAATAGAAGAGCTGGTCTTCGGATATCTTCGACGTGGTGGCCTCGTGCTCAACCACCGCCGTATCGTTGTGGATGTCCATGTAGGGGAAAGTATGTGCGCCACAATTGCTGCCCAAGAGCAAGGAGTCGCAAGAGCTATAGTTGCGGGCGTTGTCGGCGTTCGACGTGGCACGCACCAATCCTCGATAGCTGTTCTGCGAATGGCCTGCGGAGATACCTTTAGAGATGATGGTGCTCTTGGTGTTCTTACCCATGTGAATCATCTTGGTGCCAGTGTCAGCCTCCTGATAGTTGTTGGTCACTGCCACACTATAAAACTCGGCTTGGGAGTCGTCGCCACGCAAGATGCATGAAGGATACTTCCAAGTGATGGCGGAACCCGTCTCCACCTGCGTCCAACTCAACTTTGAGTTGACGCCACGCAAGTCGCCACGCTTGGTAACGAGGTTCAGCACGCCACCCTTGCCGTTTTCATCGCCAGGGTACCAATTCTGCACCGTGGAGTATTTCACCTCGGCATTGTCCTTGACTATGATTTCCACGATGGCAGCATGGAGTTGGTTCTCGTCGCGCATGGGAGCGGTGCATCCCTCCAGATACGACACATAGGCATCGTCGTCGGCTATGATAAGCGTGCGCTCAAACTGTCCCGTGTTACGGGCGTTGATGCGGAAGTAACTACTCAACTCCATCGGGCAACGCACGCCCTTGGGGATATATACAAACGAGCCGTCGCTGAACACGCAACTGTTCAATGCCGCGTAGAAGTTGTCGCGATAGGGCACCACACTTCCCAAGTATTCCCTCACCAAGTCGGGGTGCTCCTTGATGGCCTCGCCAATGCTGCAGAAGATGACACCTTTCTCGCGGAGCTTCTCCTTGAATGTGGTCTTCACCGACACGGAGTCCATGATTGCATCCACAGCAGTGCCGCTCAGCGCCAAGCGCTCCTCCAAGGGTATTCCGAGCTTGTCGAATGTCTTCTCTAGCTCCGGATCTATCTCCTTGTTCTTCGGTTTCCGCGCCAATGGGTCGGCATAATAAGATATAGCTTGGTAATCAATGGGTGGCACGTGTACGTGTCCCCAAGTGGGTTGTTCGAGAGTCTGCCAATAGCGGAACGCCTTTAGGCGAAAGTCGAGCATCCATTCCGGCTCGCCTTTCTTCTTGGATATGAGCCGCACGACATCCTCGTTCAGACCCTTTTCTATTATGTCGGTATGCACATCGGTGGTGAAGCCGTACTCATATTTCTGCTCGGCCACTTGTCGCACAAAGGCATTTTTTGTATCTTTATTTTCCATTTTCCTGATCTGCTTCGGGCGGTATGCCACACTGACAAAAGGGCGCAATGCGCCCTCTCGTTTTAAAATGCAAAATTACGAATAATGCGCTTATTTTCCGAAGAATTAACGCTTTTTTTAGTAGTAACCTAACATACTCCTTGGCAGACAGTTGTCTTTTATTATTGCACGCTCACCTTACGCACCATGGTGCATGGGGCAAAGTCGGCCGAAAGGTAGTCAACTATCATAAGGTAATCTCCCTTCTTGGAGGGGGCAATGATAGCTTTAGGCATGCTGCCTCCATAGTTTGCGATGCCAAGCGATGGGGTGTACATCACGCCCTTGCTCTCTATCGGCTCCAACTTGAAGCCCTTGGTAGTGAGTTCGAGGCAGCCGTTTATGCAGAAAGGATGGCGGGCGATTGATTGCGCAGGCGACAGATACTCAACCGTGGCAATGTCCTGCATGTTGAGATTCACGGCATTGGTGGCATCCGTCAGCACTCCGTCTACATATATCTTTACTTCCGACTTGCCTTTGAGCGTAGACACGCGCGTTGGATAAAGATGCCATGTCAGAGGGCCGCCTTCGCCTACGTCACCACTTTCCGCTTCATCCTCGCCATCTTTTCTTTTTTGTGATACCAACTTCATATAAGTGGAAAAATGGTAGACCATGTCCTGAAACGACTGGTAGTTTCGCTTGTCCATCACCTTCTCTGTGATATACTTATTCCCATAGAACTCTTTTTCCTCTTGGTCATAATCCTTGTTGACATGTGCCGTTATCACCACGCCCGCCAGATCGTTCACTCCATGCCAGTTGAACTGCTGTTTGCCACCACCAGTGCTTGTTACGGAAACGGTATTGTTGAAAAGTTCTTTTCTATAGTTCCTTACCGTCGGTATGGTGTCGCCATAGAATTCATATTCGTATTGATTAGATTTGTTTTTCTTGTCATGCGCACTCACGAAGAAGTTGTCGCCTTTGGGATAATCGCCAATCGGCAAAAAGAACGTGCCGTCTTTTTGTATGTCCGCCGAAAACGTGGCGGCGTTGCTACGCTGATAAGCCACCATACTGCCTTCCTTGAGCTTCCACCTCTTTCCCTCTCCCCAGACTTGCCCCCTTATGGCGTTAGTCACCTCTGGCTGATATTTCATCTTCCATCCCTCTGACATTGCCTTGGCGATGTCGAGCCTTTGGAAACTTGCCGACAGCAACCAACCATTGATGTCGGCAATGCGGTCTACCGTTGACTCTCCTGCCATTTCGCGTGGGAAGGGCAACTCAGAGACGAAGTCTGACTCGAAATCAGCTGCCTCAGTGGTTGGGATATAGCGCCACAAAACCGACTCAACGCTTTCGTCGTATGGGATGAAGCGGACGACAGACGACACAGCCTTTTCGCCAATTAATGAGTCGGCGTTGACACTCTCGCACGCCATAAACGAACTTCTCACATCACGGGGGCTGACTTTATTCGACCGCCACAGATGCGTTTCGCTGAGCACATTATTATTCACGTCGGCGAGCATGACGGAGACAACACCATCACCGACCTTGGACACGTCAACCACTCCATTTTGGCGCAAGGGAATCATCATAAGCCCA
Organism: Lachnospiraceae bacterium; assembly: GCA_963660075.1. Lineage (GTDB taxonomy): Bacteria > Bacteroidota > Bacteroidia > Bacteroidales > Bacteroidaceae > Prevotella. The sequence goes on from CAVKWN010000008.1 coordinate 13,356, forward strand.
AGAGCCCTGTGGTAGGTGAAGAGCTTTGCGCCTTTAGGCATTTGTCCGTCAATGCGGAATTCGAATTTGCCCCTGCCTTGCGACACGCGCAAGGTGGGAGAAGCATTGTCTATTTCTGGCAGAGCGTAGAGCTTGACGTCAGTGCTATCTCCCACTTTCACATAATAATGTTCTCCTTGCTCGGGGGCAATGACAAACGTCTGCCATCCGGCTGCAGTCGTCGCGGAGCTTAGCAGGGCTGTTCCATTTGAGTTGGTTAAAGAAAAGGCCGATCGCAATGGTCTGCCGCTGTCATCTGTCAAGAATATGGACACGTTTTGGATGCCACCAGCCGTAAGCTTGCCGCCCTCGGGAAAAAACCAGCAACGGTTATTGCCATTAGCGTTGGCAGTCGGAGAGCCGTCTTTGCTTATCCCTATCGGATATGCCGGGATTGTGATGTCATCGAAGTTGCACATCATCTTCGAATAGGCACGGAGAAAACATATTCCGTATGGGGGATTAAAATCTATCGGCATGGCAATATGAAAGGCTCCATGCTCGTCAACAACTAGTTTTTGTCTGGAAAGAACGCTATCGGTGCTGTTTATCAATTCCATGTAAACATATCGGCTATAAGGGGCGCTCGTCTTGTCATCGCACCTCGTCAGCCAACCTGCTATCTGTATTGTGTCGCCAAGTTGGTAGCTCATCCTATCGCTCGCGAAGAACACCTTCTCTGTCGGCAATGTTTGGGCGCTTGCAACAAGAGAAAACACCAACATCAAAACAAAGATTACTGATTTCTTCATAGGTAAGTAAATAGATTATATCAATTGCAAATTTAGTGACTTTATTTGAAATATCCAAATCCACAACTTATATAAACAATAAAATCCGTTATGCCTTCGTAGCGATACAAGGCATAACGGATTTTATATTATATGATGTAAGGGGATTACAACTTCTGCTCCACCTCGATCTCAGTGAATGTCTCAATGATGTCACCGACCTGGATGTCGTTGTAGTTGACGAGTGAGATACCGCACTCCAAGCCTGTCACAACCTCCTTCACGTCGTCCTTGTAACGCTTCAAGGCTGCGATAGGAGCGGTGTGAACCACGATTCCGTCGCGAACGACATGCGCCTTGTCCTTGGAGTGGACTTTTCCCTCGGTGACAAGACCACCGGCGATGGTGCCCACCTTGGAGATCTTGAACACCTGCTTCACCTCCACCTCGGCGGTGACAACTTCCTTCGTCACCTTGTCGAGCATGCCGACCATGGCGGCCTTGATGTCGTCTATGGCGTCGTAGATGATTGAGTAGGTGTTGATCTCCACGCCCTCACGGTCGGCGAGCTTGCGCGCGTCAGCCGAAGGACGCACCTGGAAGCCCACGATCACGGCGTCGGAAGCCGAAGCGAGCATCACATCGTTCTCGGAAATCTGACCCACCGCCTTGCTGATGACGTTGACCTGAACCTTCTCGGTAGAGAGCTTGAGGAACGAGTCGGACAAAGCCTCGATTGATCCATCGGTATCACCCTTGACAATGATGTTGAGCTCATGGAACTCACCGCGTGCGATACGATGCGAGATGTCGCCAAGCGTAAGGCGTTTCTGCGTGCGCAAGCCTTGCTCACGCTGCAGCTGCTCACGCTTGTTGGCAATGTCGCGCGCCTCCTGCTCAGTCTCTATTACGTGGAACTGGTCGCCGGCTGTCGGGGCGCCGTTAAGGCCGAGTACGATGGTTGGCTCTGCCGGTTTCACGTCGTCGATGCGCTGGTTGCGCTCGTTGAACAATGCCTTGACACGACCCCAAGAGGTACCGGCAAGCACGATGTCGCCCACGTGGAGCGTGCCGTTGCTCACGAGCACTGTCGACACATAGCCACGTCCCTTGTCGAGCGACGACTCGATGACGGTTCCCGTGGCCTTGCGGTTGGGATTTGCCTTGAGGTCGAGCATGTCGGCCTCGAGCAGCACTTTCTCCATGAGGTCATCGACACCAACGCCCTTCTTGGCGCTGATCTCCTGACACTGGTACTTGCCGCCCCACTCCTCCACGAGGAGGTTCATGTTGGCAAGGTCCTCACGTATCCTGTCGGGGTTGGCTCCCGGCTTGTCTATCTTGTTGATGGCGAACACCATCGGCACGCCAGCTGCCTGGCAATGGGAGATGGCTTCCTTGGTGGTAGGCATCACGGAGTCGTCGGCTGCGATGATGATAATGGCGATATCGGTGACCTGGGCACCACGGGCACGCATGGCGGTGAAGGCCTCGTGTCCTGGGGTATCGAGGAACGTCACCTTGCTGCCGTTCTTCAGCGTCACGCTATAAGCACCAATGTGCTGGGTAATGCCACCTGCCTCACCGGCAATGACGTTGGTGTTGCGAATGTGGTCTAGCAAAGATGTCTTACCGTGGTCGACATGACCCATGACGGTCACGATCGGGGCACGAGGCACGAGTTCGCTCTCGTCGTCCTCTTCCTCGCTGACTGCCTCTTGAACCTCGGCGCTGACATATTCGGTCTTGAAGCCAAACTCCTCAGCCACCATGTTGATGGTCTCAGCGTCAAGGCGCTGGTTGATTGACGCCATGATGCCGATGCTCATCAGCGTGGAGATGACCTGCGTCACGGATATGTTCATCATCGTGGCGAGCTCCGACACGGTAACGAACTCGGTGAGCTTCAATGTCTTGCTCTCCTTCTTCTCTGCGCGTGCCTCTGCGTCGAGTTTCTCCTGCACGGCCTCGCGCTTCTCCTTACGGTATTTGGCGCCTTTCTTGTTCTGGCTCTTGCTTGTCAAGCGTGCCAACGTCTCCTTAACCTGGCGTGCCACATCCTCGTCGTTGACCTCCATCGGCTTGTTGTCGCGGTTGCGGTTTTTCTTTTTCTTGCCGTTACCGTTCTTGTTGCCGTTCTGCTGGTTGGCGGCGGCGTTGATGTCCACCTTGTTATTGTTTATACGCTCGCGCTTGCCACGGTTGTTGGCGTTGGCATTTGCGTTGTTGCCACCGTTCTGCTGACGCTGGCGCTCACGCTGCCTCTCCGCGCGCGACTTCTTCTTTGGTCTGGTGCTTGAGTTGATAGTGCTCAGGTCTATCTTTCCGAGCACGGTCACCTTTGGCGTGTCGTCTATGCGTGTCTCCGTCTTCGTGCGGAAGATCTCCGTTCCTTTCTTGACATCCTTGGAAGGTTGTGTCACCTCTGCCACTTTCACGGCGTTGGGTTTCTGTATTACCTGGTGCTGCTTTGGCATTGGCTTCTTGTCTTCTTCTTTTGGGCGTGGAGCCTGGGCTGCAGGCTGCGCTGGCTTAACTTGTGAAGTAGGCTGAGACACGGCAGGCTTGGCGACGGGCTTTTCCACAGCCTCGGCTGGCTTCTTGGCCTCGACCGGCTTCGCGTCTTCAGTCTTAGGCGCGACGGGGTCCACCTTCACGGTCTCGGCTTTTGGGGATTCGGCCTTGGCCTCCTCCGTCTTAGGCTTCTCCACCTTGACTTCTGGTTTAGTTGTAGCAGCCACCGTTTCCTTCACAGTGGCGGCCTCTTCCTTCTGACTGACGGCAGCAGTCTCAGGATTGCTGGATTTCTTCTCCGGAGATGCATCAGACTTAATTTCCACTGGGCGCTTTCCCACGCTGTCGAGGTCTATCTTTCCCAGCGGTGTGTATTTCTGGTGTCCGCCCAACTCCAGCCCGTTGTCAACGCGGCGCTTGGAGTTGTCCCGGTCTTTCTTCTTCTCAGGCTTCTTGAAGAGCTGCTCTGCCTTTTCCTTGACAGCCGCATCCTTCTTGAATGCCTCAACGAGAGCAGCATATTGCTTGTCGTTGAGCTTGAAGTTGAGGTCGTCCTTGACCTCTCCAAGCCCCTCGGCTCTCTTTTGCAGGAAGCCAACTGCCGTTTGGCGTCCTATGTTCAGTTCACGTAATGCTTTGTTTAATCTGATGCTCATATAAAATATTTACCTTCTTTATTCAAATTCCTTTTTCAACACTTCCAAAACATGATCCACGGTCTCTTCCTCAAGGTCGGCTTTCTCTACCAGCATCTCACGAGGGGCGTTGAGCACCTCACGCGCCGTCTGTGGGCCGACGCCCTTGATGGCATCGATGATCCACTGGTCAATCTCATCGTTGAACTGGTCGAGATACACATCGTCCAGCTGGCCTTCCTCGTCGCTGTCGGTAACGACACGGAACACGTCGATGGTATATTCTGTCAGCATTGAGGCGAGCTTGATGTTCATTCCGCTGCGTCCGATGGCAAGGCTCACCTGGTCGGGCTGCAAGTAGACGCTTGCCTTGCGCTCTGCCTCGTTGAGCTTGATTTCCGTCACCTGCGCCGGGCTCAAGGCGCGCCTTATGAAGAGGTCGGTGTTTGCAGACCAGTTGACCACGTCGATGTTCTCGTTGTCGAGCTCCCTCACGATGCCATGCACGCGACTTCCATGCACGCCGACGCACGCTCCCACCGGGTCGATGCGGTCGTCGTAGCTCTCCACGGCGATCTTGGCACGCTCGCCGGGCATACGGGCAATCTTCTTGATGCAGATAAGGCCGTCCTGAATCTCGGGCACCTCGTTCTCAAGCAGACGCTGAAGGAACGTGGGGCTCGTGCGCGAGAGGATGATGCGGGGGTTGTTGTTCTCGTTGTCAACGCGCTCGATGACACACCTCACGGTCTCGCCCTTGCGATACACGTCGGCAGGAATCTGCTCGCTCTTCGGGAGGTGGAGCTCGTTGTTGTTGTCGTCCACGAGCAGCACCTCGCGCTTCCACACCTGGTAGACCTCGGCAGAGATGAGCTTGCCCACGCGATCCTTATATTTATTGTAGAGAGCATCGTGCTCAAGCTCAAGAATCTTGCTGGCAAGGGTCTGGCGAAGGGTGAGGATGGCACGGCGGCCAAACTTGGCGAAGTCCACAGCCTCAGACACTTCCTCGCCCACCTCGTAGTCGGTGTCTATCTTCTGAGCGTCGGCAAGGCTAATCTCCTTGTTCTCGTCAGCCACCTCGCCGTTGGCAACGACGATGCGGTTACGGTAAATCTCAAAGTCTCCCTTGTCGGGGTTCACGATGACGTCAAAGTTCTCGTCCGAACCAAAGATCTTCGCAAGTACGTTACGGAAACTTTCCTCCAGCACGCTCACGAGGGTCGTGCGGTCAATGTGTTTTGTATCTTGAAACTCGCGGAAAGAGCCCATCATGTTCAACTGCCCGTCGTCATTCTTTTTTACTGGCATAGCTGTATATCTTTTTTATTGTTTTTATTTGAAACTAATCAAGTATTTGGTGTATTTCACCGTGTCCATGTTGAAGTCGTGGTCAACGTCCATCATCACGGGGCGCTTCTTGCCTTCCACTTTCACCTTCTCGTTCACGGCGACGGTGAAGTCGCGACCGTCGACGCTCTTGAGCACGCCACGGGTCTTCTTGCCATCGGCATCGAGCACCTCAACGGGTTCGCCTACGAATATCTCGTATTGGCGTGCCACCTTGAAAGGTTGGCCGAGACCGGCGGAGCCGACCTCAAGTTCATAGTCTTCCTCGTCCCTGTTGAGATGGTCTTCTATATATTGGCTCAACTTGGCGCAATCTTCTATCCAGACTCCATCTGCATGGTCTATCTCGACGGTAATCTTGTCATCGGGGCTGATGTTTAAGTCAACAAGGAAATACTCCTTGTCCTTTAGCCACTCTTCTACTAATGCTTTTACGACGTTCTTGTCTATCATGTATTGAAGTTATAAAAAAATGAGGAACTCGCCTTGGGAGTCCCTCATTCCACTGAACACTGCAAAGTTACAAACTTTTTCGCGTTCCAACAAATATTAACGCATTCTTTTTTGCAGTTTTCAAAGCTAAAACTTTGTGTTTTCATCATGCGCGACCGTCGCCTTACTGTTAAAATTACCAATTAAGAACTTTATAGCGTCTCGATTATGGCAACTTAAAACCAAATTCCCTATCTTTGCTTTGAATTATAAACTAGAAAACAACGAAACCAATTATATTTTTTGATTATGATTTGGAATATATTACTGATAGCCTTATGCCTGGTAGTAATATGCTCATTGTTGGCGAATGTATACTACATCATAGGGCATCTACGTCGTAAGGAGTATCAAGGCTCTGTCATGAATTTCATTTTGCTCGTTCTGCAAATATTGATATTAGTGTTTATTCTTGAACCAAAAGAAATGTTTCAAAGCTTGATGGCACTGTTTTAAGGTTTGCATTCCTATGACGCACGCCAACCGCTTTGCAGGGGCCGCCCCTGCAAAGCATTTTTCAGCGCAAAGCCGAAGGAACATACTCTTGAAGCTATGAAGCTCTTATTTTATATCTCCAGCGCCACACCGCCTCCTGGCGCGAGATGCACCGTCAACTTGCCGTCGGCTGGCACCGTGATGGTAGCCTTCTCGTAATCTTGCGCGAACCTGTCGGCGTTGATTCCATCCTTGAACACGACGGCCGTCTTTCCTGCCACCTTCAACGGCGTGAGATCGAGGGTGAGGTCGCGAGGAGTCCAGTTGGTCAACGCTCCGACAAACCACTTGCCGCCTGAGCGACGAGCCACGGCCACATACTCGCCCACCTCACTCTTCAAGGCAACCGTCTCATCCCAAACAGTAGGGATTCTAGCGATGAAATCGGTACATTCTGGCTCTTCGTTATAGTGCGTCGGACTGTCGCAAAGCATGTTCAGCGGCGAGAGGAAGACCACATATTCGGCGAGCTGATGGCAGCGTGTGCCTTGGCTCATCGGTTCCGTGTTGGACGGACGGTAGGTCGAGCGCGTGCCGTTGAGCATGGCACCTTGGGTGTAGTCCATCGGACCGGCGAAGTTGCGTGCGAAAGGCACGGTGACATCATATTGCACTTGGTCATAGTTCTTCATTGTCGCCCACTTGTTCTGCTCCTGTCCAAAGACACCCTCAAAGTTGATGACGTTGGGCCACGTCCTCGTCAGTCCGGTAGGCGGACAGATGCCATGGAAGTCGAGCACCTGCTTGTATTTGGCGCACATTTCAGCAGCCTTGTACATGAAGTTCATCACCTCCGCGTCGTTGCGGTTGATGAAATCCACCTTATATCCCTTCACGCCCATTGCCGAATATGTCTTGCACACTCGCTCCATGTCACGGTCGAAAGCCTTGTAACCAGCCCAAAGTATTATGCCCACGCCTTTCTGCTTACCATAGTCAACGATGCCTTTCAAGTCTATCTCCGGGACTATCTGGAAGAGGTCGGCTTTCTTGTTCATCGCCCATCCCTCGTCAAGGATCACGTATTCTATGCCGTGCTTGGCGGCGAAGTCGATATAGTATTTATATGTCTCGGTGTTGATACCAGCCTTGAACGGCACTTTGTACAATCCCCAGTCGTTCCACCAGTCCCATGCCACCTTTCCTGGTTTCACCCACGAGGCATCTGCCAAGCGCGACGGCGAGGCGAGGCGGAACACCATGTCGTTGTCGAGTATGTCCTTGTCTTCTGCCGACACGCTTATTATGCGCCACGGGAACTTCTGGTTGGGCTTTGCCACGGTGATATAATCCTCAGCCTCAGTGACGAATTGTTCCAGCTCGTTGTGACCGCCTTGCTTCACGGTCTTCGGATAAGGCGCGAAGACGGCATCAAGGCCGTTCTCCTTGCTTCCCTTCTTCACGAACATGCCGGGGTAGTTTTCCACGTCGCTTTCCGCCACCACTACCTTCACGCCATTATCTGCTTTTACGATATAAGGCAGGAATATGAGTTGGCCGTCTCTTAGCTCCGACAGGCAAGCCGGGGTATAAGTGTTCTCAAACGAGTTGTGCAGCTGTTTCTGTATGTTTCCCTTCTCTATCACATAGGGCACGAGTGTCTCCAAGTCGGCAGGATAGTTCATGTCGGCCTGCTCACTTGCGATTTTCAACGATTTCATCGAGCCAGACACGAAGCGATAAGCCACGCCCTCGTTGTAGGCGCGAAACACCAGGGAGAAGCCGTCGAACCTTAGCGTCAACTCGTTGCAGCAGTCTTTCACCACGGCTTTCTTGTAGTTATGCGCCTCGATGCTCTCGTTGCGCTTGGCCGTCTTCGCGCCTTTGAGCTTGGAGCCAACGCCCCAACGATCGCCATCGCCCACCGTCATGGATATTTGTGATGGCGCGATAAGCAGCTGGCCATTGTAAGTCACTTGGTAAAAAACCGTCTTGCTCACCGTCACGCTGGTCTTGAGCCGCCCGTCGGGGGACGCGACGGTGTAGTTCTTGGCCGCGGCACTAATGCAGAGCACGAGCAATAATGCACAAAGAAATGTTAGTCGTTTCACGTTTGTCAAGTATTTAGGGTTTAATGCTACAAAGTTAGTTATTGTTTAGCGAATTAAACGATATATTTCGTATTTTTGCGACATGAAGATACATTATCTCAAGAGTATTCTCTTCGACCGTTTAAGGTGGCGGCACTGGGTGCTTATGGCATTGCTCGCACTTGTCACCGTCACAAGGCTGAGCCCGACGTTAGGAGGGCTCTACACCTCCCGCGTTTACCCTCTTATAGGCAGCATGCTCTCGCCCGTGTCAGGCTTGGTGCCTTTCGCCGTGGGCGACATCTTCATCTTTCTCAGCGTTGCCTGGGCAGTGCTCTATCCAGCGATGAAAAGGACAAAAAAGGCGGTTTGGCGTGTAGCGGAATACTTGCTGTGGGTTTACGCCTGGTTCTACATTGCCTGGGGGCTGAACTATTCACAGCCCAACATCTACCTAAGGGCAGGCATGAAACCTGTTGAGGTAAACAAGGCAAGGCTCAAGGCTTTCGCTTATCAATATGCCGACAGCCTCAACAAGTTGGGCGAAGGGGTGACTATGGAAACAGTGGGGCTGAACAAAGTGGAAAAGGCAAAAAGCGAAGAGGCGATACTCAATGAATATCTGAAGATGAGTGGTTGCGGCATCAACAAGCCCTTCAACCTGCACCCCCACGCCAAGACGATGGCGTTCTCATGGCTCAGCTCCATGGCCGGCGTGACAGGCAGCATGGGGCCGTTCTTTTGCGAGTTCACCCTCAACGGTGACATCCGCCCCCACGATTACCCAGCCACCTATGCCCACGAATTCGCCCATTTCATCGGTGTGGCCAACGAGGGCGAGGCCAACTTCTACAGCTACATCGTCTGCACGGCATCTCCTGACAAGGCGGTGAGGTTCAGCGGATATTACCACATTTTCTTCCATGTCGTCAACGACGTGTTCGACATTCTTGGCCAGGAAGAGGGCGATAAGTTTCTGAGGCATATCCGCCCAAACATTATCCAGCTGGCGAAAAGCGACCGCAGCTATTGGCTCGCCAAGCGGAGCAAGGTCGTGAACGCCGCCCAGAACTTCATCCTCGACCTCTACCTCAGGGGCAACAACGTGGCTGAAGGCAGAAGAAGCTACTCGCAGGTCATCGCCCTGATCTTGGCATGGGAAAACAAAAAGGCATTTGTCTTAGCCTTGCGTATGAGGTCATAGAGAGTGGCATTGGGGAACCTTAGCGAAAGAGTGATCGCTGAATCGGACGTTTACAACATTGCGAGGGCGGCGTTCTCGTTCTCCTCCATTATCTCGCGCTCTCCTGGACCCTTGTCGTTGATGCCGCAGAGGTGGAGGATTCCATGGATGATGACGCGGTGCAGCTCGTCGTCATATGCCTTGCCAAACTTCTCGGCATTGGTGCGCACGGTGTCGAGCGAGATTACGATGTCGCCGTTGACCACGTCATCCTCGTCGTAGTCGAAGGTGATGACATCGGTAAAATAGTCGTGGCCGAGATACTGGCGATTGACTTCGAGAATCTTCTCGTCGCTGACGAACATATAGCCAACCTCACCGACCTTGCGGCCATGGGCTGCCGCCACGCGCTTTATCCACGCCGTGGTCTCGCGGTGACGAATCTTCGGCATTTTCACGCCGTCTGCATTGTAAGTAATCATGTTATGATTGATATGTTTGTTTTTGATGTTTATCGTGAACAGGGTAGCATCTTCCTTGCCTCCTCATCCTTGTGAAAACTGACGAGGGTGCGGTAAGATGTCGATGAAATGGTGGAAAATTGAGGTTTGGAGTATAGCAACACCGTCTCAAGTCCGCCGAGCTTGTCGTTGTATTCCGCAGCCACACGCTCATACTCGAAGTCTATCGTCGTGCGCACGCCTCTCACTTGGAACCTCGCGCCCACCTCCTGGGCAATGTCCACTATCATGCCTTCGTATGCCACCACGCTCACTCGCGGCTCATCACGATAGAGCTTGCGGATAGCCTCCACACGCTCTTCGGCGGTGAACATATAGCGCTTCTGCGGATTCCTCGCCACCACGATGACGAGCCTGTCGAAGAGCCTCAACGCGCGCCTCGCTATGTCGTCGTGCCCTATGGTGAAAGGGTCGAAGCTGCCGGCGAAGACGGCTACGCGCCCATTTGTATCATCTTTTATCTTGTTTTCCATTATATATCAGTTTTTCGGATGGGTGTCATCGCCATTCGGCATGCGAACGGGTGTTTATGCCATTCGGGTTGCGGACGGGCACAAGACCCGCCCCTGCAAAGCATCGTGCATCACGCGAGCCAATCGTCCCTTGAAGCATATCTCTCCCTCCCCTGGGTGGGGGAGGGATAAAGGGAGGGGCCATCAGAACAGCCTCGGCTGCATGACATTCCCCTCGTAAGGGTTACGTCCGAGATGCTCGTAGGCGAGCGGCGTGGCCATGCGTCCGCGCGGCGTGCGCTTGAGGAATCCTTCCATTATGAGGAAAGGCTCGTAGACCTCCTCCACCGTGCCGCTGTCCTCTCCTATCGCCGTGGCTATGGTTGACACGCCCACGGGGCCGCCACGAAACTTGTCGATGATTGTCGTCAGAATCCTGTTGTCTATCTCGTCGAGCCCGTAAGAGTCTATGTTGAGCGCGCCGAGCGCCAAGTCGGCTATCTCTTTCGTTATCGTGCCGTTGCCTTTCACCTGCGCGAAGTCGCGCACGCGGCGCAAGAGACCGTTGGCTATACGTGGCGTGCCACGCGAGCGGCGGCTTATCTCCACGGCAGCATCGTCGTTGATAGGCACCCTCAACAAGGCAGCCGAACGCTTGATGATGCGCTGCAACGTCGCGGGGTCATAATACTGCAAGTGCATGTTTATGCCGAAGCGGGCGCGGAGCGGGGCGGTGAGCATGCCCGAGCGCGTGGTAGCCCCGACAAGGGTGAAGGGATTGAGGTCTATCTGTATGGATCGCGCAGAGGGGCCCTTGTCTATCATGATGTCGATGCGGAAGTCCTCCATGGCAGAATAGAGGTATTCCTCCACCACGGGTTGCAGACGGTGGATCTCATCGATGAAAAGCACGTCGCGAGGCTCCAGCGAGGTGAGAATGCCCGCCAGATCGCCAGGCTTGTCGAGCACCGGTCCTGAGGTGATCTTGAAGCCCACGCCAAGCTCATTGGCTATGATGTTGCTCAAGGTGGTCTTTCCCAGTCCGGGAGGACCATATAACAAGGTGTGGTCGAGAGGTTCGCCACGATACTTTGCCGCCTCAACGAAGACGCTCAAGTTGTCTACAACGGCTTGTTGGCCGTTGAAGTCGTCGAAGCGCAGAGGGCGAAGGGCGTTCTCAAAGTCCTTCTCCTCCTTGCTCACGTGTTCGTCGCGTATATCGAAATCGTCTGCCATGGTTTATCAAAACGTCTATACCGTGCAAAGTTACGGCTTTTTAGAGAGAATATTCAGTTTCGGGGAAAGATTTTGGCATCGCTTCGATAAAGTCCACAGTCCCGTGAACGTGAGCGCACCGTTGAGCATGAGAAGCTCGTAACCAAACTGGTAGCCGGTGAGACTGCGTGTCGTGGTCTCGATGGCGAAGCAGAGCAAGGGGCTGGCTATCGCCACCACTGGCACCCAACGGTCGTTCACCTTCCTATGTGTGAACAAGCCAAAGGAGAAGAGCCCCAGCAGCGGGCCATAGGTATAACCGCAAAGAATGTAGATGGCATCGATGACGCTCGTGGAGTTGACGGCGCGGAACACGAGGATGAAGACAACGAAGAGAGCGGCTATCGCCATGTGGGCGCGCTTGCGCAGCCGCTCGTCGTCGGCACGCTCGAAGAAGTCGACGCACACGCTCGTGGTCAGTGCCGTCAGCGCGCTGTCGGCACTGGAGAAGCTCGCCGCCACGATGCCTATGGTGAAGAGTATGACCACCGTGGTGCCAAGCTGTCCCGAGGCGGCGAACATCGGCAGCAGGTCGTCGCCCATCTGCGGCAACGCGATGCCACGCGCGGAGGCGAGCCACACGAGCAGGATGCCGAGCACAAGGAACAACAGGTTCACCGGCACGAAGGCGAATCCATAGAGGCACATGTCTTTTTGCGCCTCGCGGAGGGTCTTGCAGGTCATGTTTTTCTGCATCATGTCCTGGTCAAGACCTGTCATCACTATCACAACGAAGATGCCACTGAGAAACTGCTTCCAGAAGTTCTGCCGGCTTGTCCAGTCGTCGAACACGAAGACACGACTATGCGGGTCTTCTGCTACCTTGCCCACGAGCTCATGGAAATTGAGGTTCAGACTGCCCATCGTAGCCACGATGATGAGCACGAGGGCGGCGAGCATGCAGGCGGTCTGGAACGTATCGGACCACACGAGGGTCTTCACCCCGGCACGGCGCGTGTAGAGCCAGATGAGCACCACCATCACCACCACCGTACAGGCGAACGGCACATGCCAGGCGTCGAGCACGAAATGCTGGAGGATGAAGCAAACCACATAGAAGCGCACCGCCGCGCCCACGAGCTTGGAGACGATGAAGAACGCCGCGCCGGTCTTGTAGCTGCGCCTGCCGAGGCGTTGGCGCAGATAACCGTAGATGGTTGTGAGGTTGAGCTTGTAATATATGGGCAGGAGGATGAACGCCACGGCGAAATAGCCCGGGATGAAGCCCAGGCACATCTGCAGGTAGGTCATGTCGCCCCTGAGCACCATGCCGGGCACGGAGACGAAGGTTATGCCGGAGATGGACGCGCCCACCATGCCAAACGCCACCATGGGCCACGGACTCTTCTTGTTGCCACGAAAGAACGCGTCGTTGCCGGCATGGCGCGACGTGATGCGGCTGATGGCGAATATCGCCAAGAAATATATTACGAGGGTGAGAAGCATGATGTGTCTATTGTGGGATTACGGATGCTTGCCCGAGCTTCTTCTTCAAGTGCCTATACAGCAACAGGAAGCCGGGCACGAGGAAGATGTCGGCGAATACCCATGCCATGGGGTCGCCGTAGCACACGCCGAGGAAACCGAAGGCGGGAACGAGCCATAGGCTCACGCCGCTCCTGGCTATCATCTCCATCACACCGGAGAGCATGGAGAGGTTGCTGTAGCCAAGGCCTTGTATGCTATACCTGAGGATGGAGAGCAAGCCGAGCACGGGGTAGAAGAAGCAACTTATGCGCATGAGCATGGCTGCGTTGTCCGCCACCGCCTGACTGCCACCGTCGACAAACAGCTCCATCATGTAGCCGGCAAAGGGGAAGATGACCAACGCCGTGAACACGAAATAGACGAGCATGATCTTCACCGCCGCCCACTCGCCTTGGCGCACGCGGTCGAGCCTCCCGGCGCCAATGTTCTGTCCGCAATAGGTGGCCATCGCCACGCCGATGTTGTCGAACACGCAGATGAAGAGATACTTGATGCGCACGGCAGCGGTGAACGACGCCACGTAGACGGTGCCCAAGGCGTTGTTGGAACTTTGCAGCATTATGATGCCTATGGCGGTGATGGAGACCTGGAGCCCCATGGGTATGCCGTTGTTGAGCAAGATGGATATGCGCTTGTTGTCGAATGCGCGCTCCTCGCCATGGGGTATGAGCATCTTCATGTGGCGCGCCACATACCATACGCTCAGCACGGAGGCGAACAGCTGCGAGAGCAACGTGGCAAGTCCGGCTCCCGCCACGCCCATGCCCATGATGAGGATGAGCAACACGTCGAGGAGGATGTTGACAAGCGACGACAGGATGAGAAACAGGAACGGCTGGCGCGAGTTGCCGAGCGCCCTGATATAACCGGCGAAGAGGTTGAAGGTGATGGTGAAGGGTATGGCGAGAAACTGCAAGAGGAGGAACGTGTAGGCATCGTCGAAGATCTCACGCGGCGTGTTCACCATGCGCAATATCCTGTCGCAGAGCACGCTGGAGAGAAAGGTCGAGACGACGGCCAGCACCAATGCCACGCGAATGGAGTTGGCCACGTACACCCGCATTTTCTTATAGTCTTTCGCGCCGAACGCCCTCGATATGGGTATGGCAAATCCGGCACACGCGCCGTTGCAGAAGCCCATGACGAGAAACATAACCGATGCCGACGCGCCCACGGCGGCGAGGGCGTCCACACCTATCCAACGTCCCACGATGGCGGCGTCCACGATGAGATACATCTGCTGAAGGATGTAGCCCAAAATCAAGGGGACGGCGAACTTTATGATGCCGTGGGCGGGATCGCCCACGGTCATGTCGTTAGACACAGGGGTATGAGACATTATTTAATATAATTGGCCCCTCCCTGTATCCCTCCCCCACCCAAGGGAGGGAGAAATATGTTTCAAGGGACGATATGCCTTTCCTTCACGTTTTAGCAATAGGGGCGTTTATACCTTTCGGGGGGCGGACGGGCACAGGACCCGCCCCTGCAAAGCATCGCGCCAATCACCTCTTGAGACATACCACTCCCTCCCCTGAATGGGGGAGGGATCAAGGGAGGGGCATCTATTTTACTTATTCAATTTCCACGTGGCACCGTCTTTGGTGTCCTGCACAATGAATCCGGCGTCGGTGAGGGCATCGCGAATCTCGTCGCTCACCTCCCAGTTCTTGGCCTCCTTGGCCTTCTGCCGCATCTGCAACACAAGGTCAACAATATTGCCGTAAGCCTTCTCGCGGTCGGGACTTCCCGCGCCACGGTTCGACTTCAGTCCGAGGATGTCGAAGGTGAAGGTGTTCATGGTGTCGGCAAGCTCCTTGAGGTCGTCGGCGGAGATCTTCGTCTTGTGGTCGAGAAGCGTGTTGATGAGGTGGCACGCCTCGAAGAGGGCGCTGGTGACGAGCGGAGTCTGCAAGTCGTCGTTCATGGCGTCGTAGCAGCGTTGGCGCAACTCGCTCACGAACTTGTGGGTGTCGGGCTGCGAGCCCTTCGCCGTCTGCACGCGGTCGAGGTTGGAGATGCCGTCCATCAGACGCTCGTAACCCTTCTGGGCTGCCTTGAGGGCGTCGTTGCTGAAGTCCACGGTGCCACGATAGTGGGCGGAGAGGATGAAGAAGCGGATGGTCATGGGCGAGTAGGCTTGCTCCAACGACGGGTGGTCGCCCGTGAAGAACTGCTCAAGGGTGATGAAGTTGCCAAGGCTCTTGCCCATCTTCTGGCCATTGATGGTGATCATGTTGTTGTGCATCCAGTAGTTCACCATCTGGTCGCCCTGCGACGCCACCGCCTGGGCTATCTCGCACTCGTGGTGGGGGAAGATGAGGTCCATGCCGCCACCGTGGATGTCGAAATGGTCGCCGAGATACTTCCTTCCCATTGCCGTGCACTCGCAGTGCCAGCCGGGGAAGCCGTCGCCCCACGGACTTGGCCAGCGCATGATGTGCTCTGGCGTGGCGCGCTTCCACAGCGCGAAGTCGGCCTGGCATTTCTTCTCGTCGGTGCCGGCGAGCTCACGGCTCTTGTTGATGATGTCGGTGAGGTTGCGGCCCGACAGTATGCCGTATTTGTGGTCTTGGTTGTATTTCTGAATGTCGAAATACACCGAGCCGTTGCTCTCGTAGGCATAGCCATTCTTGAGAATCTCCTCCACGAGCTTCTCCTGCTCGATGATGTGGCCCGTGGCATGAGGCTCTATCGATGGCGGCAGGGTGTTGAGAAGCTCCATGGCCTTGTGGTAGCGGTTGGTGTAATATTGCGCTATCTCCATCGGCTCAAGCTGCTCCAGGCGTGCCTTCTTCTCGATCTTGTCGTCGCCCTCGTCGGCGTCGTGCTCAAGGTGGCCCACATCGGTGATGTTGCGCACGTAGCGCACCTTATAGCCCAGGTGGCGAAGGTAACGGAAGAGCACGTCGAAGGTGATGGCGGGGCGAGCGTGCCCCAAGTGTGGGTCACCATATACAGTGGGACCACAAACATACATGCCCACGTGTGGGGCGTGAAGGGGCTTGAAGAGCTCCTTCTTTCGCGTTAGCGTATTGTAAACTAAGAGGTTCTGTGTCATGCCTTTCTCCTGTTTTGTTAATCCGACTGCAAACTTACGCTTTTTTTGCCAAAACAAAGCAGAAAAGAAGAGATAAAGCAGGCAACGGCATAAAAAACGGCTTTCACGATAGGGAAAAGCCTACTTGCTTTTAGGCCATTTCCCCATGCGCCTTCCCGTGGGGTTGCCTATCTTTGCAGAAGAAAACAAACATAAAATTCTTTCGCCATGAAAAAAACAATGCTGTTACTCCTCGCTCTCGTCGCCACCCTGTCGGCATCGGCGCAATATTATCCTGACGGGCGTCCCATACCTCCACGCCACCGCTACGACAACAACCGCGGACACCGCGGCTCTTCCTTCGACCGGTTCAACGACTCTTATTTCGGCTTCCGCCTTGGCATGGCTGTAGCCACGGTGCGCTCCGACGCCGCCAACCTCGACGGCAGCGACTCGCGCACGGGTCTCGACTTGGGCTTCGTGGCGGGCACTCGCCTCACCCACACCGCCCCACTCTATTTCGAGTCGGGACTCTCCTACATCGAGAAAGGCGGCAAGGGCAAGTATGAGGGCGACAAGTTCACCTACCGCCTGGAGTATCTGGAGTTGCCGCTGTTGATAAAATACAAGTATGACGTGGCCCGCAACATCTCCATAGAGCCGTATGCCGGCGGCTATCTCGCCCTCGGCGTTGGCGGCAAGGTGAAAGACTACGGCAAGCGTGAGGCTTATTCGAGCTTCAGCAACGAGAAGGGCAGCTTCCGCCGCTTCGACGGCGGCCTGCGCATCGGCTGCGGCGCGAGCTTCGACAAGCTGTATGCGGGGTTGAGCTACGACGTGGGCTTGGCAAACGTGGGCCACTACGACTTCGAGGACACGCGCACGGGATCGCTCAGCCTCCATATAGGCGTGACATTCTGAACTGGTAAACTGCAACCTACCGAAATAACCACGTTGGGCGTTGATAATCTATTGATTATCAACGCCCAACTTTATTATAAGCGAGAATATAAATTTCCTGCATCGGCTTTGCACTGGAATCTCATCGGCATAGCACTGGAATCCCGGCGGCTTTGCACTAGAATCTCATTGGCTTTGCACTGGAATGATGAAACGCCATAAATATGTCACAAGTATAGCACCGCCTCGTTGCCCTCATTGAAAAGCAAGTCGAGAATGGAGAGGTTTGGCTGAAAGCCAAACTTCTGCCCATACACTTGACAATAAGGGCGCGGCACAAACGAGGGGTCGGGCAACGGATGCTTGGGACGAATGGCATCGCGGTAATCCACAATCACGTTGCCACATCCGCACGCATGGGTATCGCATCCGCACGCCGCCGCATCACCATTCGATTGCGGGCGGGCACAGGGCCCACCCCTGCCAATGGCATCGGAGACATTGGCATCGTATGCGCGACCATCGGAAACAAGCAAATATTCCTCCGTCAGCTCGATATGCGGCTCTATGTCGAGCAGCTCACACATCTTATGGGTTATGGCGAGGTTGAAATCGAAGAGGAACTCCCATTTCTTCTCGAAGAAGGGCAAGATGTCGTCTACATAATACTCGAAGAAGGGGCTCTCCCCATAAGCCGACTGCAACGCCTGCCAGTGGAGGTGACGCCACGCGCCATGGTCGGATATGCGCACGTCTTTCATCTCCGTCTTGTCTATCCTGACACCTTGCGGGCTCTCCACGGGCACGGTGAGGGCTTGCTGGCCCTGCGTGGTGGCGATGACGCACCGGTTGCGGAAAGTTTGCTTGACGAAATGGTCGTGCCGCTCAATGACGCAGACTCCGCCATGGGCGAGCTTCTGATACCACTGCACGGGACCGAAATATGTGGAAGAGAGTAGACTGTTCATTTGAAAAGGCGGGCGGCCTTGCCCACTATCTGATGTCTATGCACGAGCCGCTTGCCATGTCCGGTCTCCACAAGGCAGAGACAACAGTCGCGGCATGGGCAGCGGTCGCAGCACTTAAAGGGTATGACGTAACGACGACGGTCTACGGTGATGGTGTCGCCGGGGAGGTTTAGCACCTCGCCCAGCTCCTGTGGCGGGCCTATGAGCGACGCCTTGGGCGCGTCGCCACTGACGGTGAACACGATGAGCTCTCCACGCTGCAGGGCACGGTCGCGGGCAAGCTTGTTTACCACCACCTTGTCGCCCGTCCTGAGCCTTTGGCCCAAGGGAGCGGGCACGGTGTAGATGGTGATGGCAAACACGCGGACAACCACGACGAGCGTCATGGCTATCGCCAGAGCGATAATGAATTTCAGAAATTGCCGTGCCAAAACCTGCCGTCTAAAAAATGCGTTACTTTATTTTATGTTGTCAACAAACTTGAACAGGCGGCTCCACCTCACGCCGGAGAAGCCCTTGCGGTCGGGGTCGGAACTCCACCAAACGAAGATTGGCTTGCCCACAACGTGGTCCTCGGGCACGAAGCCCCAATAGCGCGAGTCCTCGGAGTTGTGGCGGTTGTCGCCCATCATCCAGTAGTAGTCCATCTTGAAGGTGTAGCTCGTGGCGAGCTTGCCATTGATGTATATGCGGTTGTTTTCCACCTTGAGGTCGTTGTGCTCATACACGCTTATCGGCCTTTGGTAGAGGGCTATGTTGTTCATGTTGAGCTTCACGGTGGCGCCCTTCTTCGGAATCCAGATGGGGCCGAAGTTGTCTACCGTCCATCCCGTCACCATGTTGTGAGGATAGAGGCTTATCGACGGCGCGGCATCGGCGTTGATCTTGATGCTCTTCACGAGGTCCTTGCGCTTTGAGAGGAACTCCACGGCGCGCTTGGTCAACGGCATGTAGCCCATCTGGTTGAGCGTCGTGAGGTCTTCCATGGAGATGCAGAGATCCTTGAGCACGTCGTCGGGCAGGTGGTCGGTGGCGAGCTTCACGTAGTAGGTATACTGCACGTTGTCGGGCTCCTTGTTTGGCTTGCCGTCGAGATACACTATGCGGTTCTTTATCTGCAACGTCTGCCCGGGCAGTCCGACGCAACGCTTGACGTAGTTCTCGCGGCGGTCGGTGGGCCTGTGGTCTATGGAGCCGAACTCGTTGGGGTTGTTGGCGATATAGCTGTGGCCGAGGTCATAGATCATGGAGAAGAAGTCGAGCTGTTGCTGCTTGCCCAACGTGGCAGGGTCAACGGGGTTGGCGCTGTTCTCCTTGTATATCTGCATGCCAAGCGGGTAGACGAGGTCGCCATAGAAGTCGGGGCCCTGATAGCGCTCCTCGGTGACGATGGTGTCGCCGCAAGGATAGTTGAACACCACAATGTCGTTGAGGTTCACCTTGCCCAAGCCTTTCAGCCGGCGATAGTCCCACTGTGGCCACTCCACGTAGCTCTTTGTGTTGACCACGGGCAAGGTGTGCTGGGTGAGAGGCATCGTGAGCGGCGTCTGCGGGATACGCGGGCCATAGCTCACCTTCGACACGAAGAGGTAGTCGCCCGTGAGGAGGCTCTTCTCCAAGGAAGAAGACGGGATGACATAGTTTTGGAAAAGGAAGAGGTTGATGAAATACACTGCCACGAGGGCGAACACGAGGGCATCGACCCAGCTCATGATGAACTTCACGGGTCCCTCGGCTTCCTTCCACCACTGCCATCTGACCTTCTTCGACACGTAGCAGTCGAAGATGAAGAGCGCGCCGAGCAGCGTGAGGATCCATCCCGTCAGCGTGCGCGGCGACATCCATATAATAAACAACACGTAGAAGAAGAAGGCGCAGCCAAACTTCATCCATTGCTTCTTCATGTTAAGAGAAGCTTTCTCCTTGTCAATCATTATATTGCTTTGTTTGTTTTAGAACTTGAAGAGGTCGGAGGTGGTGAGCAGGCCGGAGTGGTCCTTGGTGTATTCGGCGGCGAGTACGGCACCGAGGGCGAATCCCTTGCGCGAGTGCGCGCTGTGGGTGATGGTTATCTCGTCGGCCTCGGAATCGTAACGGATGCTGTGGATGCCGGGCACTTCGTCGTGGCGCACGCTGTTGACGAGCAGCTCGTCGGCATTGTGGTCCTCGGAGCCTTCCACGCGACCGTCGTCCCACGTGGTGGTGCCGAGCTTCCAAGAGCTCTTGCGGTCGAGGCGCTCCACAATGTCCTCGGCAAGGGTGATGGCGGTGCCTGATGGCGCGTCGAGCTTGTGGATATGGTGGGTCTCGGTCTCGGTGACGTCATACTGCGCGAAACCGTTCATTATCTCGGCCAACTTGTTGTTGACCGCCTGGAAGATGGCCACGCCCACGGAGAAATTGCTTGCCCAGAAAAGCGTCTGCTTGCCGTCCTTGCAGAGGGCCTCAACGTCTGCCTTGTGGTCTTTCATCCATCCCGTTGAGCCAGAGACGACCTTCACGTTGTGCTCGAACGCCTTGAGGTAGTTGGCGTAGGCGGCGGTGGGGTTGGTGAACTCTATTGCCACGTCGGCGGAAGAAAAAGCCGGGCTGTCGAAGTCGTCGGCATTGTCGACATCTATTTTGCACACTATCTCATGGCCACGCTCAAGGGCAATCTGCTCTATCATGTGCCCCATCTTGCCATAGCCTATCAATGCTATCTTCATAATTGTACGGTGATGTTATATGTTTATATTATATGCTTACATTATATAATGTGTCGTGCAAAATTAGCTATTTTATGGCGAAAAGGGCTTCACGTATTGCATAAATTATTATAAATCTTCACGTAATGCAAGCGTTTTGCGCTAATTAACGATTTTTGATTTCTAAAAAAGTGTTTAATCCGAGAAAAAGCCGTAACTTTACACCCGAAATTGCGCGGGCGCACCAGCCCGTGTAGTAAACGGATTTACAATCAGATAGAAGATTAATCAAGATAACAAATCATTATGCACAAGACCCTAAAGACGTGGGGAAGCCTCATGATGTTGTCTGTCGCGATGACAGCCTCGCTCTCCTCATGTATCAAGGAAGAGGCGCTTAACAGCGAAGCCGACATCACGCGAGTGACCCTCGGCAATGACGACTTGTTGCTTCGTGACCCAGACATCACGAACAACGAGGTGACGCTCTACATCAACACGAGCGACAGTATTCTCGCGCCGGAGTTCACGCTCACAGAAGGCGCTACCATTGAGCCGGCAAGCGGCACGAAACGCAAGTTTTTCACCCGCGTGCCCAATCCGCAAAAAACCGAAGGAGATGACATGCTGCCCGATTCCATCAACCAGGCACTGCCACAGAAGTACACGGTGACATCACAAGACGGGGCTTGGACGAAGAAATACACCGTGAGAGTCATGTCATTCAATTCCACGCCGTCTGATTTCCACTTCGACGACGTGCGCTATTACACGTACAACAACGAGCCTTTGTTTCATATTTTATACGAGAAGAATGGCGGACAGCAAGTGGACTGGGGCACAGGAAACCCCGGCGCCATGATTACGCTCATGTCGTCGAACCCCGCACCTTCCGACTATCCCACGAGCCAAGCCGACAACGGCAAGAAGGACAAATGCGCCAAGCTGACGACGATAAGCACCGGCTCCTTGGGAGCGATGTTTGGCGCGCCTATCGCTGCCGGCAACATCTTCCTTGGTTCTTTCTCCGTGAACATGGGCGACATGGCATCTTCTACCCACTTCGGAATACCGTTCTTCAACACCAAGCCAGTGTCCTTGACGGGATACTACAAGTATAAGGCTGGCTCGACGGTGACAGACGAGAACTCGAAGGTGGTGAGCGGCGCAAAGGACGATTTCGCGATTTACGCCGTGGTGTTCGAGGTTTCAAAAGACGTGCCTTGGCTCGATGGCACCGACACGAGGCTCAACTCACTGACGAGCCCAAGCATCGTGCTCAAGGCGGAGCTTACCAACCGCAAGGAGACCGACGAGTGGACGGAGTTCACCATACCGTTTGAGCCCATGAACGGCAAGACCTTCGACTTGGACAAGATGATTGCCGGCAGATACAGTTTCACCATCGTTGCCTCGTCGAGCAAGGACGGCGGCAAGTTTGTTGGCGCCGTGGGCAGCACGCTGTATATAGACGAATTCCACATCAACTACGAAGCAGAATAACATGAAAAGCAAGATATTACTATTCCTGCTCGTGGCTTTCTCCATCTCTGCCACTGCTCAGGAAAACATTGGCGAACGCGACGACAACCTCCGGCAGATGAACAAAAAAGGATGGGAGCTTGAGCTGAGGGCAGGTGTCAACGTTGGTGGTGCTACGCCACTCGGCCTGCCACGCGAGATTCGCCACATCGACAGTTTCGAGCCAAAGTTCAACGGCACGATAGAATGTGCGGTGACAAAATGGTTTGGCAGATGGGGCGTGGCATCAGGATTAAGACTTGAGGCCAAGCGCATGGCCACAGGTGCCACCGTGAAGAACTACCATACGGAAGTGATACAAAACAGTGACCGCGTAAGCGGATATTTCACGGGCTATAACAAGACCTACTATGAAAGCACCGATCTCACCTTGCCTATTACCGCCAACTACCGCGTCAGCCCGCGTTGGAAGGTGAGAGGCGGACTGTTTTTCTCTTATTGCATGAGAAACAAGTTCTACGGATTCGTGAGCGACGGTTATCTGCGCAACGGCACTCCAACGGGCGAGAAAGTGACCTTCGACAACGGCAGCCAGGCTGATTACGACTTCAACAACAACCTGCGCCACTTCAACTGGGGCGCGCAAGCTGGATTCTCATGGAATGCCTACAAGCACTTCTCGCTGTTTGCTGACCTGACCTACTCGTTCAACAACATCTTCAAGTCGGACTTCCACACCGTGGCATTCACCATGCACCCCATTTACCTCAACGCCGGCTTCGGCTACAGGTTCTAAGGCATCATAAAAAACATTTCAATAACAAGAAGGAATAATCATGAAGAAACTTTTTACACTTTTCACACTGGTTCTCATGGCTGTCAGTTGCTTCGCAACGGACTACACGGATAAGTTGAGCATAACCGTATATGGCCAAACAACCGAACAGGATGCAACCATTACAGTAGAAGAGCAGGCTAATGGTAACTATAAATTTGCTCTAAACAAATTTTCTTTTGGTGGGGATGAAGTTGGAGACATTATCATTAACGATTTAGTTCCTGACGAAAAAGATGGCATTGTTACTTTAACTGTAAAAGATAAAACAGTAAAAGTAACTAATCCTGGAAAACTTGGAAAAACCATCAATCTTTTAGGTGGCGTAAAGCTTACCATGACAGCTAAAATTTCGAAAGCTGCTAATAAAATGTACGCACAATTAAACATGACCGCACTTGGTACAGTAAATATAGAAGCTACATTCGGTGATGAAAAAAACATAACCACCGGCATCACCAATCTGCCTGTTAATAACGACAACGAAAAGGTTGAGCTTTACAACCTCTCAGGCCAGCGCATCAGCGAGGCTAAGCCAGGCCAGGTGGTAATAGAAAAGAGAGGCGGAAAAACCGTGAAGAAGGTGGTGAAGTAAAAAATCCACCGACAACAACGTGCAGGGGCGGGCCCCGTGCCCGTCCGCGACCCGAATGGCGAAAACGCATGCATACGACATGATGATACCATTCGGGGTGCGGACGGGCACAGGGCCCGCCCCTGCGTATAATACCATTGATAACCATTGGCCATAATCGAAAATATATTCGATTATTTGCGAATATCAAATCTTATGCTTAACTTTGCCACATATAATTTTATAGCTAATAGTAAAAGCTATGCTCGTTACATTTGATAAGAAATATCTTGAAGACCTATATACAATAGGAAAGGCTGATGACAAAAAACACCGTTATCAACCACAAATTGTACGAGGCTATCAAAAAGCCATAAAATACTTGATTATGGCTTCAAGAATTGAGGACTTGTTTCCTATCAAATCTCTACATTTTGAAGCCCTGCACGGTGACAAAGACGGCAGGTTCTCTATCAAAGCCAATGACCAGTATAGAGTTGAATTCACTGTCAGCAAAGAACAAGAAAATACCCTTATAACTATATGTAACGTTTTAGATTTGTCTAATCACTATAAAAAATAACGAAATGAGCAACATAAAATACGCAAACAGCATGACCTCTTCGCTCTTGATACATCCTGGCGAGATGATTAAAGAAGAAATCGAGGCTCGTGGTATAACCCAGAAAGAACTCGCAGAGAAGATGGGGGTGTCGTACACGGTTTTCAATGAGATACTCAATGGTAAGCGACCAGTAACCACAGAATACGCGTTGTTGCTTGAGGCCGTGCTTGGTATAGACGCAGGAATTTGGCTACGGCTACAAGCTGACTATAATATGCAAAAGGCAAAAGCCGACAAGTCTTTCATGAACCGATTGGAACACATCCGACGTTACGCCGCCGTGCTTTAAATTAAGATTTAACACCACATGGAACAACTCTTGCACTATTGCTGGAAACACAGGCTCTTCCCCATAGCCGGACTCCGCACGACGGAGGGCGAAGAAGTGGAGGTTGTTGACCCAGGCTTGCACAACGGCAACGCGGGACCCGACTTCTTCAACGCCAAGGTGAGGATAAACGGGCAGATGTGGGTTGGCAACGTGGAGATACACGACAAGGCAAGCGACTGGTTCACGCATGGGCACGAGAAAGACGCGCAATATAACAATGTGGTGTTGCACGTGGTGGGCAAAGCTGACGCGCAGGCAGTGACGGAAGACGGCACGAAGCCACCGCAGATGGAGCTAAGCGTGCCGGAATATGTGAGAGAAAACTACGAGGAACTGCTGAAGACCGACAACTATCCACCATGCTACAAGATCATACCCTCGCTGAGCCGGCTGATGAAGCACTCGTGGATGAGCGCGCTGGAGACGGAACGACTGGAGCGGAAGACCGATGACATAAAGCGGCGAGCCAAACAATGCCAAGGCTCGTGGGAAGCGGCTTACTTCGTTACCATGGCGCGAAACTACGGGTTCGGCATCAACGCCGAGGCCATGGAGCAATGGGCGCTCAACGTGCCACTCAACGACGTGGCACACCACGGCGACAACATATTCCAGATAGAGGCCATATTTATGGGGCAAGCCGGTCTGCTCGACCCCATGTCGGAGCCGGAGAGATACCGCGACGACGCCCTTGCCGATGAACACTTGTTCAATCTCAATAGGGAATATAAATACCTGGCACATAAATACTCGCTCAAGCCAATAGATTTCCACCTGTGGCGGTTCTTGCGGCTGCGACCGCAAAACTTCCCGCACATAAGAATATCGCAACTCGCCAATCTCTACTACCATCGCAAGGCGAGCCTGTCGCGAATCATCGACTGCAAGGACATAAAAACGGCAAAAGAGGTGCTCATGACGGAAGTGACGGAATATTGGCAAACCCACTACGCCTTCGGACGCGAGAGCAAGGCAAACCGAAAGCACCTGTCGGAAGCGTCGCTCAATCTCCTGTTGATAAACACCGTGGTGCCCATGCTCTTCGCCTATGGCAGACACAAGCAAGAAGACACGCTCGTGGACAGGGCGTTCGACTTCCTCGAACAACTGAAGGCCGAGAACAACCACATAACCAGAACATGGAAAGACGTGGGACTGAATGTTGACAACGCGGGCGACAGCCAGGCATTAATACAACTGAAAAACGAATACTGCGACCGCCGCGACTGCCTTCGCTGCCGCTTCGGCTATGAATACCTTAAAGGGAAAAGGGAGGCTGACAGAATACAATAAAAAAACATCCATGAAAAAATACTTATTCACCACACGCATGGAAGTGCGCGACTACGAATGCGACATCGAGGGCATTGTAAACAACGCCAACTACCTGCACTACACCGAACACACACGTCACCGTTTCATCAACAGCCTAGGCATCAGCTATGCCAAGCTGCACGAGGAGAAACACGTTGACCCCGTGGTGGCGAGGATGAACCTGAAGTTCAAGGCCCCACTCCGCTGCGACGATGTCATGCTGTCGTGCGTAAACGTGCGGAAGGAAGGGGTGCGCTACATCTTCAGCCACGACATCTACCGTGAAGCCGACAACAAGCTTTGCTTCCACGGCGACGTGGAACTCGTGATGCTCGTCAACGGCAGACTCGGCAACAGCGAAGACTACGACAACGCCTTCTTGCCTGTAATAGAGAAGTTTGACAAGGAAAATGCAGAATAGGGAAGAAAGGCTCAACACCGCCATACTCACGCGGCTCAGCTACTTCCACCTCAACACCATGGTTGAGCTATATCGGAAGTTAGGCTCCGCCACCGCCATAATGGAACACGCGAAGGAGCTAGCCTCGATGTTTCCGGGGCTTCCAACACGCGTTGCCAATGAACTCAATGACACGTCATGCATCCGCGACCGCGCCGAAGAGGAGTTGGCTTGGGCTGAAGCCCACGGGGTGAGGGCGTTGTGCCTCAACGACGACGAATATCCACGCAGGCTAAAGGAAGCCCCCGACGCGCCGCTGATGCTTTTCTACAAAGGCAACGCCAACCTCAACGCGCGCCACATAATAAACATCGTGGGAACACGCCACTGCACACGCTATGGCGAAGACCTGATAAGGGCTTTCGTCAGAGACTTGCATGCCTTGGTGCCCGATGCCATCATCGTTAGCGGACTCGCTTACGGAGTGGACATCCATGCGCATCGCGAGGCATTGGGCAACGGCATGAAGACCGTGGCAGTGTTAGCCCACGGCCTTGACACGCTTTACCCTACCACGCACCGCGACGATGCCAACCGCATTGTGAACCAAGGCGGACTCGTGACAGAATACATGACTCACACCAAGCCCGACAAGCTCAATTTCGTGAGGCGGAACCGCATAACCGCCGGACTGTGCGACGCAACAATTCTCGTGGAGAGCGCTCGAAAAGGCGGTGGACTGATAACAACTCGCATTGCCAAGGAATACAATCGCGACGTATTCGCCTTCCCCGGTCCCGTGGGCGCGCCCTACAGCGAGGGCTGCAACAACCTCATCCGCGGTTGCGGAGCTGGACTCATCACATCTGCCGAGGATTTCGTGCAAGACATGGGATGGGAGAATGAGGCAACGTTGGAGAAAGCAAGAAGCAAAGGAATAGAAAGGTTGTTGTTCCCCGATTTGACAGAAGACGAGCAAAAGGTCGTAGGCTTGCTCCAACGTGCCAATGACCTGCGCCAAGACATGATATCAGTGAAGACAGGCATCAACGCCGGAGCCCTCACCGCCCTGCTCTTCCAACTGGAGATGAAAGGCGTGGTAAAGGCTTATGCTGGAGGCACCTACCATCTGATGGCGTAAACCATCTTGAAACAACCTTAAAGCATGGCCAGCGTCAACATCGTGGACAAGCTTCTCAGAGGCTGCGCGCCATTCTTAATAAATATCGAAAAAACCTTATTATTCTTTCATAGACAATGAAATTTACGGGTGTCATCCATATATTGCACTAAATTTATGTAACTTTGTAGCTGTCTCTTATACATAACATTATATAGAAACATGACAAAAGAAATCAACCATGATGGACTTAACAGTGAGCAAGTCGTAGCCTCGCGCGCCAAATATGGCGAGAACGTGCTTACACCACCAAAGAAAACTTCCATTTGGAAACTCTACATTGAAAAATACAACGACCCCATAATCCAGATTCTCCTTGTTGCCGCAGCCGTGTCTTTCGGCTTGGCGTTTGTCAACCACGACTTCATGGAGACCATCGGCATATTCCTCGCCATATTCCTCGCCACTACCGTTGGGTTCTATTTCGAGCTCGACGCGGCAAAGAAGTTCAACGTGCTCACCGCCATGAACGACGACCAACCCGTGAAAGTGCGGCGCGAAGGCAAGGTGACAGAGATTCCGCGACGCGAGGTTGTCGTGGGCGACATAATAATAGTGGAACCAGGCGACGAGGTGCCAGCCGACGCGCGCCTCATCGCAGCCACCAACCTGCAAATAGACGAGTCGACACTCACTGGCGAAACACTTACGACAAAGAGCGTCAACAGTGACGGCAATCATGCGACCACCTATGCGCCAAACATCATCCT
This sequence comes from Lachnospiraceae bacterium, assembly GCA_963660075.1. Lineage (GTDB taxonomy): Bacteria > Bacteroidota > Bacteroidia > Bacteroidales > Bacteroidaceae > Prevotella. Next base: position 41,607 of record CAVKWN010000008.1, read on the forward strand.
GCGCTCCACGATGGTCATGAACGGCCACGGCGAGGCTGTGGTGGAGAAAGTTGGCAGAATGACAGAGATAGAGAAGGTCGCGCAAAAAGCCACAGAGGCCACAAACACCAAAACGCCACTCAACATCCAGCTCACGAAGCTTGCCAAGCTGATATCAAAGGTAGGCTCCGTCGTGTCTGTCGCGGCTTTCGTCATCTTCCTTGTTCACGACATCCTCACCAACGACCTTTGGCACACCACCAACTATCTCGGCATGGCACAAACCGTGCTCAACTACTTCATGATGGCGGTCACGCTCATCGTCATGGCGGTGCCCGAAGGATTGCCCATGGCCGTGAATCTCGCCTTGGCCCTAAACATGCGACGCATGCTCAAGAGCAACAACCTCGTGCGCAAATTGCAAGCCTCTGAGACAATGGGGGCAGTGACCATAATATGCACCGACAAGACTGGCACGCTTACACAAAACAAGATGCGGGTGAGCGAGATTTTCAAGTCATCGGCAGACAACAGTGACGCGACGACCAATCTGCTCGCCACCGCCATGGCAATCAACTCTACCGCCGAGCTCGATGAAGACAAGGTGGTGGGCAATCCCACGGAGGGCGCGCTGCTGCTTTGGCTCAAGGACCAAGGCCACGATTATAACGCGATGCGCTCCACATGCACAATCGCAAACCAGATACCATTCTCTACCGAGAAAAAGTTTATGGCAACAGTGGCGACTGTCAACGGCAAGACCATGACGTTCGTGAAAGGCGCGCCGGAGATTTTGATTAATATGTGTGGTTGCGACGTTGCGGAGCGCGAGACATACGAAAAGAAACTTCTTCACTACCAGCAACAAGCAATGCGCACGTTGGCTTTCGCCTATGGCGAAGACGACCTCACCAACGAACTTTTGGAGGGCAATGTCTCAGGCCTGTCGCTTCAAGGCGTTTGCGCCATCTGCGACCCCGTACGCGACGATGTGCCAAAGGCCGTAGACGAGTGTCGCACGGCTGGAATACGCGTGAAGATAGTAACGGGCGACACCACGGCTACCGCCCTGGAGATCGCAAGGCAGATTGGCGTCAACGAAGGCGAGGCCATCACCGGACGAGAATGGGCTGCACTCTCCGACGAGGAAGCCTATAAGCTTTGCGAGAACATACGCGTGATGAGCAGGGCACGTCCCGACGACAAGCAGCGACTCGTGGAGATGTTGCAGAAACACGGTGAGGTGGTAGCTGTGACAGGCGACGGCACCAACGATGCTCCCGCGCTCAACTACGCACACGTCGGCCTGTCGCTTGGCTCCGGCACTTCGGTGGCGAAGCAAGCATCCGACATAACACTCCTTGACGACTCGTTCAGCTCCATAGCCGCCGCGGTGATGTGGGGACGCTCCCTTTACAAGAACATCCAGCGATTCCTCTTCTTCCAGCTCGTGGTCAACTTGTCGGCTTTGCTGCTCGTGCTCGGAGGCTCGGTGATAGGCACTGAAATGCCGCTCACGGTGACACAGATATTATGGGTCAACCTCATCATGGACACCTTTGCCGCCCTCGCCCTCGCCTCGCTTCCACCTTCCCACGAGGTTATGCGCGACAAGCCTCGAAAGGCGTCAGAGTTTATCATAACCAAGCCTATGGCAAGAGGTATATTGTTCATAGGCATCGTTTTCTTCATCATCATGTTCGCCTTCCTCGTTTGGTGCGAGCGCCATGGTGCGGGAAGCGTCATCGACGTGCATGAGCTTACGTTGTTCTTCACCACGTTCGTGATGCTGCAGTTCTGGAACCTCCTAAACGCCAAGTGCCTGGGAAGTGTCCACAGTGCCTTCCGCCACTTCTTGAGCGACCGCGGTCTTGCGCTCGTGTTAGTGCTGATCTTTGTGGGTCAATGGGTTATCGTCACCTTTGGAGGCAGGATGTTCCGCACGCTCCCATTGAGCCTAACGGAATGGGTGGCCATAACGGTGGTCACGGGCGTGCTGGTTCTCGGAGGCGGAGAACTGTACCGGGCAATTAAAAGATGCAGAAAATAATGTTTGACGACAGTTACTATACTTTAAACAGCAACTCGCAGCCTTGCGTTGCCACGATAGGCTTCTTCGATGGCGTGCACCGTGGCCACCAATTTCTCATCGCCAATGTCATGGAAGAGACGAAACGTGTAGGGTTGGCATCGCTCGTCATCACCTTCGACCGTCATCCGCGGCAGGTACTCAACCAAGACTACCAGCCTCGGCTGCTGACCACTCTTGAGCGCAAGCTGCAACTCATCTCGCTCACGGGTGTTGACAACGTGGCGGTGCTGCGCTTCAGCAAGGAAATGGCTTCGCTCACGGCCAAGGAATTCATGAGGCAAGTACTTGCCGAACGCCTGAATGTCAAGGTGCTTGTCATTGGCTACGACAACCGATTCGGGCATGACCGCACGGAAGGATTCGACGATTACGCGGCTTACGGCCGCGAGCTCGGTATAGAGGTTGTGCAAGCAAAATCGTACACCCTCAACAACATGAAAGTAAGCTCCTCGCTTGTCCGCTCCTTTCTCGAAGGTGGCGAGGTCGAGATGGCCACCCGTTGCCTCAACCGGCCTTACGAGTTGTCAGGCAAGGTAAAGAAGGGCTTTCAGGAAGGTCGTAAACTTGGCTTTCCCACGGCAAACCTTGACCTTGGCGACAACGGACAACTCATCCCCAAGGAGGGCGTATACGCGGTTTGGGCAGCAGTGGATGGACATTCTCGCCTCATGCCAGCCATGATGGACATAGGTTCCCGCCCCACCTTCGGAGGGTCAAGACTCTCCTTGGAGGTTAACATCATTGGCTTCCAAGGCAACCTCTACGACAAGCTTGTCAAGGTGCAGTTTGTAAGCCGAGTGCGAGACAATCGCAAGTTTGACAGCGCCGACAGCCTTGCCGAGCAATTGAGGAAAGACCAAGAACATATTATGAAGAAACTCCATAAGGATAGTAAACGAAACCAATAAAAAAGATTCTTATCCATGACTGAAAATAAAAACACCTTGCGTAGCAGCCTCGACATTCTTTGGTATGCCGTAGTCTTCTTGCTTTTGCAGATAGGCATTGGCGCCATATTCCAGTTTGTCAAAATCCCAGGCATCACTACCATCACTGCCTCCATTGCCACCACCTCGCTCAGCAGCGTTGCCACGCTTTTCATCTTTCTGAAATGCAAATGGACACGTGTCTCTAACTCTTGGATGCAGACACGCCCATGGGATGTAATCGTTTGGGCTGCGCTCATTGCCGTTGGCAGCATCATTCCCTCTGAGCAACTTATAGAATGGATGCACTTCCAAATGCCCGAGCAGATGATGAAGTTGATGGAAGGTGTCATGAAGAAACCCATTGGCTATGTCGCTGTAGGCATCCTCGCGCCATTTGCCGAAGAGGTGGTCTTCCGCGGAGCCATACTGCGCAAGCTCCTCGGCATGATGCCAAACCGGCATTGGGTGGCCATTGCCATATCAGCCATGCTCTTTGGCATCATCCACTTCAACTTGGCGCAAGGCACCCACGCCTTTCTCATTGGCCTGTTGTTGGGATGGATGTACTATCGCACCGGCTCCATCATCCCCGGCTTCGTCTTCCATTGGATCAACAACACCATTTCTTATATCTTGGTCAACCTCTTGCCTCAATGTGTCGACAGAAACCTCATCGACATTTTCAATGGCAACGAGCGAATGGTAGTCTTCTCAATAGTTTGCTCCCTCCTCATCTTCGTGCCAAGCCTCTTCCAACTCAATATCAGGATGAAGATGGCAAAAGGGGAAAGCTCCGGCAATTAAGGTAACGATAAGTCACTTTTTAATATTTTATTCGCACAAATAGTAACAAATCGTATTTTTAACATAACAAAAAGGTAAAAAACTCTAACAAAGACTTTGCAGGAGTCGATATTTTACTTATCTTTGCAATTGACAAGGGATTAAGATACGTTTCTTGAGACAATCCAACAGTCACTAACACACTTTAAGTTAAGTCATTATGAGTGAAAGCAATTGCAAAAGAACGCTGAATGCGAAGTCATTTTTGGCAGCCACGGCGTTGACCACCATGTTTCTCGGAGGCAATGCTCTTTCTGCTAATGCTTCAGCAACAACGGGCGCAACCCCGAAACCGTCGGCTGAGCAACAGAAGAACACCGTCAGAGGAACCGTAACCGATCAGGCTGGAGAGCCTATCATTGGCGCGAGTATCGTAATCAAAGGAACCACTAAAGGTGTCGTGACCGACACTGAGGGACGTTTTTCCATAGACGTATCAAATGGCTCTACGCTCGAGATTTCATGCATTGGCTATGAGAAGCGAATGGTGAAGGTAGGAGCGCAAAGAAACGTCAGCATTACCCTTGCCGAAGACACAAAATCGTTGAGCGACGTGGTGGTGACTGCCATGGGCATCAGGAAGGAGCGCAAGGCATTGGGATATGCCGTCACCGACATGAAGGCCGACGAGCTCATGAAGAACAAGAACACCAATGTCATCAACTCATTGCAAGGCAAGGTTCCCGGACTCAACATCACCCAAAGCAGTGGCGCGGCTGGTGCGGGAGCCTCTATCGTGATGCGTGGTGCCAACTCCACCGCCGAGGGACGCAGCAACCAACCTCTTTTCGTGGTAGACGGTATCATCTACGACAACTCCACAAGCGTGATTGGCAACTCCGGTACCGACGGTATGACGCGCAATGCCACCACTTTCTCCAACCGCGTGATGGATATCAACCCTGAGGACATCGCCGACATCTCCGTGCTGAAAGGTGCTGCCGCCGCGGCCCTCTACGGCTCGCGCGCTGCCGATGGCGCCATCATCATAACCACCAAGAAGGGCGCCGAGGGATCAGTGAAGATCGACTACTCTGGCAAGATAAGCGCATCGTCGGCAACCAAACTGCCCGAAGCGCAAAAGCAATTCGGACGAGGATACTATGCCGACAACGGCGTGTTCAACGACCAGACCTACAACTCATGGGGCAAGGCTTACGACGGCTCGGAGACGCTGTATGACAATATTGGCAACTTCTTCCGCACGGGTACGGTACTCGACAACAACGTCAGCATATCGGGCGGCTCTAAGAACCAAAGCTTCTTCCTCTCCTTGTCAAACTACGACCAGCAAGGTATCGTGCGCAAGACTGGCTACAACAAGACCACCGTGCGCTTCAACGGCGAGCAGAAGTTTGGCAAGCTGACCGTCAGCGCAAACATGACCTACTCGCTCTCCAAGACCGACAAGACCCTCACCTCTGGCGGATTGTATGGCAGTGGCGGCACGGGTACCATGACGGCTCTCTACAGCTGGCCGCTGCAAGAGGACATGTCGCATTATCTCAACGAGGACGGCACCAAGTATCGCCTCTTTGACGGCATTTGGGAGCTGGCAAACGACATGGAGAACCCTTACTGGATAATAAACAAGGACAAAATGTATGACAAGACTCACCGCTTCACGGGCGCCTTGTCTGCCAACTTCAAGATAACCAACTGGTGGGACGTTACCGCACGCTTCGGCTACGACAACTACACCACAGATGCCTACACTTATATAGCACCGGGCTCCGTGATAAATGAGATTTACCAGAACGGTCGTCTCTCCAAGAGCGACTACCGCTATGAGTATTGGTCTACCAACGTGATGACAAACTTGCACAAGACCTTCGGCGACTTCGACCTCGGTCTTATGCTGGGTACAACTGCTGAAGGTACTGAGCGCCTCAACCAGACTCACTGGGGCTACGACTTCGTTACGCCTGGAACCATCAGCTTTTCAAACATCGCCACAAGCAACAAGTTCTTTACCGACGCTACCACACAGAAACGTCTGGTGGGTGTCTACGGAGAGGCCCGCGCCTCTTACAAGAGCCTTGCGTACCTCACCTTCACAGGACGTAACGACTGGTCGTCTACGCTTCCTCTCGACAACCGTTCTTATTTCTATTCTTCAGTGAGCGGTGCATTGGTATTCACCGAGTTGCTTCCGAAGAACGACATTCTCTCATTCGGCAAAATTCGTGCCAGCTGGGCACAAGTAGGTAAGGACGCTGACCCGTATGCCACTCTGACATATCTTACATCCCCCATCAACTATGCAGGATTCACTGGCGTGGGCAACGTCTACACCAAGGGTAACAGCAGCTTGAAGCCTGAGATTCAGACCGCATGGGAAATCGGTGCCGAGCTGCGTTTCCTGAAGGGTCGTTTGGGCGTCGACTGGACATATTACCACAGCTCCACGAAGAACCAGATAGCACAACCTCGTTTGTCCAACGCCGGCGGATACATCCTGATGTCAATCAACTCCGGCTCTGTGATAAACAAGGGTATGGAGGTGAGCATCACTGGCAAACCGTTCGACGGCAAGGATTTCAAATGGGAGTCTACACTCAACTTCTCTTACAACAAGGGTCGCCTGGGCGAGTTCCTCGATGGCGTGGGAATGTTCTACCCCACCGACGCGCAGTTCGGCAGCGTGAAGTCGGCATCCGTGCCTAACGGCGGTAACTTCATGGCTCTCGTGGGCACACGATTCGAGACCGAACACGACGCCGACGGCAACGAGATTGAAGGTGGCAAATACCTCGTTGACCCATCAACAGGATTGTACAAGGTGCACAGCGGCTCAAACGACGTGGTGGGCAACCGTGAGCCCAAGCTCATCGGCGGTTGGAACAACACCTTCACCTACAAGAACTTCTCCCTTTCGTTCCTGCTCGACTTCCGCCTTGGCGGTGACGTGTTCAACGGCACAGAGCAGTTCATGGTCAGCAACGGCTTGAGCAAGCTCACCACGCAGAACAATCGCCAAAGCGTCACCGTGGACGGCATAAACGCTACCACAGGCGAGGCTTACACGCAGACCTACGAGGCTGGCAAGACTTACACATTCGGCAAGACCACTTATTCTGGCGAGGCCATGATCCAGAAATACTGGAGCAACTACGCCAACAACTCTTACAACTTCATACAGAGTGTCAACTGGCTGAAACTGCGTTCACTCTCGCTGAGCTACGACTTCACGAGCCTCCTGCGCAGCCACACCATCATCAAGAGGCTGTCTGCCAACATCACCGGCCAGAACCTGCTCACATGGACCAACTACAAGGGCATGGATCCTGAGGTTTGCACGGCAGGCGGAACAGGCGGTTCAGGCGCCACGGGCATCGACTATTGCAGTGTGCCTTCAGTGCGCACCTTCACCTTTGGCGTGAACATCACGTTCTAATGCAACTGACCCGTGTGAATAAGCATTTGTTTCAACATCAAAAACAAGATTATATATGAAGAGTTTAAAATATATGATGGCAGCCGGATGTCTGCTCACGCTTGGACTTACATCATGCAGCGACTTCCTTGACGTGAACGTTGACCCCGACAAGCCAAACAACACCACCGCTGAGGTGGCCAACCGCGTGCCATGGATTCAGCGCATGTACATGTACTCGGCTGGTGTCACCAACTACCGCACTGCAATGATCGCTGGCGCGTACTACTCCACCAACGCCACTCAAGGCACAGCCGCCGTGACATGGAACTTCGCCGCCGGAATCACCACTACACCATACCAGACATGGTTCGTGGAATCGGCGTCCAACCTCAACGACCTCTACGACAAGGCAAAGGCTGAGAATGCCTACCACTATATGGCCGTAGCCGACATCTACCACGCTCTCGGCTTCATGCAGATGCTCGACCTCTATGGCGAAATGCCATACACCGAGGCCCTCGGCGACTCGCCAGTGCCTGCCTACGACGACGGCAAGACCATCTTCAACGGCTGCGTCGCCAAGCTCGACGAGGCCATCGAGCTGCTCAGCAAGTCGCAGCCAAGCACCGCCACTGCCCTCTCCAAGGGTGACCTCATGAACGGCGGTGACACGCAGAAATGGCTCAAGCTGGCCTACGGCCTCAAGGCCCGCTACCTGCTGAAGCTCTCTAAGAAGGCAGAGTTCGCACCTGACGAGATTCTCGACTGCCTGTCGAAAGGCCCACAGAGCATAGACGACAACTCCGTGATGCCTTGCTACAACAGCGGACAGGACGTTACCGACTATCTCTTGGGCGACCCCATCATGACCAACGGCAACTGGAACTGCGTGGCTTACGGCACGACACAGCGCATCACCAAGTATTATACCGACCTGCTCACCAACATGCGCGACGCTGGTGTCGAGGATCCTCGCTACACCAAGATCGTGCCGGCAGTGATGACCAACATCAAGTTGGTTGACGGCAAGGTGCAGTCGTACGACTGGGCTCGCTCCAAGGGCGTTGATTGCCATGGCGACTGCGAGCGTCTGAAGGCTTTGGGATGGAACAGCATCGTGGCTCCGACATGGGCTGCCAGCGACATTACGAAGGAATATAACATTGCCGATGTTGCGACACGCGAGAAGTTTGCCGCAGAGATTGGCAAGATTCACAAGACCGTAGTCAGCAAAGACACCGTCAAGGTAACATACCAGGCTGGCTCCGTCTATGTCAACAGCAACAACTACGCCTACGCTGGCGACACCGCATACGTCTCGCTACGCAGCAACTCCAAGCTCACTGGCAACCAGACAAAGGAAGAGACCGATGTATATTGGTACTTCACCTCTTCCGACGCGCTCAACGCAGGAGCCGTGGGTTCCACTGGCTCGTTCCAGACACGCCCCGTCAGCGACTTCGAGATCATGACCTATCACGAGGCTTGCTTCATCAAAGCCGAGGTGCTCTTCCGCAAGGGCGACAAGGCTGGCGCACTCGCCGCTTACAAGGCCGGCATCAAGGCTCACCTCGACTATATGCAGAAGAAGCTCACCGCTTGGAAGGGTCAGGGCTACACCAATCCTGACATGCTGCCTATGGACGACGCGCAGATTTCGGCTTACCTCGCCAGCGATGCCGTATGCCAAAACTCTGGCGACTTGAAGATGAGCGACATCATGCTGCAGAAGTATGTGGCCATGGGTTGCAGCCTTGAGAACTGGAACGACATGCGCCGCTTCAACTACAGCGCAGGCAACATCAAGGACTTCGGCGTGGTGTACCCAGGCATGGATCGCTCAGTACTCTTCACCGGCACCGACAAGCTGAAAGGCACTTCAAAGACTGATCCAAAATATTGGCCACGTCGTTATCGCCTGCCCGCAACGCTCGAACTCTCCTACAACGAGACACAAGCCCTGGCTGCCAACAAGCACGCCGAGGACACCGACATCTGGAGCTACCCTGTGTGGTGGGACTGCGAGACCGATGCCGAGTATGAAGGCTACGTCAAATAATAAAGGCACAATATAGCCATACATATAAAACCATATAGACTTCTCTCCATGCGAATAAACCAAAAGTTTACGCATGGAGAGATTTTTTTATTTTCCACGATGGTCTAAATCATCAAAATGAGCTACCTTTGCAATATCCAGTAAGGAATTCCAATTAAACTAAAATAAAGGATATGAAACAACAGTTTGTGATGGCATTTGCCTTCATGCTGACTACACTTACGCCTGCCGCGCAAGCGCAAAAGCAATGTTGTGGCGGCAAGACGGCATTGCCCGTCTACCTCGACGACACCAAGAACATTGAGCAACGTGTGGAAGACGCTCTCTCACGCATGACGCTCGACGAGAAGATCGGCGTTATCCACGCGCAAAGCAAGTTCTCTTCACGTGGCGTGCCCCGCCTCGGCCTTCCCGACTTCTGGACCGACGACGGCCCCCACGGCGTGCGTCCCGACGTGCTATGGGACGAATGGGAGCAAGCCGGACAGACCAACGACTCGTGCGTGGCATTCCCCGCGCTCACCTGCCTCGCCGCCACATGGAACCCGGAGCTGGCTTGCCTCTACGGCAGGAGCCTTGGCGAGGAAGCCCTGTATCGCGGCAAGCACATGATTCTCGGCCCCGGCGTCAACATCTACCGCACGCCTCTCAACGGCCGCAATTTCGAGTACATGGGCGAGGATCCATGGCTCACCTCCACCATGGTGGTGCCTTACATCAAGGGGCTGCAAAGCAATGGCGTGGCGGCGTGCGTGAAGCATTTCGCCGTCAACAACGACGAGGAGTACCGCTTCCAGGTCAACGTCAACGTCTCCGACCGCGCCTTGCACGAGATTTACCTGCCAGCCTTCAAGGCTGCCGTGGAGAAGGGCCACACCTGGGCCCTCATGGGGGGATATAACCTTTACAAGGACGAGCACAACTGCCACAACGACATCCTGCTCAACAAGATATTGAAACACGACTGGAAGTTCGACGGCGCGGTGGTGAGCGACTGGGGCGGCACACACGACACCGACCAAGCCGTGAAAAACGGGCTCGACATGGAGTTCGGCACGTGGACAAACGGTCTGAGCGCGGGCGTGTCCAACGCCTACGACAACTATTATCTCGCCGAGGCATACAAGAAGGGCATCCTCAGCGGCAAATACACCGAGAAGGAGCTCAACGACAAGGTGAGACGCGTGCTCCGCCTCTATTTCCGCACATCCATGGCAAAGCGTGGCCACGGCTTCCTCTGTTCTGAAGCCCACTATGAGGCGGCGAAGAAGATAGCCGAGAGCGGAATAGTGCTCTTGCAAAACAAGGGCAACGTACTGCCGCTGCAACTCGACGGCAACACAAAGAAAAAGGTGCTCGTGGTTGGCGAGAACGCCATAAAGATGATGACCGTGGGCGGAGGCAGCTCCTCGCTGAAGGTGCAGCGCGAGATATCACCGCTCCAAGGCTTGCGCGACAGGCTGAAAGACATTGCCGAGGTTGATTACGAGCGCGGATACGTGGGCGACACCACGGGCAACTACAACGGCGTGACCACAGGGCAAGACCTGAGAGACTCGCGCACGGAGCAGCAACTCATCAGCGACGCCGTGGAGAAAGCCAAGGGCGCCGACTATGTGGTGGTGTTCGGCGGATTAAACAAGAGCGACTACCAAGACTGCGAGGGGCACGACCGCAAGCAATATGGCCTGCCCTATGCACAAGACGCGCTTCTCAAGGCACTCGCCAAGGCAAACAAGAACGTGGTGTTTGTCAACATCTCGGGCAATGCCGTTGCCATGCCGTGGAAAGACGCGGTGCCCGCCATCGTGCAAGGCTGGTTCATCGGATCTGAGGCTGGCGAGGCTCTCGCCTCCGTGCTATGCGGAGATGCCAACCCGTCGGGCAAGCTGCCGTTCACGTGGCCTGCCTCGCTCAACGACGTGGGCGCGCATGCCCTCGGCACGTATCCCGGCACATGGCGCGAAGGCCACAAGATCATCGACGAGGACTACAAGGAAGGCATCTACGTGGGCTACCGCTGGGCAGACGCCCACAAGACCCGTCCGCTCTTCGCCTTCGGCCATGGCTTGAGCTATACCACGTTCAAGCTCTCCAACCTTCGCCTCTCTTCCGCTGCCATCACGCCAAACGACACCTTGAAGGTGACGGTCAGCGTGACCAACACAGGCAAGCGCGCCGGCGCCGAGGTGGTGCAGCTCTACATCCACGACGACAAGGCAAGCGTGGACCGCCCATACAAGGAGCTGAAGGGCTTCCGAAAGGTGTTCCTGCAGCCTGGCGAGACTAAGGACGTGGAAATGACGATAGCCAAGGACGCTCTCAGCTTCTACGACGAGGCCACGTCTTCATGGAAGGCAGAACCAGGCACGTTCACCGTACTCGCTGGCAACGCGTCGGATAATTTAACTCTCAAAAAGGGCTTCACGCTCAAATGAAACCATGACACAAAACAACAACAAGGCAGCCGCCCACGGCGCGCTGTTCATCGCCAACCTCATCTTCGGATTGGGCGTGCCCATCACCAAGCTCCTGCTTGACAACTGGGTTTCGCCCATGGCATGGATGGCGACCCGCTGCATTGGCGCGGCAATTATATTCTGGGGCATCTCCCTCTTCATGCCCAAGGAGAAGGTGGTGGCGAGAGACCTCTTCGTCATAATGATTGGCGGCTTGATAGGCTTCCTCGTGTCGCAGACGTTCACGGCATGGGCCATAGACTACAGCACGCCGACCTACGTGTCGCTCATCTTCACGCTCACGCCGGTCATGACCATGCTCTGCGCCATGCTGCTCATAGGCGAGCGGTGCTCATGGAAAGGGTTTGCCGGAATAGTCATAGGCATCCTTGGCGCTATGCTCATGGTGGCGATGAACTGGCAGGGCGGCACAGGCAAGAACAACGTGCTCGGCATAGGGTTCGCGTTGCTGAGCTTGCTGACGTGGGCCATCTATCTCATCATCACGCGCAAGGTGTCGGCAAGATATTCTGCCGTGACACAGATGAAATGGATCTTCCTCGCCTCTTCCATCGCCATACTGCCATTCTCGTGGAGCGACCTCACCCACTCCACCCTCTACAGCGCCGCATGGCAATGGAGCGGCGTATTGGAGATGGCATACATCGTGGTGCTTGCCACGGTGGTCGGCTTCTTCGCCATACCGTTCGCCTCGCGATACCTCAAGGCCACCACGGTGAGCGTCTACACCAATCTCCAACCCATCGTCACGGCCATAGCCGCCATTTGCCTTGGGCAAGACCACCTGACGTGGGACATCCCCGTGGCCCTCGTCCTGGTGTTGCTTAGCGCATATCTCGCGGGAAAGAAATAAAGGATAACATTCAACGCTTGCAGGGGCGGGCCCTGTGCCCGTCCGCAACCTCATTAAACGGCAATAAAGATATTTGCCATACGGGGTGCGG
>CAVKWN010000009.1:0-7928 GCA_963660075.1 Lachnospiraceae bacterium
CACCTCTTTTCTTTGCCATCTGCAATAAATGTCGTATCTTAGCGCATTATTGAATAATCGACCCCAAACATGAGATACCTCGACCCGAAAGCTGACCTCACTTTCAAGAAAGTGTTCGGCGAACATAAGGACTTGCTTATCAGCCTGCTCAATGCCTTGCTGCCACTCAACGGCGACGGGCTGGTGGACAGCGTGGAATATCTGCCTGCCGAGCTCGTGCCCGACCTACCAATGGGCAAGAACAGCATTGTGGACGTGAGATGCAAAGACAGGAAGGGGCGACAGTTCATCGTGGAGATGCAGATGATATGGACTCCGGCTTTCCAGCAACGAGTGTTGTTCAACGCCTCGAAGGCTTTTGTGCGACAACTGCGCCGCAACCGCAAGTATGAGCTTCTGCAGCCGGTCTACTCGCTCAACCTTGTCAACGAAACATTCTTGAACGACTATCCCAACGAGTTCATCCACAACTACAACATAGTGCACGAGCTCCACAGCGACAAGATAATAGAGGGGCTTCATCTCACGTTCGTTGAGCTGCCCAAATTCAAGCCGCAGACAATAGCCGAACGCAAGATGGCAGTGCTCTGGCTTCGTTTCCTCACCGAAATCAATGAGGACACAACGGTCGTGCCCGAAGAATTGCTCAAAAACCCAGAGACCTCAAAGGCCCTAAAGGAGGTTGAGGAGTCTGCCTATACAGAACACGAGATGGATGCCTATGAGGACTTTTGGGACAAACTCGGCGCTGAGCGTTTGCTCTTTGTAGATTCAAACAGCATAAGTCGTAAGGAAGGACGAGAAGAAGGACGTGCGGAAGGACGTGCGGAAGGACGTGCGGAAGAGCGCATGGACATGGCAAGGAAAATGCTCGCCATGGGGATGGACAAGAAGACCATTACAAAACTGACCGGGCTCTCCGAAGAAGAGTTAGCTGAGTTATAAATTGGCTCTGATTCGGGATTTCTGTCTAAATTCGTGCCCATGGAAAACGAGATTTTCAATTATTCCACCCTTTGGCGTAAGCTGACGCCCACTTACACTGCAAGTGAGGCGCAAGCCATGACAAGGCTTGTGCTGGAAGACCTTTATAGGTTCTCACTCACCGACATTGCCATGGGAGCCGTTGCCGACCTGTCAACAGGAGAACGGGAACAACTCGAATGCATCTTCAAACGGCTGAGAGAGGGCGAACCCGTGCAATACGTGCTTGGCAAGGCATGGTTTCGCGGCAGACAATTCGGAGTGGCACCTGGAGTGCTGATACCGCGTCCCGAGACCGAAGAGCTATGCCAAGCCATCGTGAACGACTGCAAAAACAGCGAGAGGCACGATGACAATCCCCTGTCGGTTCTCGACATTGGCACAGGCAGCGGCTGCATAGCTATAAGCCTTGCCCTCGATATGCCCGGTGCCAACGTCTCGGCAATAGACATCTCCGACCAAGCACTGCACATAGCGTCGGCAAACGCCACCATGCTGCGTGCCAACGTCAGCTTCCGCAAGCAGGACATACTGCAAGCCGCGACAACATCTGCGCCTGACGCAAGCCAAGGCCAATGGGGCGTGATAGTATCGAACCCGCCCTACATCACGGAAAAGGAGAAAGCCGACATGGAGTCCAACGTGCTCAACCATGAGCCAAGCCTCGCCCTATTCGTGCCCGACGACGATCCTCTGCGCTTCTATCGCGCCATAGCCTCTTACGCCTTGACGACACTCAGACGCGACGGCAAGCTTTATTTCGAGATAAACCCTCTCTTCGCCGACGACATGACCAGTATGCTCACGCAAAAAGGATTTGCCAACGTGACCATCGTCAACGACCAGTTTGGCAGGCAGAGGTTCATAAAATGCACAAAAGAAACCACACACTGAAACCATGTTCACACACCAACCTTTAAGCAGGGAGAAAGCCCTGGCAAAGCTCGCAGCCCTGTGCGCCAAAGCCGAATACTGCACCGGAGACATGGAGGACAAGATGCGGCGATGGGGACTCAACGGCGACGACATAAAGGAGAACATAACGTATCTTGTTGACAACAAATATATTGACAACGCACGCTACTGCAAGGCTTTCGTGAACGACAAAATAGCATATAACCATTGGGGGCGACGCAAGATAGAACAAGCACTATGGATGAAGCGCATGCCAGAGAGCGTGTCGGGTCCAATACTCGACGCCGTGCCCGAAGAGGATTATATCAGGGTGCTAAAGCCCCTGCTCGCGTCAAAGGCAGCCTCGGTAAAAGCCGAGAGCGACTATGAGCGGCAGATGAAACTCATGAAGTTCGCCCTTGGGCGTGGGTTCAGCATAGACGAGATAAAACAATGCCTCTGAGACTGATACGCCAACTTCTCGACATTGCCGCCCCTCGCGTGTGTTGCGCTTGCGGCAGACGGCTCAACGACAACGAGGACGTGTTTTGCGCCACGTGCATGATGCGACTCCCGCGCACCGACTTCCTTGCCCATCCCTACGACAACGAGATGGCGCAAACCTTTTGGGGACGGGTGAGCCATTTCGAGAAAGCCTACGCATTCATCTACCATCAGCCTCACTCCGACTCGGCACGTGGCGTGTATCAGATAAAATACTTCGACATGCCCGACACAGGCGTAGACATCGGCGTTCTAATGGGCAAGCAGATGAAAGCCACGGGATTCACCGACGACATCGACATCATCGTCCCCGTGCCCCTCGCCAAGGAGCGCAAGCGACAACGTGGCTTCAACCAAAGCGAGATGATAGCCCTAGGCATCAGCGACATGACAGGCATCAAGGTGGCTGACAACATCGTAAGGAGGGTGTCGTTTCATGGCAGCCAGACAAAACGCGACCGCCAAGAAAGAGCCGAGAACGTGGAAGACGCCTTTCGCCTGGAAAAGGGCAAACGCGTCACGGGCAAACACGTGCTCATCGTGGACGACATTGTGACCACTGGCGCGACAATAGTGGCAATGACTCGCCAAATAGCGCAACTGCCCGGAGTGAGAGTGAGCGTGGCATCGATAGGTTTCGCTGGTGAAAGAATTTACGACAAATTCAACGACAAAGAAGAGATGGACAACATTTTTAATCAATAACGCCATGCTTTTCTTTGCCAACTCGCACTTTCTCCTTATCTTTGCAGATATAGACAACAAGCAAAAAACGATATTACCATGAACGACTTGAAACACGCATTCGCGGAGAAACTTCTTGGCATCAAGGCCATCAAGTTGCAACCCAACAATCCTTTCCAATGGGCTTCCGGCTGGAACTCACCAATATACACCGACAACCGCCTGGTATTGAGCTACCCTGAGGTAAGGGCTTTCGTAAAGACAGAGCTCACCCACGCCGTCATGGCCAACTTCCCGGAGGCTACCGCCGTGGCAGGCGTAGCCACGGGAGCCATCGCCATGGGCATGGCCGTTGCCGACTTGCTGCAACTGCCTTACGCCTACGTGCGCCCGAAACCGAAAGACCATGGCACGAAGAACCAGATTGAGGGCAGGTTGCCAGAGGGCTCCAAGGTGGTGGTCATCGAGGACCTCATCTCCACTGGCTCGTCATCGCTGAAGGCTGTGGAGGCATTGCGCCAGGCCGGATTCGAGGTCGTGGGCATGGTGGCAAGCTATACCTATGGTTTCCCCGTGGCAGAGCAAGCTTTCGAGGACGCTAACTTGAAGCTCGTCACCCTCGGCGACTATGAGCACACCATAGAGATAGCCGCGGAAACGGGCTACGTGTCGAAAGAAGACATCGAGGTGCTGAAAGAATGGAGAAAAGACCCTGCCAACTGGAAGAAATGACAAAGATAGAAAGCAGCATACGCGAGATTGGCTATCCGCAGCAGTCGGTATACAATCTCTTGAGCGACCTCAGCAACATCGACAAGGTGAGAGACCGCATACCTGAGGACAAGATAGAGAACCTTGAGTTTGACCACGACAGCATATCCATAAAGACACAGATGGGAGCCGTCAAGCTGGTCATCGTTGACCGCGAGGAACCCAAGACCATAAAGTTTGAGACGGCAGAAAGCCCCCTGCCTTTCAACTTCTGGATTCAAATACTGCCCGTCACGGAAACGTCAAGCAAGATGAAACTCACCATCAAGGCAGACATCAACCCCTTCATGGCCTCCATGGTGAAAAAGCCATTGCAGCAAGGCATAGAGAAAATCGCCGACGCGCTGCAGATGATTAGATACTGAACAGAAACCAAGCAAACATATGTCCAACAAACTTTGGGAAAAAAACTTTGAGGTCAACAAGGAGATAGAGCGGTTCACCGTGGGCCGCGACCGCGAGATGGACATGTATCTCGCCAAACACGACGTTCTAGGCTCCATGGCACACATCACCATGCTTGAGAGCATCGGCCTCCTTGAGAAAGACGAATTGGAGAAGCTCCTTGCAGAGCTCCGTCATATATACCAGCTCTGCGAGGCCGGCGAGTTCGTCATCGAAAACGATGTCGAGGACGTTCACTCCGAGGTTGAGCTCATGCTCACGCGCAAACTTGGCGACATAGGCAAGAAAATCCACTCGGGGCGCTCACGCAACGATCAAGTGCTCGTGGATCTCAAGCTCTTCACACGACATGAACTCATGGAGGTTGTCGAAAACGTGAAGACGCTCTTCGACGAACTGATACAAAAGAGCAACCAATACAAGGACGTGCTCATGCCTGGCTACACGCATCTGCAGATAGCCATGCCGTCGAGCTTCGGCTTGTGGTTTGGAGCCTACGCGGAGAGCCTTGCCGACGACATGCTCTACCTACAGGCTGCCTGGCGTATGACTAACCGCAACCCGCTCGGGTCAGCAGCAGGCTACGGCAGCAGTTTCCCGCTCAACAGGCAGATGACGACCGACCTCCTCGGATTCGACTCCATGGACTACAACGTGGTGTACGCGCAGATGGGACGCGGAAAGATGGAGCGCAACGTGGCGTTCGCCATGGCAACAGTGGCAGGCACATTGGCAAAGATGGCTTTCGACGCTTGCATGTTCAACTGTCAGAACTTCCAGTTCGTGAAACTCCCCAAGGAGTGCACCACAGGCTCAAGCATCATGCCCCACAAGAAGAACCCCGACGTGTTTGAGCTCATACGCGCCAAGAGCAACAAGCTGCAGAGCCTGCCGCAACAGATAACGATGATAATGAACAACCTGCCCGTGGGCTATTTCCGCGATTTGCAGATCATAAAGGAAGCGTTCCTGCCCGCCTTCGACGAGCTCAACGACTGCTTGCGTATGGCGGCATATATCATCAACAAGATGGAGGTCAACGACCATATTCTCGACAACCCGATGTACGACCCAATGTTCTCCGTGGAGGAAGTGAACAGCCTCGCCGCCGCGGGCATGCCCTTCAGGGACGCTTACAAGAAGGTGGGACTCGAGATTGAGGCTGGCGAGTTCGTGGCCAACAAGAACATCCACCACACCCACGAAGGCTCTATCGGCAACCTCTGCAACGACAAGATCGAAGCCTTGATGGAGCAGACAATGGCGGAATTCACTTTCGACAAGGTGAGAAATGCTGAGAAGAAACTGCTGGACATATAGCCTCGCGCTCTTGCTGGCATTGCTCGCATCGTGCGGAACCGATGACAACACCTACAGCAGCCTGCGCCTTGCCATATACATTGACAACTCCACCCATCAGGATGCCACGCTCGCCACGGCGATGAACCCTGCCTCTCCGGGCGTGTTCTGCCACATCAGCTACGAGGCATCCTCACGGTCGTTCCTGTTCGCCTCAAACCAGGGGCAGCAAAGCCGGAGCAGGCTCAACGCCAAAGAAACGGAGATGGGGTTCTATAGCCGTATTGGCATGAACAACGGCATAATAGTGGGCTATGGCAACCTCTCCACCGGCACGTCGGGAGCATACACGTTCTATGCCTATGACGCGCAGTGCCCCAACTGCTTCGACTACAACGCCATACCAGTGAAGAGCTATCCGCTCACGATGAACACCGCCGGCATTGCCACGTGCGCAAACTGCAAACGGCAATACAACATGAACACTGGCGGCAACTGCACAAACGACAGTGGCAAAGGCTTGACGACATACAGGTCGTCGACAACCGGCGCATTGGGCTATCTCGTAATAAACTAAAAAACATGAAACTTACAATTGTTATTCCTTGCTACAACGAGGAGCAAGTGCTTCCTTGGACGCTTGGCAAGCTAGCGACACTCATTGAACGCCTGAAGACAGAGGCGGACACCGATGCCCGCCTGCTGCTCGTGGACGACGGCAGCCACGACCGCACGTGGGAACTTATCAGCGAGGCCGCAAAGGCACACGACTATGTTAACGGAATCCGCCTGTCGCACAACGAAGGCCATCAAAGCGCGTTGTGGGCAGGCATGCAGGAGAGCGTGGCGACAAGCGACGCCGTGGCATCGATCGACGCAGACTTGCAAGACGACGAGACGGCTATCGTCGACATGGCAAAGCAGATAAACGACGGAAAGGACATAGTGTACGGAGTGAGGAAGAAGAGGGAGACCGACACATGGTTCAAGCGCTTCACCGCACAGTCGTTTTACAAGCTGATGAAGAGCATGGACTCTGAGATCGTGTACAACCATGCCGATTTCCGCATGATGAGCCGCCGCGCCGTGGAAGCCCTGATGCAATATCCGGAACGCAACCTCTTCTTGCGCGGCATCGTGAGGCGACTTGGCTTCAAGGAGGGTTACGTGTATTACGACCGCCGCGCACGCACGTTGGGTGAGTCGAAATACCCATTGAAGAAGATGCTCTCGTTCAGCATCGACGGCATCACATCCTTCTCCATAGCGCCACTGAAGTTTATCACCTTCACCGGACTTGCCATGACCTTGGTGTCACTTGTCATGATAGTGTTTGGCATAATAAGGCATGTCGAAGGCAACACCATAGAAGGTTGGACTTCGCTCCTCGTATCGCTTTGGTTCATTGGCGGCATCATAACAACCGCCATGGGCGTTACGGGCATATATATAGGAAAGATATATGTGGAGGTAAAGCAACGGCCAAGATACTTCGTGCAAGAAAGGGCCTGACACTTTTATTCATCTATACAAAAATAGCCCATTGGTACTCGCACACAAAGCGCGCCAATGGGCATTTTGTTTCATTGCATTTTCTGTCTGTCGAGCATGAATTGCGCGGTTTGCTCCATGATGAATACATAATGGCGCAAAGGCTTGAAAGCGGCATCGTCACGCGTCTCCCTGAGTTTCCACCCGGGGAGCGCATCGTAACAGAATGCCTTGCCCATGCGTGGGTTGTAAACAAAACAATGGGCAGAATCGCGCGCCACAATCTGGTTGTCGGCCGAATAGAACACAATGTCGCGCTTGCGCTTGAGCAGGTCAACACCGAAACCGTCGTAGCTATAGTTCACACCCATCAGCCCGAGGAGTGTCGGCATCACATCCACCTGCATGCCTAATCCATCATATTTCATTGGCTTGACACCCTTGCCGAATATTATCAGCGGTATGTGGTTGTAGCTCACGGGCAGTTCGGCATCGCTTTGACCAACCATCTTGCCATGGTCGGCCTGAATCACGAAAATCGTGTTCTTGAACCACGGCTCCTTTGCAGCCTTCCGCAAGAAATCACCAATGCACCAATCAGCATACTCCACTATCCGCGTTTCATCGTCTTTCGTGCGTGGCTTAAACCACGTAGGGACAATGTAAGGCGGATGGTTGCTTATGGTGAGAATCGTGGCGAGGAAAGGCTTGTGGCTCTTGGCTTTCTCATTCATCTTGCCAAGGGCATAACCAAACTCAAAATGGTCGCTCACCCCAAAGCTGTTTACCACCTCGCTCTTGGGATAATTCTCTTGGGAATAGATGCCGTCGTAACCATTGGTCGCGAAAAACGCCTTCATGTTGTCATATTGCCCCTCGTGGGTCATGAAGAACAT
>CAVKWN010000009.1:8152-11947 GCA_963660075.1 Lachnospiraceae bacterium
GAAGTAGCGACCCAGACATCGACTCCATCAATATGACCACGACATTAGGCTTCTCCAAAGGTTCCTTTCTTGCTGTATCGTTCACCACGAACCGCCGCAACACATCGGCGCTGTCGGCCTTTCCCGTGACGCCAAGCCATTGTCGAGCGTAAGCCACCGCGTCGGCTGAAGGCATAAGCCGCAACTCCTTGTTCTCGGGCTTCATGTCGTCGAGCACCGATGTCAGAAGGTTGAAGGCTGGGTTTATGCCAAGTTGGTTAAGGAAAGGGTCATCACAATAGTATGCCTCGCTTATCTTGATAGGGTTGTAGCCCCGTCTGCCACGTATGCCAAAGACACAAAGGGCAACAAGCAATACCGACACAACAGAGCCAAACACATAAAACCTGGGGCTACAATCTACGGGAGCGCTTTCCAATGACCGTGCATAAACACGCTCCACACGAAGCAACGCCCAGACAAACGCCACGGTAACCAGCAGATACATAGCTATATAAAGCCACCAACTCTTCTCCTGCACGAGCATGCCAGCGGTTGTGGCAGTATAACCGAACCACCCGAAGATGCTCGAATTGATGTTCTTGAAGAAATAGGCAAAATAAGGAGTATTGGCGGCTGAGGGCATAAAGGCTATGGCATAGAACACCGAGAAATAAACCGTCACCCCACGACGAAACCGACGATGGCTCCACCCAAACATGGCGGTTATCAGAACCACGACAAGTGGCAGAGCCATGATGTAGCAAGCTATAACGTTGTCGAACCAAACACCACGAACGAAAGCTCCAAGGGCACTCACATCTGGATGCGTTATCTGGGCATGGAGGGCTGTGAACTCCACAAGTCGGAAAAGGGAAAAAAACAACAAGGCCATGACCTGTATACTCGCAAGCCACAGCACTGACCTTACAAAACGTTTCATATTACAAAATTAATACATATTTAGTTCAAAGAGGTGAATTATATGGAAAAAACCGTAATTTTGCACGAATATAAATGCAACTGCGAATAAAGATGAATGACAAGAGCAACCGTTTCGTATTCTGGTCGGTAATCATAATCTCCGCCCTCACGCTTCTCCCATTTCTAGGCAACACAGACTTCACCACCAAGGGCGAACCTCGTGAGGCTGTGGTGGCGGTATCGATGCTTAGTCAGCACAATTGGATATTGCCCGTCAACAATGGCTTCGACATACCCTACAAGCCACCTTTCTTTCAATGGTGCATCGCGGCCTTCTCGCTCGTCACAGGCCATGTTAGCGAATTCACGTCGCGCCTGCCTTCCGCGCTGTCGCTTATCATCATGCTTTGCGTCAGCGCATTGTTCTATGCCAAGCGCAAGAACAACAACGTCAGCCTGCTTGCCGCGATAATCACCCTCACGGCTTTTGAAGTGCATCGTGCCGGAACCAACTGCCGCGTGGACATGGTGCTGACCATGTTCACCGTGTGCGCGCTCTACGCACTATATAAATGGTGGGAGAAAGGCTGCCGACAACTTCCATGGATGGCCGTGCTATGCATGAGCGGTGCCACGCTGACCAAAGGTCCCGTGGGCATCGTCCTGCCTTGCTTCGTGATGTTCGTGTTCATGCTCTTCACGGCTTGGCAACAAGGAAAGCTCTGTGGCATAATCATTTGGAAAGCCACATACAAGCTATTCCTGTCTGCCGTGCTTGCCTCCGTGTTGCCCATCCTTTGGTATTGGGCGGCTTACCGTCAAGGTGGCGACCAGTTCATGGCACTCGTTATGGACGAGAATGTAGGTCGCTTTCTCGGCAAGATGAAAGCCGTGACACATGACAACCCCTGGCCTTACAACATCTTGATGCTCATTACGGGCTGGCTTCCATGGACATTGCCACTGCTGCTTTCGCTCTTCGTCTTGCCTTGGCGAAGGTTCGCCAATAGCCTTCAGTCTAAAGACGAAAACTCTGGCAAGGCAACATGGATGAGCCGTATGGTGACAACCATGCGCAAGGCCGATGCCGTGCAAGTGTTCACATGGCTATCGTTTCTGCTCATTCTCTTCTTCTATTGCATACCAAAGAGCAAGCGTGGAGTCTACCTTCTGCCCTGCTATCCTTTCATGGCGGTATTGATAGTGGAATACGTCGTTTGGCTTGTCAAGCGCTCACTGTTCCCGATACGTTTCTACATTGGCTTCCTCTCTATTGTTGGTTTCATCCTTACGGTGACTCTCGTCGCAGTGAGGGCAGGCATGGTGCCAGACAGCATCTTCCACGGCAAGCACGCTTGGGAAAACATCCAGATGCTTCACGCCCTCTCCGATGGCAGCATGAACTTTGGCGACATCCTCATGGCACTGATGCCTCTTCTCGCAGCTTGCCTCGGATTGATGACGCTGCTGCGCCGTCGCTCTTGCTTCGTTACAGCTCATCCCGTGCTTGCCTCAACGGTGCTGACCCTGCTCATATACCTGTCGTTTGACGGATACTACAAGCCTACCGTGATGGGTTGCCAGAGGCTGCGCCACGTGGCGACTCAAGTTGAGCAAGCGGCAAAGGGCGCGCCCGTGTATGCACTGACCACCATCAACAAGCGCGAGGTGGGCGATGACGTGCTGAGACTTTACGGAATAGACTTCTACCTGGGCGACCGTGTCCGTCAGTTCGACGTTGACCGTCCACGAAAAGGCGTAGTGGTAATCCCCGCACAGTGCAAGCCATTGCTACGTGAGCCATTCACCAAGCAGTATTCATTCAAGGAAATAATGCGCACCGAGCATCGCGCCTCGTGCTTCAAGGACACCATCTACGTGTACCGGTTCGCACGAAGATGACATTTAGGCTGAAAAACGCTCATGCTTTTAGCAGATTTTCCGTTTTTTTTGCTAATTTTGCCATAGGAGAGATAACTCCATGTAAAAACAATTATAACAAACCATAATTATGGACGACACATTTTCTTTTGGCTCCCAAATACATGAAGCGAAAAAGCCCGGGCTCACCGAACAACAGGTCGAACAACTTGTAGCCGTATACGGGGAGCGCGTGCCTATATCCTGCCTTACCTCTTTTCGCGAGATGCTTCAGTCCACTACTATGAGCTACAGCGAGGTGCAAGTCGTGCTCATGCACATGAAAGACCCAACTATTTCGCTCATACTCAGCATTATCGTTGGTTATCTTGGCGTAGACCGTTTCTATGTAGGCGACATTGGTCTAGGAGTGATCAAGCTGATAACCTGCGGTGGCCTTTACATCTGGTGGCTGGCAGACATGTTCATGATCATGGACAAGACACGAATGAGAAATTACGAACTGCTCACGCAAGTATTGATGTAGCCACATATTTCCCACGGCAATATTTTTATTAAATCATATCTATATGGACGAAATGAACTCTACGCCAGTAAAGCCAAACAATAATATGGCTTTGGCTATTTTCACAACCATTTGCTGCTGCCTCCCCCTTGGCATCGTTGGCATTGTAAAGGCATCGAAGGTAAACGAATATTTCGTCATGCGCCAATATGAACTCGCGCAAAAGGCGGCTGATGACGCCAAGAAGTGGAGCCTGATTGGTATCGGCATCGGCTTGGCATGCCAAATCATCTACTTCCTGGCCTACGGAGCACAAGCCTTGTCGTAAATCTGATGAAACGGCAACGGCTCTTCGTCGTTTCGGTCATACTGATAGGGTTGGCAGCGCTTTACTGCTTTAACCCTATTGATTATTTGTGGATGCCGAAGTGTCCTTTCAAGATGATTACAGGCTTCCAGTGCCCAGGCTGCGGAGGTCAGAGAGCCATATATGCCCTTCTTCACGG
>CAVKWN010000009.1:12565-15133 GCA_963660075.1 Lachnospiraceae bacterium
CGGCGTGTCGAACAGGAACTCGGCACAACTCATGCGCAACGCCTCCACCATCTCCTCATCGGTTGCCGAGAGTTTGCCCAGCCGCAGATTGTCGCGCACCGTGCCACTGAGCAACGTGTTGCCTTGCGGCACATAAGCGAGGTTGCAGCGGGTGAGAGGAGAAAGAGGTGCGGAATTATTGACGCTTGAATATATCTCCGCCTTTCCGCCCTTGGGCATTATAAGTCCAAGGATGAGGCGTATTAACGTAGTCTTTCCAGCACCCGTCTCTCCGAGAACAGCCGTACACGTGCCAGGCTTGAAGTCGAAGCTCAAATCGCGGAGCACATCTTCCCCATCTTCGTAAGCATAATCCACGTGATTCAACCGTATGCCACAGGGCGCTTCCAATGCCACTGGCTCACCCTGCTCGTCGAGCGGACTTTCCTCAAGTTCCATAAGTCGTTCAGCCGCTGTGAACACTGACACAAACGCCGGCACGAGCCGCGTCAAGCTTCGAGCCGGACTCTGGATGCGGTTGACAAGTTGGAGGAAAGCCGTCATACCGCCAAAGCTCAACGAGTTGGCCGACATGCGCACGGCAGCCCAAAGAAAAGCCACAAGATAGCCCAAGGCAAAACCGATGTTCAGGATGGTGTTGCTGAAGACGGAGAAAACCGTGCGCTTCACCACCTTATGCCTCAACATGCCTTGTGTCTGCTCCAGGCGATTAACCATCATGGTCTCGCTTTCCAAAGTTTTTATGAGCATGCGGTGCTGTATTGTCTCCTGGAGTGCGCTCTGCACGCGCGAATCCTCCGCACGCACGTCCTTCGTCAACTTGCGCATACGGTTTACGTAGACCCTGCTAAGCCCGACAAAAACCGGGATGATAGCCACAGTGATGAGTGCCAACACCGCGTCCATGGCAAAGAGATAGCAAAAAGCGCCAACAAACATGGCAAACACCGACAACGTGTTTGGAATGGTCTGGGTGAGGAAGTCAACAACATTGGCAACGTCAAACTCCAAACGGTTGAGCACATCGCCGGAGTGGAAATGCTCCTTGCCGTGCCACTGCGAGCGAAGAATGCGGTCAAGCATACGTTGCTGCATACGGTTCCGCGCGCGTATGCCAAGAAGGTTTTGCACCCACGTACCGCTGATATTGAGCAGGAAGTCGCAAAGAATCAACATTCCCATGACCGCGACCGCCCAATACAGGTTGCCGCCTGCCGCGCCGCTCGCCACATCGATGGCATGGCGGACCGCCGTGACCTGGGCAAGAGACACAACAACCGACAACAAGCCTATGACCCCATTCAAGCATGCCTGCAAGCGGTTGCCACGCCAGGCGCGCCAAAGCCAACGGAAAATGTCCATGGCCTTGTATTTGGAACCACGCGACTTGAAAGCCTTATTGAAAATCCTCGACATGACTACCCTCCATCAACAATTATCCACGCTGGTCAGCGCCCCACATGAGCTTTTCTCTCAATAAGGCAAAATAGCGTTTGGAACGCAACCTGACAACATTGACGACATAGGGTGCCTTCTTTATTATCAGCTCCGTGCCCTCATACAACTTTTCCGACCTTCCATCCACAGCCATGAGGAAATTATGACTGCGGCTCTCTACCGCAAGACGGATGACGGTGGTGTCGTTCAGCACTATCGGACGAATGTTTAGACTATGTGGTGCCACAGGGGTGAGACAGATACTGCCACTGTTGGGCACGATTATCGGGCCGCCATTGCTAAGGCTGTAAGCCGTGGAACCAGTAGGCGTGGAGACGATGAGACCGTCGGCTTGATAGGTAACGAGGAAATCGTCGTTGACATAAGCGCGAACTGTTATCATCGAGGCACTGTCGCGCTTCAATATGGCTATGTCGTTAAGGGCATAAGGACTGCCTTCTAAGGGAAGCGACTCCGTGAGACCACTACAGTTGACATCCACTTGAATGACCATGTGCTCCTCTACCTTGCAAGTGCCGTCATACATCTCGGCAAGCGCCGCCTTAAACTCCGTGGGCAACACTTCTGCAAGAAAGCCAAGGCGACCGGTATTGACACCGATGACCGGCGTACCTTTGGCCAGCACCCTGTTGGCGGCTTTTAGAAACGTGCCGTCGCCTCCAATGGAAATGGCATAGTCGACGTCAAAGTTGTAGCCATCGAACACACCGTCGGCCTTGACATCGACATTAAGCTCGCGCGAGAGATACTCGTAAAACGGGCGGTCCACATATATCTCAGCGTTGCTCTCGTATAAGGATGACAACACCTGCCCTATTCCCACGCTTTTTCCCGCTTGATACTCATTGCCGAAAATGGCGAAACTCAATCTCTTATCTTGCATTACTTTAACTATCAGAGCAACAAAGATACTAATTTTATCTTCCTTATCCAGAGAAAAGGCGGAAAATAATTATCGCAAGTCGGTAAATGTTTGTTAAAAGCGTCTCACGGCTACCTATCCTCGCTTTTTTCTCGTATCTTTGTATAAGATAGGCTGCACCTCAGCAATTTGGAGCAAGCTCCATTGCATTCGGTTTGCACTATCTTTGTATAAGATAGGCTGCACCT
>CAVKWN010000009.1:15146-51995 GCA_963660075.1 Lachnospiraceae bacterium
CAAGCTCCATTGCATTCGGTTTGCACTATCTTTGTATAAGATAGGCTGCACCTCAGCAATTTGGAACAAGTTCCATTGCATTCGGTTTGCACTATCTTTGTAATATAAAGCATACTATAACATCAAAAAGAATTATGGCAAAGGTTTATGAGTTTTTGGCCAACGGTTTCGAGGAGATAGAGGCGTTGGCTCCTGTGGATATCTTGCGTCGCGGAGGCGTGGAAGTGAAAACGGTGAGTGTCACTGGCAACGAATTTGTGGAGTCGTCGCATGGCGTGACCATTAAGGCGGACATGATGTTTGAGGATGGCGACTTCACCGATGCCGACATGCTGATGCTTCCCGGAGGCATGCCTGGCTCTACCAACCTCAACGACCACGATGGCGTGCGCAAGGCCTTGAGAGCCCAATATGACGCAGGCAAGCGCGTGGCCGCCATTTGCGCCGCACCAATGGTTCTCGCCTCGATAGGCGTGCTCGACGGCAAGCGCGCCACATGCTCGCCTGGGTTCGAGAAGTATCTGCCCAACGCTACATACACAGCCAACCTCTTTGAGGAAGACGGGCTCGTGACTACGGGAGAAGGTCCTGCCGCCACCCTGCCCTATGCCTACCACATCTTAGGCTACTTCATACCAAAGGACGCCGTGGAGGATCTAAAGGTAAAGATGCAGTACGCTCATCTCATGGCTTAAAGCTAAAGACAAACAAGACAAGGATTCCACATGGACTATATAATCATTGTCGCCGGTGGAAAGGGCACCAGGATGGGTTCAGACGTTCCCAAGCAATTCTTGCCCATTGCCGACAAGCCTGTGCTGATGCACACGATAGAACGTTTCTACGACTATGACCACACCTTAGGCATCATAGTAGTGCTGCCCAAGGACCAGCAAGCCACATGGCAGTCGTTGTGCGAGAAACACAAGTTCACTATTCCCCATCGCGTAGCTGACGGTGGAGCCACGCGTTTTGAAAGCTCAAAAAATGGGCTTGCCCTCATCCCCGAGGGCGAGGATGGCGTGGTGGGCTTCCACGACGGCGTGAGACCGTTTGTATCAAACGAGGTTATAAACATTTGTTTCGAGACAGCCAGAGAGGAATATAGCGCGGTGCCTGTGGTTCCTGTCACAGACACCCTGCGCCACGTGGACTCGCGCACCACAAGAACCTTTACGGTGGATCGCTCGTTATACAGGGCTGTGCAAACGCCTCAAGTCTTCGATATTTCCCTCGCCAAACAGGCCTTCAACCAACCAGACAGAAAGACGTTTACCGATGATGCCTCTGTGGTGGAGAGTCTCGGAATAAGCATAAACACTGTGGAAGGGAACAAGGAAAACATCAAAATTACCACGCCATTTGACCTGAAAGTGGCGGAGGTATTAGTTGAATCCAACATTTGAACAATATTTTCAATCAAGACATCATGTATCTCCCTGGCGTAGGACCGAAGCGCAAGGAGATATTGGTAAGTCAACTCAACATCAAGACTTGGGGTGACTTGATTGAATATTACCCTTATAAATACGTGGACAGGTCAAAGGTCTATCCCATTCGCGAGTTGAGCGGTGAGATGCCTTTGGTTCAGATCAAAGGGGCCATACAAGGCTTTGAGGAGTTTGGGGAAGGACGCAAGAAACGCATTGTGGCGCATTTCTCTGACGGAAGCGACATTGTTGACCTCGTGTGGTTTGGTGGCAAAAACTGGGTTTACGACAACTATAAGCCTGGAATTGAATATATCGTATTCGGCAAGCCGCAACCCTACAACGGCCGATATCAGTTTGCCCACCCCGACATGGAGAAAGCCTCTAATCTCCAGCTCTCGACAATGGGGATGCAACCCTATTACATCACCACCCAAACCATGAAAGATCGTGGAATAACGTCGAGAGCCATGGAGAAGATGACGAAGGCTCTGGTGGCGCGCATTCCACAAGGCTCAATTCCCGAGACGCTGCCGAAAGAGCTGATTACAAGGCTGCACCTCATTTCAAGAGACGACGCTCTAAGGAAGATACACTACCCAAAGTCGCTGCGCGACGTGCAACAAGCTCAGGAGCGACTGAAATTCGAGGAACTGTTCTACGTGCAGCTCAACATCTTGCGCTACGCCACGGAGCAACGTCACAAATACCGCGGCTTCACTTTCATGCGCGTCGGTGCCCCGCTCAACGTCTTTTACAAGAACAACCTTCCTTTTGAATTGACCAATGCCCAAAAACGAGTGGTTCACGAGATTCACGAGGATATGCGGTCGGGCATTCAGATGAACAGGCTGTTGCAAGGCGACGTAGGCTCCGGGAAGACCCTTGTCGCACTCATGGCAATGCTCATAGCCATAGGCAATGGATTCCAGGCTTGTATAATGGCACCAACGGAAATCTTGGCAGAACAGCACTTGAATACCATAACAGAGTTTCTGCAAGGCATGGACATCAAGGTTGAACTCCTCACAGGCATCGTGAAAGGAAAGAGGCGGGCCGACGTGCTCGAAGCCCTTGCCAATGGTTCTATTAATATCATAGTGGGGACGCATGCAATCATAGAAGACAACGTGGTCTTCAAAAAACTTGGACTTGCCGTAATAGACGAACAACACCGTTTCGGAGTGGCACAACGAGCTAAACTATGGAAGAAGAGCGAACGGCCACCTCATATCCTTGTGATGACCGCGACCCCCATACCGCGTACCCTTGCCATGACATTGTATGGCGACCTCGACGTGAGCGTTATCGACGAGTTGCCACCGGGCAGAAAGCCCATTGTTACAATCCACAAGTACAATAACCAAATGACTTCCCTTTATACCGGCATTGCCAAGCAAATAAATGAGGGAAGACAGGTATACATCGTTTTCCCGGTTATTGAGGAGGGAAAGAAGAAAGACTTGAAAAACCTTGAGGATGGCTACGAGGTGCTAAAGCAGATATTCCCAAGTTATTCCATGAGCAAGGTTCATGGGCAGATGAAGCCCAAGGACAAGGAGGCAGAGATGCTGAAGTTTGTGCAGGGAAAGACTCAAATCCTCGTTGCCACCACCGTAATAGAGGTTGGTGTAAACGTGCCCAATGCCTCGGTGATGGTGATAATGGACGCCCAGCGATTCGGGCTTTCGCAGCTCCACCAGCTTCGCGGACGTGTTGGACGTGGAGCCAAACAGAGTTTCTGCATCCTCGTGACAAGCTACGAACTGTCGCAAGACACTCGCAAGCGAATCGACATTATGTGCCAAACCAACGACGGGTTCAGGATTGCGGAGGCAGACCTGAAACTTCGCGGTCCAGGCGACTTGGAGGGAACGGCTCAAAGCGGCATGGCCTTCGACCTGAAGATAGCCAACATAGCCCGCGACGGGCAAATTGTGCAGCTCGCGAGAAACGAGGCAAAGAAGATTATAGACGATGACCCCAACTGCGCCAACCCCAAATACGACCTTTTGTGGCAACATTTGAGAGATTTGAAAAACACGAATGTCAATTGGGGTGTTATCAGTTGACGAAACGTAATCTTTTCCTAACTTATGTTAACACAATCGCAATTGTACGCAATTTCTGTTAAACAACCAATAAAATTTACTTGAGCCAAATCAATTTTGGCTCTTTTTTTATATCTTTGTGGATGTAAACGAAACATTTGTTACTGTATCGTTGCAAACCTGAAAGAAATTACACTGAATGGCATTAAAAAAGAACATCAAGATAGTTGGGGCATTATTGTTTTTTGTTTTCACTGCCAGTACCGCAATGGCACAAGACCTGTTAGCAAGACAAGCTCCAATAGACAGAAGAGCAAAGAAACTCGACTCTATAGAAGTGAAGAGCGTAATAGAACGCGAAAATTACCAATCGCCAGCCGCACAACTCTACGGTGACGAATGGGATAACACCTACGCTCACCGTGCCACAGAACTTCCCGACTCTTTCACCATTAACCTCCGGCATTTTTGCATGCCAACGCCAAGCCGCGTGGTGACAAGCAACTTCGGCTCACGATGGGGTCGCCAACACAAGGGACTGGACATTAAAGTATACACAGGCGACACCATCCGCGCCGCTTTCACTGGAAAGGTTCGAATCGTAAGATATGAGGCCGGCGGTTATGGTAATTATATAGTCATAAGGCATCCCAACGGCCTTGAGACCATTTATGGACACCTATCAAAACAACTTGTTACTGAAAACGAGAACGTGCGGGCTGGTGAGCCTATCGCCCTCGGTGGCAACACAGGCCGAAGCACTGGCTCTCACTTGCATTTTGAGACACGCCTTTGTGGAGTGGCCTTGAATCCAGCCCTCTTCTTTGATTTCCGCAACCAAGACGTAACTGGCGACTATTACACATTCAATAAGCGAACATACGACAGCGAGTCGGAGGTAGCAACACGCGAACGTGGAAAAATTGGTAACGGAGGATATACACACGACATGATTTATGGTGAACTCGGTCGCAGCAACGATGACACGCCAGAAGATGTGCGCGAGGCCATGAACGCCCCGGAGCGTGTATACTATAAGGTTCAAAGCGGAGAGACTCTCGCGTCTATCGCGAAGAAAGTAGGTGTTAGCGTCGAAAAGATCATGAGCCTAAATGGTTTCAGAAGCAAGAACCAGAAAGTAAGGGCTGGAATGATCATCAGATATGTCTAACGTCTGATAACAACTTGAATAAAGAATACGATTAAAAGATTAAGGCATAAAAGCTATTTTCTCACGAAAGACCTAATTACGAAATAAAGATGTAAGATGGTCGTACGCACAAAACCATAATGTTTCGCCATTACATGGAATCTTTCCTTAAGCGAGGCCTTATGGTTTTTATTTGTCATTCCGCCGTCAAGGTAATTAACCACCACCGCATTGACATTGCGCAATGCCAAATTACGCTTCGCGCTAAGTTTCATTATCCGAATACACCAGTCAACATCGGCTGAGAAACGATAATCCACATTATTATATAAGGTTTCCTTAGCAAGATCGGTTCGCGCGTAAAAAGCCTGGTGGCAAACAAGCATCCCCCATTGAAAAGACCGCCATGTGAGTTTCTTTGGAGGGCACAGCCTGCGATGTCGAATGAAATGACCGTCCATGGCCACAATGTCGGTATCTCCATAAAGCACGCCTGGCAACTGCTCTCCGTCGCAAAAAGAAGCGGCAACAGCCTCCAATGTCTCTGGCTCAGGAAAAACGTCTCCCGCGTTGAGGAAAATCATGTACTCGCCCGTGGCAAGGCGAATGCCCTTGTTCATGGCATCGTAAAGACCACCATCCTTCTCCGAGATGACAGTAACCTCATGACCATTATCCAATTTATCAGAGTACTGCTTGTAGTCCATAGCCATTCTTACCGTGTCATCCTTCGACAAGCCATCAAGGATAATATGCTCAATGTCGGCGTATTTCTGGCTCAGGACACTGCTTAGTGTACGTTTCAGTACCGAAGCCGCATTATATGTACAAGTGATTATCGTAAACTTAATCATGAACGCAATAGATTACAATTTATAATTCTTGAAGGCAAGTGCTTGATTATATACCTCAACATATCTCATAGCCACAGAGCGTTGCGAATAACAAGACATTACTTTCTGAACGCACTGCTTCTTCAGATCTTCCTTGTCGGCCTCATCCAAAACCCAATGAATGCCAGCGGCAAGGTCACCTGCATCCTTATAGTTGGCTACATAACCGTTCTTTTGATGATCTATCATCTCTGGTATACCGCCAACCTTAAATCCAACCGAGGGCACGCCACAAGCCATGGACTCCATAATCGTGTTTGGCAGATTCTCATCTAGCGACGGTATAACGAACACGTCGGCAGAGTTGTACACATCCACCAACTGACGCTCGTTTCTGACATACCCCAATGGGAAAGATGGCAAGGCAAGCTGGGACACCACTTCATCGGCACGACCGCCAAGAATGGCTATCGCCGTATTTTCCTTCGTCTCCGGATAACGCTCTACAAGAAGGGAGACAGCCTTGATGAAATAAGCCATGCCCTTGCGTTCAGCGGTAACGCGCTGAGAAACGAAAAGAATCAAACGTTTATCTTCCGGAAGCATGGAATGCAGTCGGGCGGCAGGCTTGTCTTTCGGATAAAACACGTGAGTGTCTATGGGGTTTGGAATGACAGACAGTTGCAAGCCTGTCAACAAGCTACTTTGCCTTGCGCTACCGCCAAGCCACTTGCTGCATGCCACGAAGTGGATTCCGCTATTATAATAAAGCTTTTTCTTCTTATTAAATACACGTGTTGACAAATCGGTTGCCTGCCCTCCCCTTGGAAGGTAGAAACATTTGCGACATTGTCCCTTATACGCCTCGCAACCAAAAGTGAAATGACAAATACCTGTCGCTGGCCACAAGTCGTGCATGGTCCATACAACGGCCTTACCACTATTGATAATCTTCTTGATGACGTTCAACGAGAGAAAGCCCTGGTTTATCCAAGCAAGATGAATCACGTCTGCCTCCTTGAATTCTGGCAACTTCGTGATATCATATCCTGTGTTAGCTATGTCAAGGTCGAAAAGA
Source organism: Lachnospiraceae bacterium (assembly GCA_963660075.1). Taxonomy (GTDB): domain Bacteria; phylum Bacteroidota; class Bacteroidia; order Bacteroidales; family Bacteroidaceae; genus Prevotella. The sequence goes on from CAVKWN010000009.1 coordinate 21,689, forward strand.
TGTTCACGCTTGAAATACAAATGATAATACACACACCAGCGTTCCCACAGGAAATGTAAACGTTGGATAAGTCCACCTTTCAAGCCAACAACGGTGATATTGTCTGTTTCCTTGTCCCTAACGAGCATCTTGGCTTTTACGCCATTGTTGTTGAGCGCGTCCATCAAGCGGTTGGCCGCAACCGCGGCGCCACCCTCGCGTTCACTCGTATTGACTATCAACACCCTCATTGCCATAATCTAACCGAATTTATATTGTTTAGCAAAGGTAAGAAAATGATTTGAAAAATCATCAATATAATACAAATAAGTGAGCTTTACTTACAAAAAACAGATGTGTTCGCACACAAATAATTGATTTATATCAATAAGCAAGCCTTTTTTCAAAAAAAACATATAAGTTATTTGATATATAATTGTAATAAGTGTAACTTTGCACTGTCAAAAGGTTAATAGATTGTTTAGGTTAGTAGTAATAGATTTAGGTTTTTAGTTATTAGGTTTAAGGTAGATTTGATAGATTGTTTAACGGAAACGCATGGATACCGTGAGGTATTCATCTGTTTGAAATCAATTTTAAGTTAAACATAAAAACACGCTGGAGCTCGTTGATGAGTACTGGCGTGTTTTTGTTTACTTTAGGTAATGCGGACTATCCCGGAAATACAACATGCATTCTCACCACCCCGTTGATTTATACATGATTTCAGATGATTTTTCAAACACACCAAATTTTGCACCTTATTTTTGCTACTGTTTTTGCTACTGTTTGATAAAACAAGACAAATAACTCAATCCTATCTAAGTTTTGGCTTATTCTTTGATTTTTACTTGTCGTTGAGGAGGCTTGAAAGCGACTTGCTGAGAAAAAGTACGTGCAATTCAAGCAAACTTAAAATGCTAAAACGTTATTATTCTAGCAGTTGAACTTTAATCTTGTACTCCGACTGGGAATCGAACCCAGATCAAAGGTTTAGGAAACCTCCGTTCTATCCATTGAACTATCAGAGCCCTTTATGTATAGCTGTCTTGCAAGCGCAAGCTGCTATCAAAGCCGTTATAATGCAATGCATTAAAACTGCGGCACAAAGGTAATGATTATTTCCCAAACAGCAAAGGAAATATCAATCATTTATTTTCGCGCCTATTTTCTTCATCCATTTTCCGCCAACCATGCACGCCACACCGATGGCGATTATTGGAATGGAGAGTATCTGTCCCATGTCGAGAGCCATGCCTGCCTCGAAAGGCTCTTGAATGTCCTTGACAAACTCTATCAAGAAGCGCGCCGAGAACACGAGCGTCAAGCAAAGACCCACATAGAACCCACTGCCAACCTTCTCTGGACGCTTCTTGTAAATGGCGTAGATTATCAGGAAGAAGCAAGCGTAGGCAATGGCCTCATACAACTGTCCCGGATGACGTGGATACTTATCGACCTTCTCGAAGATGAACGCCCAAGGCACATCCGTTACCCTACCTATGATCTCGGAGTTCATGAGGTTGCCCAAGCGTATGAATGTGGCCGTGATACACGAGCAGATGCCCATATTGTCAAACACCGTCCACACGTTAATCTTGTTGCGTTTGGCATATATGAATATGGCAATTATCATTCCTATCACGCCTCCATGAGATGCGAGGCCCTCATAGCCCGTGAACTTCCATGAGCCGTCTGTCATGTAGTGGATTGGCAAAAACATCTCCACTATGTGTTTGCCCGACGACAGGAAATAGTCGGGCTGATAGAAAAGGCAATGCCCGAGACGCGCGCCAATGAGCACGCTTACAAAGATATACATGAAGAGAGGATCAAACTTCTCGTCTGGTATTTTCTCGTCCTTGTAGAGCTTTGCCATAAGCAACGTGCCAAGCAGCAAACCCATGAGCCAACACATGGCATACCACCTCACGCCAAAGGAACCCACGTGGAATATCACTTCCGAAGGATTCCAAACAATGTAGAGCAGATCAGTCATCGCAGTAACCGTTTAAACATTGAAGCGGAAGTGCATTATGTCACCGTCTTGCACCTCATATTCCTTGCCCTCTATGTTCAGCTTGCCAGCCTCTTTCACGGCAGTCTCCGAGCCATATTGCATATAGTCGGCATACTTGATGACCTCCGCGCGGATGAAGCCTTTCTCAAAGTCGGTGTGTATCACGCCAGCACACTGTGGCGCCTTCCATCCCTTATGGAATGTCCAAGCCTTTACCTCCATCTCGCCCGCGGTAATGAATGTCTGCAGGTTGAGCAAGTGATAAGCCTTCTTTATGAGTCGATTAACGCCACTCTCCTCCAGTCCGAGATCGTCGAGGAAAAGCATTTTCTCCTCATAGGTGTCAAGCGACGCTATGTCCTCCTCAGTCTTGGCGGCAATGACCATGGCCTCGGCTCCTTCCTTGGCGGCTATCTCCTCAACTATCTTACTGTATTTATTGCCTGTCTTCGCGCTTGCCTCGTCCACGTTGCAAACATAAAGTACAGGCTTTGTGGTGAGCAGGAACAAGTCGTGAGCGGCCTTCTGCTCTTCCTTCGTTTCAAAAGTCACGGCGCGCGCGTTCTCGCCTTTGTCGAGCACCTCCTTGTAGGCGTGTAGCACGTCAACAAGCACCTTGGCGTCCTTGTTTCCCGTTGCGGCTATCTTCTCTTGCTTTGACAGTTGACCCTCTATGGTCTCCAAGTCTTTGAGTTGCAGCTCTGTGTCGATTACGTCCTTGTCGGCAGCAGGATCCACGGGAGCGCCTCCCTCTCTCACCACATTATCATCATCGAAGCAGCGAATGACATGGATAATGGCATCACACTCGCGAATATTGCCAAGAAACTTGTTGCCCAAGCCCTCACCTTTCGACGCGCCCTTCACCAGTCCGGCGATGTCCACAATCTCACACGTGGCTGGCACTATGCGTCCCGGATGCACAATCTCCGCGAGTTTGGTGAGTCGCTCATCGGGCACGGTGATCACACCGAGGTTGGGCTCTATCGTACAGAAAGGGAAATTGGCTGCCTGAGCCTTAGCGCTCGACAGGCAGTTGAAAAGCGTGGACTTACCCACATTGGGCAATCCCACGATACCACATTTTAATGCCATATATTATATAAACGTTTATATCAAACTTGTTATTGCTGATGCAAAATTACTGAATAAATGGGAGACGACGCATTATTCACGCCTTTATCTCCTTTTTAATCTCCTCCAGGCTGATTTTCTTCCTCACTCTCACGCGGTCAAAACCTTGGCCGTAGACACCGATGACTGCGCTTTGAGCCACGAAAGCGTCGGGGTCTATCTCGTCTACGAGGTCGAAGATCATCGACGACTCGCTCTTCTTGGCTATGCAGAATATCACCTTTATATCACGCTTGGAATAGAATCCGTTGCCGTTGAGCGTGGAGCAGCCCCTGTCGGCGATCTTGTTTATTGCCTCGCCTATCTCTTCCCATTTCTTGGATATGATAAGGAACTGCACCGAGCGGCGCAGCGAGTTTACGACATAATCAACGCAGAAAGAGACGATGAAGAGCAAGACGTAGCCATAGAGCACTTTCTCCCAATCGTGCAATACCACATAACTCGACGTAATGATGGCGAGGTCGCAAAAAAGGATGATATGGCCCAACGACACGTCCCGATATTTATGAATCATCGCAGCCACAACGTCGGAGCCTCCCGTGCTGCCGCCAGCCGAGAGTCCAAGACCCACGCTCGTGCCCATGAACACGCCACCCACGATGCACGCCATGAACTTCTGGTCGGCAAGGAGGTGAGCATTGGCGAAGCCAAGCCATTGGAAAACGGAAGACCCCACGGTGAATACAACCACTGCATATATTGTCTTTACGCAAAAGTGCCATCCCAGCACTTTCAAGGCGGACACCAGCAATGCGGCGTTGATCGCGAAATAGGTGTATTGGGTAGGGATTCCCGTTCCCCAATAAACTATTTCCGCTATACCCATGGTGCCTCCCATGGTTATCTCGTTGGGCACGAGGAAAAGGTTCAAGCCTATCACGCCCATGATCATCGCTATGGCTATAATGGCATAATCGCGAATGCTTCGGTATATCGACTTGCTTCTGGTTCTTTCTGTGTTCATTTCCTCTCGCTTAACCTATCAACTGTTCTATGTCGCTTATCGTGCCATCAAAGGGACCCGAATGCTCCAGCTTTTTCGAGCACATTGCCGCGGCGAACCTTCCAGCCTCATCAATGCTCATGCCCTGGGCCCTGCACCAAAGATAGCCCGTGGAATATGTGTCGCCACAACCTGTCGCGTCTACGAGTTTCCTTGGCTTGTAAGCGGGAATGTCATGCGCCTTGCCTTCAGCGAAAATCACCGAGCCATAGCTGCCGAGGGTTATCACCACCTCGCCAACGCCATAAGCCGCGAGTTGCTTGCCCACCTCGTATGGGTCATTGCTCCCCACGATGGTCTGCATCTCGCTCTCGTTGAGCTTCAGTATGCCCGTGTAGCGGAGCACGCGTTTCATGTCCTTCCACTCCACCGGTCTCACCTCTTCACCCACCACCTCTCTCAGGTAGCCTTGAGCGTCGATGGAGACGGTGCCTTTCTCGGCGAGGGCTTCCACCACCTCGGGCGAGAAGTCATCGGCGAGCAATGAGCCAAGGTGAAACACCTTGGCCTCCAATGGATTTACGTCGTCAACGGTGAAGGCATCCGCCTTTGACCTCACGCGTTGCGTGCGGTCGTTGCTGTCCTTGCCATAAATATTTTCGAAGAACACGGTATGCCTGCTCGGATAGCACACGGTATCGAAGCCCAGCGACTTTATCTTGTCCAGGTCGTCCTTGCTTTCCTCGCCCACCTTCGTCACGAGCTGATAGCCCACCGTGCGTGGCAGGTGGCTCATGCCATAAGTCATGTAAAACGATGTGCCGCCTGCCATGTAGACAGTATTATCGGGCGTGACGATCTTGTCGCGCGTGATGTGGCCTATGCTGCAAATATCAATCATTCTTTCTACTCATTACCTATTTTATAAATTGCTTCGCGAACTCCCAAATCACGATGCCGGCGGTAGTGCTAACGTTCAGGCTGTGCTTGGTGCCAAACTGTGGAATCTCCAGGCAACCGTCGCTCATGTCTACCACACTTTGTTGCACGCCCTTGACCTCATTGCCTAGAATCACGGCGCAAGCGGCATCATTGCCCACCTTCAGGTCTTGGAGCTTTGTCGAACCTTCCACCTGCTCAACGCTCCACACGAAATAGCCTCTTTCGTGAAGTTCCCTCACGGCATCCTCGGTGTCCTTGAAGTATCTCCAGTCCACGCTGTCCTCCCCACCGAGCGCGGTCTTGTGAATCTCTGCGTTTGGCGGACAGCCTGTCACGCCGCACAACCACACCGCCTCCACGCGGAAAGCGTCGGCTGAGCGAAAAACGCTGCCCACATTATACAAAGAGCGCACGTTGTCGAGCACGACGATGAGCGGCAACTTCTCCGCTGCCTTAAACTCATCCACGCTCAGGCGATGCATCTCTATGGTCTTAAGCTTTCTCATGCTCCTTGGCGTCATAGGCGAGGGCGTAAGCCTTTATCTGCTTCACCATGGCCAGCAGCCCGTTGCTGCGCGTGGGCGAGAGATGCTCGCGAAGTCCTATCTTCTCGATGAAATAAAGGTCGGCATCGAGAATCTCCTTCGGCGTGTGCCCGCTAAGCACCTGTATGAGCAACGCCACAATGCCTTTCACTATCAACGCGTCGCTGTCGGCAGAGAACATGAGCTTGCCGTCCACGTTGTCGCATTGCAGCCACACGCGGCTCTGGCAACCGTCAATGAGGTTCTGCTCCGTCTTATACTTTTCGTTCAAGGTGTCGAGGTCGTTGCCCAAGTCTATGAGCATCTGGTATTTGTCCATCCAGTCGTCGAAGTCGGAAAACTCCGCCACTACCTCGTCTTGCAATTCGTTTATCGTCTTTGCCATAATTTCTTTATAAATAATATTTCAAAGTCGCTCTATGTCATTGAGCAATCTAACCAAGGCTCGCCCCATGGCATACGCGAGATTCACGGGCACGGCATTGCCAATCTGCTTATATTGCGAAGAGCCATTGCCCATGAAAGACCAGTCGTCTGGGAACGTCTGTATACGTGCGTATTCCCTGATTGTCAACGGGCGCGTTTCCAAAGGATGGCAACGCTCCGTCTGCTTCTGCGCGGGAGCGCAAGTAAGCGTCAGGCTTGGTTCATCAAGAGACAACCTCCGAGCCATACCTGTCTTGCCACCACCCAAAAAGTAACTGCCGCCCATGTATTCCTTCGCGACATCTTCTGGCAAGTCACGCCAATCACCTCCTTGCGGCACCAAGTCCAAGACCTTTTTCTTTTTTTCGGGATATGTTTGTCCCATTGAAGTTGGCACGTCCGTATCATACAGGTCACCTTTGTAAAAGGCATCACGCAGGGTCATTATGCGATGATAAGGTGAAGGCCACTTGAACTCCACCTTCTCAGCATAATCATTGCGTATCGCTACGAGAATTATCCTTTCGCGTTTTTGGGGAACCATGTATTTCACGGCCTTCAGCACCCTTGGCTCTACCAGGGTATATCCAAGCTCCTTGATAGTGTTCTTGATGACTGCCAGCGTCTTGCCATTGTCGTGCGATGCCAAGCCTTTCACGTTCTCGCACATAAAGACCTTTGGGTTGACTTCCTTTACAGCACGTGCCAACTCGAAGAACAAGGTTCCCCTCGTATCGGCGAAGCCTCCCTTAAGTCCAGCGTAGCTGAATGCCTGACAAGGGAAGCCTCCAGTAAGCAAATCCACTTTATCCTTGTATTTGGAGAAGTCTAATTGGTGAATGTCACCTTCCGCCACATGCCAACTTGGACGGTTGTGCATAAGCGTGGCGCATGCGTCATGGTCTATCTCGCTCAACAACACATGCTTGAATCCTGCCATGCTCATGCCCAACGCAAGGCCGCCAGCCCCAGCAAACAACTCTATGCTGGTATATTCACGCAGTGGTTTTACCTTCATTTCCTCTTCCCATTTGGAATTGGTCATCTCGGCGATTTCCGGCACAGACTGCAAGTCGGAAAGTTCAAAGAACAACTTACCGTTATCATCTTCCTTAACCTTGTATTTACCACTCGCTCCCCACATTGAAACAGTATGCCCAGACACTCCCATCAAGGTAGCGAAGTTTGCTGCGGATATAATCGTTGACATAATCTTTCCCTTTAGAATTTATCGAACCCCTCATACGTTGAGAAGGCGAGCAAGTACAAACTCTTGGCAAAGTCATCCTTGTCCATCTCCTCGTAGACGGTGTTCTCCAATACTATGGACTTATCATCGCTTATGACATCATCCAATATGGACGGCAGAGCCTTGCACAACTTGAAGAAGGCGTGTGACCCTCCAAAGACGAGGTCATAAAACTTGTCAATTGAGACACGGCGTATTCTGTCGTGAATGTACTTCTTGCCGTCAATCGTCGTCTCCCACTTTATATTCTGCGACTTCCTCGCTATAACCTCAACAAGCAAACACGTTGCCTTGTCGTCATCAAGCAGTTTGGCTTGCATCTTCATGTAAGTCTTCTGTGCTGCAGACGAGTTCATGGTGTTGTGCTTGTTCTTCATCTCTATATAATAATGTAGCCTGTCGTTCAGCACGTCAAAGCCGCCTTTCGTCCCATTGGCAGGCACTTCCCAGCCATTGCCGGCGTACTTGAAAAGGTATTGATGGAAGTAGCCTATCTGGTTATTGTTTGTCTTGTCAATCTGCCGAATACACTCTGCTTCTATGGTCTGTCTCATGGACTGGCCATAAATCTTTGAGTCGAACGTGAGCTTTATTGGGTCTACCAAGTTGTGGTTGAACTCTCTCAAGTTGATGCTCCGCCTGTATTGCAGCACCGTGTCCTTTACGTGCAAGTAAATGTCCTCGTCTGAGATGAAGCCTAAGTTATAGTTTCTCATGTCGAAAGTATGTATTCCGTCTTCACGCCTTGTCTATTCTGAAAACCTTGTCGTGTGGCCTCACCTTGCCTGGCACGGGCACCGACACGTAGGTGTGTTGCACGGTCTCCTCTATTGGGCCGTTGTCATCGTGAATCTCCGTGGCGTCGAGATACATGGCACCGGTCGTGGGACCGGTGATGAGCAGTCGGTCGCCTTTCTTGAACGTGCTCGCCTGTACCGCTATCTCGCCCACGCTGAGCTTGCTGAAATACTTGTTCACCATGCCCACGAGCGTTTTCTTCTCTGTGGCGAGCGAGCCATATTGGTCGTTCCACTCTCCCATGGTCTGCCCTTGGTAATAGCCGTCCCAGAAACCGCGGTTGAACACGGTGGCGAGCCTCTCGTCCCATGCCGCCTTCTTCTCCTCGGTGAACGTGCCGTCGAGTACGCTCCGGATGGCCTCCTTGTAGCAGCTCACCACTGTGTAAACGTATTCTGGGCCACGGGCGCGTCCCTCTATCTTGAACACTCTCACGCCTGCCTCCATCATCTTGTCAATGAAGCGTATCGTCTTGAGGTCCTTGGGGCTCATTATATACTTGTTGTCTATCTCAAGCTGGTTGGCCGTCTCGTTGTCGGTCACTGTGTAGCTGCGTCGGCATATCTGCACGCACTGCCCACGATTGGCTGAGCGATTGACGGCATGCAAGCTCATGTAGCACTTGCCCGACACTGCCATGCAGAGGGCTCCATGGCAAAACATCTCTATCCTCACCGGCTTGCCCGATGGGCCACAGATGCCGCGCCTTAGAATCTCGTCGTGGATATGCCCAACCTGCTTCATGTTGAGCTCGCGCGCCAGCACGCTCACGTCGGCGAAACGTGAGTAGAACTCCAGCGCCTCCACGTTGCTTATGTTGAGCTGCGTTGACAGGTGCACCTCCATTCCCATCTCGCGGCAATAGGTCATCACCGCCACGTCGGAGGCTATCACTGCCGACACCCCTGCCTTCACGGCGGCATCCACGATGGTGTGCATGGTATCCACGTCCTCGTCGTAGATGATGGTGTTCACCGTGAGGTAGGTCTTGATGCCATGCTCACGGCAAGTCGCCACTATATAGTCGAGGTCGTTGAGGTCGAAATGGTTTGCCGAGTGAGAGCGCATGTTGAGCTGCCCAACCCCGAAATAAACGGAGTCGGCACCGGCCTGAATGGCAGCGGCGAGCGAGTCGCGGCTGCCCACCGGGGCCATTACCTCATAGTCGTGATTATTTTCCACTGAACTTAGCTGTTTGCTCTTTTATCAGTTCCTCGTCCTCGAAATAGTCTATGCGCATGGCCTTGCGCACCTCGTCCATGGTCTGCGCCGCCACCTCGCGAGCCGCGTCGGAGCCCTTCTTCAGGATATTGAATATCTCGGGTATGTCTTTCTCATACTCGGCACGGCGAGCCCTGATGGGGTCGAGCATGCGGTTGATGACATTGTTGAGCATCTTCTTGCACTTCATGTCGCCAATGCCGCCATGCTGATAAGCTGCCTTCAGCTCGTCGAGGTTGCTGAACTCCGGCCAGAAGTCGGCGAAGTCTTGGTCGGTGGCGAAGGCGTCGAGATAAGTGAACACGGCGTTGCCCTCCACGTGGCCCGGGTCTGAGACGTTGAGATGGGTCGGGTCGGTATACATCGCCTTCACCTGCTTCCACACGGTGTCAGCGTCGTCGGAGAGGTAGATGCAGTTGCCAAGGCTCTTCGACATCTTCTCCTTGCCGTCGGTTCCGGGCAAGCGGCGCGCCGTGGCGTTCTCGGGGAGCATGATCTTTGGCTCCACGAGCACGGGGGCGTAAGTGTTGTTGAAACGGTTCACAAGCTCACGCGTCAGCTCCAGCATCGGTTCCTGGTCTTCTCCGGCGGGCACTGTGGTAGCCTTGAATGCGGCGATGTCTGCGGCCTGCGACACGGGGTAGCAGAAGAAGCCCAAAGGAATGGAGTCGTTCTCGAAGCCACGGAGCTTGACCTCGGTCTTCACCGTAGGGTTGCGTTGCACGCGGCTCACGGAGACGATGTTCATAAGATACGTCGTCAGCTCGGCGAGCTCCGGAATGCGGCTCTGCACGTAGAGCGTACACTTGGTGGGGTCGAGACCGGCAGAGAGATAGTCGAGCGCCACGTTGACGATGTTGTCGCGTATCTTGTCGGGGTTGGACGCGTTGTCGGTAAGGGCCTGCACGTCGGCCATGAAGACGAACATACGGTCATAATCGCCCTTGTTTTGAAGTTCCACGCGGCGACGAAGGCTTCCCACATAGTGTCCGAGATGGAGGCGGCCTGTGGGACGGTCGCCAGTGAGTATTACTTTTCCCATAATTGATTTGTTGCTTTCTGTGGGCAAAGTTAGCAAAAAATCCGCACTTGGCAATGAGTGTCTATGCTGAAACCTGGAATTGAGGGCAATTGTATCGTAAAACGGCTTTGGTTGTTAGCAAATTCAGGCAACAAAATGACTATGACGGCCAAAATACGGAGAAATGTCCGTGCATGTAATTACATGGAAGAAAAAGACGTAAACGATTTGCAGGGGCCGGTACATAGTCGACCCCTGCAAAGCAGTTGAAACGTAATATATTATTGCTAAAATTTAACACTTGAGAACAGGTGCATCCAGAACGGAAAAACGGTTCGCCCCTGTCTCCTTGCAGCACCGTCGGTGGGCTTTCGACCATGTTTTTTAGCCATAGTAGCCAAATGTCGTCGGCATTTAAGGGTAATGCCGACGCGATTCTAGCGCAGAGCCGTTGGCTTTCCAATGTAAAGGCGACATGTTTCCAATGTAAAGCCGATGCCATTTTATCGCGTCGGCAACACCGGGGAGCACTCGGAAACACAATACATTGACATTCAACCGTTTATCAAAACAGCCAAAGAATAGCCTCGGTTCGACCAAAAGACTGCTTGATTGGGGAAAATCGATTCTCTGAAGACCTTTTGTAAAATGTTTTTTCTGTTTTTTTAGAATCAACATTGCACCATTATTGAAGCCCGCGGAAACGCCTGAGCATGTCGCATCTCGACACGAAGCCGTCCACACGCGAGGCATTGTCGGCGTAGAATGCCGCCAAGGTCTGCATGGCCTTGTATTGCCTTGTCTCGGGCTGCGTCTTGATGTTGTTGATGTCGTAAAACTGCTGTGAGGCATCGTCCCATCCCTCAAAGAACCAAAGGCCGCCACTATGCATGAAGGCGAGGGCATACAGGCTCTTCTCCTTGAGCTGGAAATCGGTGCTTTGCGCGCTTTCGTCGAGCAGGGTCACAGCCTTGGCGATGAAGTCGGCGGTGCCCACCATGGCGCTGTCTTGCACGACGCTCACGCCATACTGTTTCAACCACCAGCAGTCGCCCTCGTGACTGCCCTGATACCACATCGAGGCAAGCTCATACGCCTTGCGCATGCGTTCCTCAGAAGGCTTCATGAGCGAATATTGACTCGTGAGGCTCAGCATATCGCGGCAATAGCGCAACTTCTTGTTCTCCGTCAGCTTAGGCAATGTCGCCTGTTGCTCCTCCGTCAGGCATTCGGGCAGCGACACGGGTTGCTTGCCCATCCAGCGTTCCTTGGCATAGCTGCGTTGCGCCGCGTAAGGCGCTATGTTTTGGATGTTGAGGAAGTCCAGGCTCACCTTCTCAAGGAAAGGTATGGCGTCGGCGAAGCGCGCCTGGGCGAGGAGCCTCGTACCAATGATGTCGTTGTAGAAGTTGGCGTCGCGGTAGGCGCGCTGCCACGCCCAGCTCTCAAGCGAGTCGGACGGTTGCTTGCCAAGGTATTCGGCATAAGCCTTGAGGTTGTCTATCTTCGCGTCGTTGAGCGCGTTGAAATAGATGCCATTGTAAAACCACTGCGGTGAACAATTGTTGTCGTTCATGCCGCTCAACAATACGAGGGCGGCATTTGTGCGTCCCTCGCTGGTGAGCATAGGCACGAGCCCGTTGTAGACCATGCGCTCTTGCACGTCGCGATAGTGGTCGGCATCGTAGAGCGTGTCGTTCTTGCGCTCCTCCGCCGACTTGGCGTCGAGCCATTTCATCTCCCCTGCCAGCCACTTGTCGAAAGCCTCGTCATGGTGTTTCTCGGCAAAGATGGAGTTGGCGGCGTAGATGGCGCGCGCGTTGTCCTTCATCCTCTGCGTGCCCGCGAGCGACATGGCCTTGTCGAGGTCGGCCTTCGCCTTGTCGTAGAGTCCCAGTTGGTGTTCTATGCAACCTATCGCCGTTTGCCAAAGGCATGGGGCGTTGGTCTTGCCTTCCGCCACCACGCCCTTGGCGAACGTGATGAAGCTATTGGCCTCAGCCGTGGTGATGTTCTTGGCGTCTATCTCCTTCATCCACTCGTCGAGCTCGCTCTTTGTCATCTCGCCAGTGGCCATGCGGCTCTCGTCATACACGTCCATCGTCTCCTGCACGTTGTTCACGAAGTCTTGCACGAGGTAGGTGAGCGTGGCCGATTTGGGATTAGTGGCATACACCTTCTGTATGCCCGCGAGGTTGCGATAGCCTCGCACGCAATATTTCAGGCTCTGGTAGTCTTCTTGCTCGGCATAGGTCTCTATTGCCTGGCTCTTCTTGCCAAGTCGCCACAGGCATCCGGCATAGATGTTGCGCGCCATGTCGCGATACACGCTCGGCTGCATCCGCTTGCCGGTGGTGTTCCAGAAGTTCACGCCTTCCTGGTAACGCTTCAGCCCGAGAAGGGCACGCATGCGCATGAGGTTGTATTGGGGGCGGAGGCGTTTGCCTTGATAAGTCTTTGATGCCTGCAACAGGTTGGTGAGCGTCGACGTGCGGCGTGCCAACTGCTGCTTCGTGGGATATTCCCATGAGTTGAAGATGACGCAATTGTCGAGATAGCTGTCCAACCGGCGGCAGTAGGTCATCATATCCGTGTCGTTGAGCTTCTTGGCCTTGCTCATCACCTCGTCGCGGCCTCCCCACCTGTAAGATGGCATATCGGCATTGCCGACATAGCTTTGCCAGAACTTCTCGGTGGCATCGGTGAAACGGTCGCTCATGAGCGAGCGGTTGAACACGGAGAAGAGGTAGTTGTTGTGTCGAGGCCCTTCCGATCCGCACGCGTGGGCGGTGGTGGCGGCAAGCAACATTATAGTCAAGCTACTTGTAAATTTCCTTAAAGTTTTCATTGGTAAATCGTTTAATGTTCTTATCGTTCAAGTCATAGAGTATGATCTCGCTGTTGGCGTCGCTCCTCGCGTCGTCCACGGCCTTTTTCGCCTTGAGTATGTCGTCAAGCTCCGGCTGCCTAAGGGCTATGCTGTCGCCCGGCAACACGGGCAGGTCGTCGTCGCCATGCATTATGCCCACGTATTTGCCGCCACGGAAGAGCACACGCCAGGTGAAGAGCGGGTAAGCCGAGGAGAGAGTCATGCCATAGCCGCGGAGATAACGCATATAAGGCATCACGTCCTTGATGTCGAGGATGGGCTTGTGCACGTCGAGCTTGGTCACGTCGCCCGTGTTGTACATCATCAGCACGCCATGGTCGGCAGGAGGCGCGGGCTGCGACAACTGGTGCAGGCGTATGGTGACCGACAGCTTCATGCCGCGGTCGTGGCATAGCGCGCGGAGTCTTTCAAGGAAGGCGAAAAAGGCTCTCCGCGTTGTTATGGTCCAGTCGCAGTCGACCTGCAACTCCTTGGCCGCGGGCAGGTCGTTGGTTACGTTCATCTGTGCCACGCGCTTTGCTATTTTCTCCGCCAGCCCGTCGTGAGGTTGCCTCATGCAGTCGTTTACGATAAACACCACAGGCACCACCTCCACCGTCTTGGGGAAAGCGCCCTCAAAGGCTATGGTGGCGTTGGGTTGCGGCCCATCGTCGCCAGTCACCACGTCGAAATAGCGGCAATAGACCTTTCCCACCCCATTGCGCGCGAGGAAGGCACGCTCGGCGGCATCCACGCGCAGCGTGGTCTGCCAATAATAGACAGACCGCTTCGGCTCCTCGCGCCCACAAGAGGCGAGCAGGATGGCGACAAGCAATGGCAGAAGGCAAGCCCTAACCTTGGATATAATCACACGCATGGACATAATCGTACATACAACATTTTTAATATATATGGTAAGAATATACCGCGGCAAAATTAGGTAAAAATACGACAACCGCAACATTTTGGCGAAGATATTTATTTCGTTTGGCCATGTTTATGATGCCTGTCCGAAAATTATTGTAAATTTGCAATAAGATACTATTTGGAATATCACATTGACCAATGATAACAAAGATAAGATTACAAAACTGGAAGAGCTTCAAGGACTCTTCGCTATATATAGACTCGTTGGGTATTCTCATAGGAACCAATGCCAGCGGCAAGTCGAATGTACTCGATGCATTTGCTTTCTTGCGTGCTGTAGCTGAAGGCAAGAGCTTGCTTGATGCTATCCAGACCGTGAGAGGTGGGGAAGATTGGATTGTACGTCGTGGCGAGAACGGATTCTGCCTAAGTGTGGATATAGAAGACAACGGCAGCGAATATGTCGTTGATTTGAGAGTGAAAAGGGAAGACGCAACATTTAGCTATGGGCTTTGTGAAATCCATCTCAAGGATGCAGGGTGGAATGTTGTGCCAGAAAAGTTTGTGGACAGTGTTCGCAATATCACTTGGACGGTTTATGGAGTGCAAGCTACTTTGGATTTCCTTCCTATGATTTATGCTCATTTGCGCAATGTCTTTATTCTTGACCCCATGCCTTCACGTGCCAAGGAATTGGTGGATATGCTTAAAGAGTTGTCTCACCAACGACAAGTAGATGTGCTTTGCACCACGCATAATCCTGTTCTTTTAGACGAATTGGGCAACAAGATGAATCCTTTTGTCAGTTATGTTACTCGTGACAAACACGGTGACAGCCATGTCAATCTCTTGGAAGAAAAAGAGAATCTTGCCAAGTTGATGGCTTCTGGAAGTATTGGCTGTATGATGATAAATAATAGGTTATGAAAAAGGTTTTGGTTGTAGATACGAGTGTGCTCTGCGTTTGGTTGAAAGTGCCAGGCAAGGAGACTTGTGGACCAAGCAATGCCTTGGTAACATACGACATGGTCTCAAAGAATCTCCTTGGGCTGCATTTACGGAGCAAAGTAACCTTTGGAATCCAGAGAATCTGAAGAAGTTAGCTGAAAAATGGAAAGAGACTGTTATTGGCGGACAAGCTTTAGGCTACGCTTCTATCGTGGAGGTAGTACAATACTATACCGATTTGGGATACGAGGTGGAGATATTTACCGGTGACGAGGGATTGAAGGCTTATGAGCCAACATCACCATTTGCCATTATCCGAAAAATAATATTGAAAAAAACAGGCACTATGAGCAATGATAATAAAGGTTATGTTTATATCCTTACCAATCCTAGCTTTCGTGAGGATTGGGTTAAGATAGGTAAGAGTTCACGACCTGTAGATGTTCGTTCAAAGGAACTGGATAATACGGCTGTGCCTCTTCCTTTTGAAATCTTTGCAACTATGGAAACTGCAAAGTATAATGAGGTGGAGAAGTTGGTGCATAAGACGATTGACCGTTTAACGGATTTGCGTATTCGTCAAAATCGCGAGTTTTTTAATGTCGCGCCACAAATAGCATTAGATATTTTCAAGGATATTGCACAGACTATAGATGATGCAGTAGTTACGGAATATGAAGACAACAAGCCAAAGATTGCCCGTGAAACAATACCAATCTTGAAAAAAGAAAAATCTCACAAGAAACCACGTTTCAAGTTTAGCATGATTGGTGTGAAAATAGGTGAATTGGTTACATTTGTACCAACTGGAATAGAAGTAAAAGTAGCCAGTGATGATACTATTGAATATGAAGGACGAATTTACAAGTTATCTCCATTTGTTGGAACTTTTTTGCCTATAGAAAAGCAAACACCTTCCGGAGCTTATCAGGGTGCCAAGTATTTTTCGTATAAAGGTAAATTACTTGATGATTTGCGGAAAGAGAAAGAAAAAAGGGGAAAAAATAAATAGTTATGGACTCGATTAAAATACAAGGATATAAGTCTTTCAAGAAGTTGTCTCTCCAGCTGCGCCCCATCAATCTCTTGATAGGTGCCAATGGAGCGGGCAAGAGTAACTTTTTGTCTCTTTTCGAGATGTTGGGCAATGTCTATGAGAAGAGGTTGGGGGCGTATGTCGCTCAGGTTGGCGGAGTAGATAAACTGCTCTACCAAGGAAGAAAAGTTACAGAGAACATTACTTTGGAATTGAGGCAAGGCAAGAACTTCTATCAGTTGGACTTGATGGAATCCGACGGAAAGTTGGTGATACAACAAGAAACCGTAGGCAATGACAAGACACCTGCGGCTTTTGAGAGTGTAAACATCAACCGGTATGCCGATGAGTCTAAGTTGAAAGAATATGTAGGAACGAAACCGGGCGATTATCTCAATGACTATATCTCCCAGATTCGCAAGTTCCATTTCCATGACACTGGACGTCGTTCTCCTTTTACGGCAGACAGCCATATCGTGAACGATGCTTATCGAATGTATGAGCATGGAGAGAACTTGGCTGCTATCCTCTATCGCATCCAGCGAGAGAAGCCGATGGCCTACAAGCGCATTGTCCGTGTCATTCAGAGCGTGGCTCCCTATTTCTCTGACTTCTTTTTCCAACCTACGGAAGCAGACACGGTTCGCTTGCAATGGCAGGACAAGTACAGTTCCATGATATATGGACCCACCGACTTGTCGGATGGTACTATCCGCTTTATTGCCCTGACGGTTCTCTTTATGCAGCCTTGGCTGCCGCGGGTCATCATCATCGATGAGCCAGAGCTTGGCTTGCATCCTGTGGCAATCGAGAAATTGGCTGGTTTGATAAAGATGGCGGCGCAGAAAGGTACGCAAGTTATCGTTGCCACTCAGAGTGCAGAACTCATCAGTAACTTTGATCCAGAGGATGTGCTGACAGTCAATCAGAACGAGGAGGGAACGGTTATCAATCGCTTGAACCATGAAGAGTTGGAGCGATGGCTGGATGAATATACTCTTGGAGATTTGTGGAAGCAGAATATACTGAAAGGAGGGCAACCACGATGAAACGAGTAATCATTATTTGTGAAGGACCTACCGAGCAAGAGTTTTGTATGGAGGTCTTGGGTGTGGAGTTGGCAAAACATGGTGTCTATGTGGAGACACCGCTCATCAAGCAATCTCATGGCGGTATTGTGGCTTGGGATGCCATCAAAAGACAAATCTTGAAGCATCTTCAGGAAGGTGATGTTTATGTCAGTATGTTGGTGGATTATTATGGCATCAAGGAACAGTTTGCTTTCCCAGGCTGGGAAGAGGCCAACCATATAGCAGACAAGGCTGAGCGCATCCAATTCTTGCTGGACAAGATGGCTGAGGATATTCCCGAGCAATATCGCTATCGTTTTATTCCATATATCCAGCTGCACGAGTTTGAGGGATTATTATTTAGCGATGTCAGTGCTTTTTTGAATAGCTTCGATCAAAGCGAAATCGATTATGAGGCATTGCTAAATGCTGCCGAGGCTTTCGAGAATCCAGAGATGATAAACAACAGTCCAACGACAGCTCCATCGAAGCGTTTGATAGAAGCCATTCCTGATTATAATAAGGTGATATTTGGTAATTGCGTGGCAATGGATATTGGGCTGAAGACAATTCGGGAGAAATGCCCATTGTTTAATGAATGGGTGGAGAGATTAATGAAATGAATTTAGAATTTCTATTATGGCAATAAGCAACAAGATAGAGTTTGGATTTGCCGAAAGCCCGTTCGGCAGCATCATCGTGGCACGTACGTGGGACGGCGTATGCGACCTGCAGTTTCTTGAATACAACCGCCTGGAGACCATCCACGATTTGGCGAGTCGCTGGGGGCAATACACGCCCACCACGCAAAGCAACGTCATGGCCGACACGGTGGAGCGCGTCATCTTCGAGGGCCTGGACCATCCAGTGAAGCTCGACGTGAAAGGCACCGAATTTCAACTGAAGGTGTGGGCGGAACTGCGCAAGATTCCTTTCGGCACCACGCTGAGCTATCAAGAGGTGGCGGAGCGTATAGGCGAACCCAAGGCGGTGAGGGCCGTGGCCACGGCTATAGCGCAAAACCCCGTGGCGATGCTCATTCCGTGTCACCGCGTCATCCATTCTGATGGTACGGTTGGTGAATATCACTGGGGACGCGACTTGAAAAAGAAACTCATAGAATGGGAGAAAAGCAAGACAAGGCAAGACTGACGGCACAAGGCCTTTACGACAACGTGCTTGCCATAGTGGGCAACGGGAAGCTCACGGTCGCGTCGCGCCTCAAGCTCTTGCACGAGACATTGGTCATAACGTGTGCCGAGGCGTTGAAAGACACGAGATACGGGTTCGGAGACCTCAACTCGCAACTGGAGAGCGTGATGCGGCTTTTCAACATCCATGGCGACGAGGCCAACGCCCTAAGGCAGGCAAGGCGCGACAGCAACCACAGCCACATCGACAGCGGCAAGGGCGAAACCTTCTTGCTCTACGACGCGGCCGCCGTGGCGAGGCTCATCAGCCGCGTACTGAAGGCCGCTATGCCCAAGACGCTCACGGTACTCTTGCCCCGCGACATAAAGCCTTCAGCGGAACGAATACGCCAAAACTCGCCCGACAAGCGGTGCATAGTGAGGTCGTTTGACGAGCAAACGATACGCGTGGTGGTAGACGAGGATGGCGGAGGCAAGGAGATGACCGTGTATTACACTCTGCAGACGCAGTATGCCCGCATGGAGTATCTCCACGACATTCTCAAGCCTGGTATGCACCTTAACCTTCTCGATTGTAAAACCGATGGCGACACCATCACGCCAAGGCTCATCATCGTGGAGCCCGACTGCCTGATGGACATCTCCGTGATAGCGTCGTGCTTCGAGGATTACGGGCACCATCCGCTCATGTACCTCCTCAGCCGGATAAAGGAGCGTGCCAACACGCAAGCCATACTCCTGGGAAACTACGCTGGAGCGTGCCTCGACGACATAATAAACGACGAAGGGTTCTCAGCGACAAAGACCCTCATAAAGAACTTCCGCGACAAGGCTCTCGAATATGCCAGTTGCCCCGACTTCGACGGGGCGAAGTTCAAGACCGACGCAGCACGACAGGCGCGAAACCTCACAAGCATAGTGGAGGAGCTACGCCAACACTACGACATGAAGAAGGCCATACTCGAACCCACGTTCGTCTGCGAGAAACTCGGACTGCAAGGGCGCGTAGACCTGATGACCACCGACTTGCGCCTATTGGTGGAGCAGAAGTCGGGACGCAACATCTTCTTGGAGCGCGACATGGCAAACAGCCAAGGCGCGAAAGTGGTGGAGAAGCACTACGTGCAGGTGTTGCTCTACTTCGGCATACTGTATTACAACTTCGGTGTGCAGCATTCCGACATTCGCTTGCTCTACTCCAAATATCCCCTTCCCGGCGGCCTCATAGGGGTTACATCGCTCATGAAGCTTGTCTACGAGGCGCTGCGTTTCCGCAACGAGGCCATGGCCCTGGAGTTTGACATAGCCGAGAATGGCATGGACAACATCCTGCCACAGATAACAGAGCAAACGCTAAACGTAGCGCACGCCGGCGGACATTTCTACGACACATACCTCAGACCGCAACTGCTCTCCTTGATCATGCCTCTTCATTCGCTCACGCCCTTGGAGCACGACTACTACTGCCGCATGACGCAGTTTGTGATAAGGGAGAACATCATGTCGAGGGTAGGCGTGGTGGAAGGCACGGGCAACTGCGTGGCCAACCTCTGGAACATGCCATTGGCGGAGAAGAAGGAAACGGGCAACATCTTCACTGGCCTCGCGAATCCAAGGGAGGTCGACGACAAGGGCCTTGACGCGGAACACGGGCAGGGCGGCGTTTGCGACACGCTCGCCCTCACCGTGCCAGACCAAGGCGAGGACTTCCTGCCAAACTTCCGCCGTGGCGACATGGTTTACCTCTATGCTTACGACAAGGACACGGAACCCGACGCGCGAAAGGCGATATTGCTCAAGGGCGGAATACTGCGGCTCCATACCGACCACGTGGTGGTGAGACTCATGAATCCCTTGGCAAAGACTTACCTTGCCCAGAACAAGGACAAGGCATGGTGCATAGAGCATGGCAGCAGCGACGTGGGCGGCGGGGCTGCGTTGAGTTCTATCTACCAACTTATTACGGCACCGAGAGAACGCAAGGCGTTGCTGCTCGGCCAACGTGCGCCACGAGCCGACAAGAGCCTCACCCTGTCGAGAAGCTACGACAGCAACATCGACGATATATTACTAAAGGCTAAGCAAGCACGCGACTATTTCTTGCTCGTGGGACCTCCGGGTACGGGAAAGACATCCATGGCGTTGCAGTTCATGGTAAGGGAAGCACTACTGGAGCTTCGCCAGGAAGAGGGCAAGGGACTGCTGCTCATGGCTTACACCAACCGCGCCGTGGATGAGATTTGCGGCATGCTGTCCGACAACGGCATCGACTTCCTAAGGATAGGCAGCGAACTGTCGTGCGCCGAGAACTTCACGCCTTATCTCCTGCAAAACAGGGTGGGAGAAAAGCCAACGCTTACCAGCATGAGGCAACTCATTGGCGACGCCAAGATAATAGTAGGCACCACGTCGATGGTGCAATCGAGAGCTTACCTTTTCTCGATTAAGCATTTCGCGCTTGCCATTGTCGACGAGGCTTCGCAGATATTGGAACCAAACATCATCGGCCTGTTGGCAAGCCACCGAGCGTCGGACACTCAGACTGAACACCAATGCAATATCGACAAGTTCATACTCATTGGCGACTACAAGCAACTGCCTGCCGTGGTGCAACAAGGCGATGGAGACAGTGCGGTTAGAAGCAAACTGCTGCTTGACATTGGCCTCACCGACTGCAAAAACTCTCTCTTCGAGCGACTCATACGGCAAGAGTTTCTCGCCAAGCGCACCAACTTCATCGGCACGTTGCGCCACCAAGGACGCATGCACCCCGACATAGCGGAGTTTCCCAACCGTGAGTTTTATTCGCGTGAGCGCCTTCGCTGTGTGCCCTTGCCTCACCAAGAAGCCATGGACATTGGCTACACGGAGCCGTCGGAAGACAGCATCGACGACCTCTTGAAGAGCCACCGCATGATTTTCTTCGCGTCGAGAGCCTGCCGACAACCTGAGATCTCCGACAAGGTGAACGCCGACGAGGCACGACTCGTGAGCGACATGCTAAGACGAGTTTACCGTTTCTACGGAGACCGTTTCAACGCCGACAAAACGGTGGGAGTGATAGTGCCTTACCGCAACCAGATAGCGATGATAAGGAAGGAGATAGAGAAAACAGGCATAAAGGCCCTTGACAACATAAGCATAGATACCGTTGAGCGATACCAAGGGTCACAACGGGACGTGATAATATATTCGTTCACCATACAGCAAGCCCATCAGCTCGACTTCCTCACCGCCAACACCTTCACCGAGGACGGTCACGACATAGACCGCAAACTCAACGTGGCACTGACACGGGCACGCAAACAACTCATTCTCACGGGAAACGTGAATACACTGTCAGCATCACCGCTCTTCCGCGAGCTGATGGATTATATCAAGGAAAAAGGCGGGATGGTAGAGCGCTGACGGCATTCTTATAGCAAGCCCCTGCCCTTGAACTCCTCAAGAAGGGGCAAGGCTATCGCCTTGGCGTCGGGATGCGGCTGGCCTGTGGTGCCAAGCGCGCGAAGGTCGAAGAAATGCTTCCAGTCGGAGACGAAAGCCGTATGCACGAGTTCGGTGGCAGTATCGAGCGGCAGCACCACACGTGCTTCCTGTGGTTTGCGACCCGCGGCAATGAGGTTCATGTACGACTTCTCGGCGGCGACGTTGGCAAACACCCAATTGTCGAGAACCGAAGCACTGCCATCGGCAACCTCGCGCGCCAGTTCCATAAACTGCTGGCCGGTGATAGTCAACGCGCCATTGCTCAATTGGTGAGCCCATTCCGACCCCGTCATCTCATGTTTTACCCATGTGGGAATGTTGACAGTAATCTCGTTGCCAAATTTCGCCTTAGAGTAGTTGCAATAGCGCGTGCTCTGCTCTGCCATGGAGTTGGCACGATGACGGTTAAACTCACGCGTTATGGCAATCTGCGTGGAGAAACGCACGGTGACACGCACCGGATGAAGCGGCAATGGCTCACTCCAATAAGCTTGAAGGTCATCGAGACGATGGTTCTCGGCAAGCACGCGGAGGTTGGTGGTGACATACAACTTGCCAGAATCTTCCACACATTGCGAGAACTTGTTGGTGGCGTAAAACTCCCATGGCCGCGCACCGTCCTTCCCCGCATCAACGTTGAACAAGAGATACACGGTACCATGCTCAAGCATTGCAAAATGCTCGCTCTTGATCATGCGTTCAACAAAGGGCCGCGCCGAGTCTGCGGTGGTATGGTCCTCGCTCTTATAGCATACGCGACCCACGCGCTCTATCTGCTTGTAGACGCCGGTTATGCCCGACCCTTGTTGCCATATCTCGAAAGAAGGATTATTGATTCGCATTGTGAAAAGATGTCGTATATTAATGATGTCATTGATTTGCCGAATGCAGCTTATCTCATGCAAAAATACAACTATTTTTTCGTTAACACATGTACAATACTGATTTATATTAAACTTTTTGCTAATTTTGCAATAAAGAAAGGTATCTGAGACAATGGATGAGAAGACAAGCATCAAGCTGTTGAGCAGCCACGGCATAAAGCCCACGAGCAACCGCATACTCGTGGTCAAGGCATTGGCGACGGAAGAGTATCCGTCAACGCTTACAGAGCTGGAGAGTCACTTGCTCAGCGTCGACAAGAGCGGCATATTCCGTGCCTTGACGCTGTTTCGCGAGCATCACCTTGTGCACACCATCGAGGATGGCAACGGCGGAATAAGATACGAACTATGCATGAGCCACAGCGAGGACGACGATGACGACGAAGACCTGCACGTGCATTTCTTTTGCGAGAAATGCCACAAGATCTATTGCCTTCACGACACGCCGGTGCCAAACATCGACTTGCCGTCAGGATTCACACGCAGCAGTTGCAACTATGTGGTGAAAGGCATCTGCGAAGAGTGTAACCGGCGAGACGGACTGATAAGATAACCCTGCCACTAATAACCTTTAAGCCTATAGGGCACGGGAAGCTACAGCTATCTTGATCGCATCTGGGATTTTCTGACTAAAAAGAAGCTAAATCTCTGATTATTTCGTAATTTTGCACCTTGGAAAACAATTAAACAAAATACATGGAAGAGAAACATTTCAAGCGGACAACCGTCACGGCGGCCCTGCCCTACGCCAACGGTGGCGTGCACATAGGGCACTTGGCCGGTGTGTATGTGCCTTCGGATATCTACGTGCGCTACTTGCGCCTGAGAAAGCAACCTGTCATCTTCATCGGCGGAAGCGATGAGCATGGCGTGCCAATAACCATCAGGGCGAAGAAAGAAGGCATAACACCGCAAGACGTGTGCGACCGCTACCACAAGATCATAAAAGACTCTTTCGAGGAGTTCGGCATCTCGTTCGACATCTACAGCCGCACCACATCGGAAGTGCACAACAAGTTCGCCTCCGACTTCTTCAGCAAGCTCTACAAGGATGGCAAGCTCGTGGAGAAAGAGAGCGAGCAATATTATGACCCCGAGGCAAAACAGTTCCTCGCAGACCGCTACATCATGGGCACCTGCCCCCACTGCGGCAACACCAACGCCTATGGCGACCAATGCGAGAAGTGCGGCAGCGACCTCTCGCCTATGGAGCTCATTGACCCCCACTCTACCATCAGCGGCGCGAAGCCCGAGATAAAGAAGACGAAAAACTGGTACTTGCCACTCAACAACTATCAAGACTGGCTGAAGCAGTGGATTCTCGAAGGCCACAAGGAATGGAGACCAAACGTCTACGGACAGTGCAAGTCGTGGCTCGACATGGACCTTCAGCCGCGTGCCATGACCCGCGACCTCGACTGGGGTATTCCTGTGCCCGTGGAGGGAGCCGACGGAAAGGTGCTCTACGTGTGGTTCGACGCCCCGATAGGCTACGTCAGCAACACGAAGGAACTATGCGATGCCGAGCCGGAGAAGTGGGGCTCATGGCAGAAGTGGTGGCAAGACCCCGAGACACGACTCGTGCATTTCATAGGCAAGGACAACATCGTGTTCCACTGCCTCATCTTCCCGACAATGCTCAAGGCGCACGGCAGCTACATCTTGCCCGACAACGTGCCTGCAAACGAGTTCCTCAACCTTGAGAACGACAAGATTTCAACCTCACGCAACTGGGCGGTGTGGCTCGACGAGTATCTCAAGGACTTCCCCGGCAAGCAAGACGTGTTGCGCTATGTGCTCACGGCCAACGCGCCAGAGACGAAAGACAACAACTTCACGTGGAAGGACTTCCAGGAGCGCAACAACTCTGAGCTCGTGGCAATCTACGGCAACTTCGTCAACCGCGCCCTTCAGCTCACCAAGAAATATTGGGACGGCGTGGTACCAGAGTGCGGCGAACTGACCGATGTCGACAAGAAGGCAATAGACGAGTTCAAGGACGTGAAGGGTAAGGTGGAGCAGCTCCTCGACGGCTTCCACTTCCGCGAGGCGCAGAAAGAGGCTATGAACCTCGCGCGCATAGGCAACAAGTATATCACCGAGTGCGAGCCTTGGAAGGTTTGGAAGACCGACCCGAAGCGCGTAGAGACAATACTCTACATCTCCCTGCAACTCGTGGCAAACCTCGCCATAGCCTTCGAGCCTTTCCTGCCTTTCTCAAGCCGCAAGCTGAGAGACATGATCGGCATGGACAGCTTCGACTGGGCGGAGCTCGGCAGCACCGACCTGCTCAAGTCAGGACACCAGCTCGCCGAGCCTCAACTGCTCTTCGAGAAGATTGAGGACGAGACCATACAGAAGCAGCTCGACAAGCTCGCAGCCACTAAAGAGGCAAACGAGAAGGCGCAAGCTGCCAAGGACTACAAGGCTGAGCCCATAAAACCCAACGTGCCTTTCGACGAATGGGAGAAGGTGGACATAAGGGTTGGACACATCAAGGAATGCAAGAACGTGAAGAAATCAAACAAGCTCCTGCAGTTCACCATCGACGACGGCAGCGGCACCGACAGAACCATCCTTTCGGGTATCGCGAAATTCTATAAGCCTGAGGAGCTCGTAGGAAAGGACATTCTCTTCATTGCCAACCTCGCGCCAAGAAAGATGATGGGCATAGAGAGCCAAGGCATGATTCTCTCGGCTCTCGACTTCGACGGCTCACTAAGCGTGACCACCACCCTTGGCGAGGTGAAGCCAGGAAGCCAAATAGGATAAATACATTTTTCATTAGCGGGTC
The DNA here is from genome assembly GCA_963660075.1 of Lachnospiraceae bacterium. Lineage (GTDB taxonomy): Bacteria > Bacteroidota > Bacteroidia > Bacteroidales > Bacteroidaceae > Prevotella. Next base: position 47,078 of record CAVKWN010000009.1, read on the forward strand.
TTGTGCCTACCAATACATAGCAACAAGCTTGAGAAAAGCCATGTCCGTGTATCGGGCATGGCTTTTTTCATGCTTCATTTTTTCAGCACAAAGACCTTTGTCTCATGGGCCAGCACCTTGCCTTTCCATTTGGTGGCGTTACGGGCTATGTCGCGATGCTGCCAAACGTCGCGCACGCTGTATTTGTCTGTCAAGCCAAGTTGCTTGAAAGGCACGGAGAGGTCAAGGGCCTTGTCGCCACTGTTGAGTATCGCCACAGCGTGAGAGCCATCCGCCAAGGGGCGAACATATATTTGGTGGTCATCCGTGTTGACTACGCGCTCCGCGGCCTTGCCAAGCGGATCTTGGTCAATGGCAATTATTTCCTTGTTCAAGAGTATGCGCTTGTCTTCCGCCGTAAGGTTACGAAGGTCGTTGCTCAACGCCAGCACCGACGACATCATGCACCACATACTCATCTGGGTCTGGTACTCAGTGTAGTTGCAGCCCACGCCGCCAAGGTCGCTCGACGGTCCGCCCTTGCCGTTGAGACCAACCACCATCATGTCCATGTCGGGCCATTGGCCATGACGCACGTGTTTCGCCAGTGGCGCCGTGATGTTGATGATGTCGAGGATGCCCATGCCACCTTGGTTCACTATGTCTTTCCACATGTCGCGCACGTCATAACTCGTGCGCCACAGCTGACCGCCGACATGCTCGCACCACTCTTCGCAGTTGCGCTGCCCCCACTCGCAGACACCGAGCACTATGTCGCGGCCCGACTTCGACAACGCGTCCGCCATCGTCTTGTAGCGAAGGCGCGCCGTGGCACTGTCCTCCGGGGCGTTGCAATAGTCGTATTTCAAGTAGTCGATGCCCCATGAGGCGAACGTGCGCGCGTCTTGCTCCTCAAAGCCATAGCTTGCCGTCCAACCGCCACAGGTGAGCTGTGCCGCGTCGGAATAGATGCCGAGCTTCAACCCCTTGGAGTGAACATAGTCGGCAAGCGCCTTTATGCCATTGGGAAACTTCTTCGGGTCGGGGATTATGTTGTTGTGGCAATCCCTGCCACCTTGCCAAAGGTCGTCGATGAAGACATACTTGTAGCCGGCGTCGCGGAATCCGCTTTCCACCATGGCGTCGGCAGTCTCCTTGATGAGTTGTTCGGAGATGTCGCCCTTGAACAGGTTCCACGTCATCCACCCCATGGGCGGCGTGGGTGCCAATCGGGCACGGTCGGTTGTCGTTGTCGATTGTTGGGCAAAGGCAGAGGTGGCCATCAGCGCCACTGACGCAATAGATAATATTGTTCTTCTCATGTTGGTTTAAGTTGTTAGCGTGTCGCAAAATATGGCTGCGCGTGAACGCATTTCATGTTTTTCTCCAGCTGCGCTGTGGAGCTGGCTCCCACCAAAACGCTCGTAACGCCTTTCTGGTGCAGAATCCATGCCAACGCCATCTCAGCCAGGGTCTCGTCGCGCTCCGTGGCTTGCGCGTTCCACTGCCGTAGCTGGGCAAGCAGTTCCGGGGTCAGGGCGGCGTGCTTCAGCGAACGCTCCTTTGCCATGCGGCTGTCGGCTGGAATGCCATTGAGATAGCGGTCGGTGAGCAGCCCCTGCGCCAATGGCGAGAAGGAGATGAACCCGATGCCGTGTTCGTGGCAATAGTCGAGTATGCCCGACTCCTGTGGCTCGCGGTCTATCATGTTAAGGCGGCCTTGATATATGAGCAGCGGCACGTCGCGCTGGCGCAGGTAATTGTCAGCAAACTTCAGAGCATCAAGTGGCCAACGGCTGATGCCCAGGTAGAGAGCCTTGCCTTGCCTCACGATGTCCACCATGGCCTGAAGGGTCTCTTCGAGTGGTGTCGCAGGGTCATAGCGGTGGCTGTAGAACAGGTCCACGTAGTCCAAGCCCATGCGTTTGAGGCTTTGGTCGAGGCTTGCCATGAGATACTTGCGCGAGCCCCAGTTGCCGTAAGGGCCTTCCCACATGTCGTAGCCCGCCTTAGTGGAGATGAAGAGCTCGTCGCGATAGGGTCTGAAGTCATCGTGCATCAACCTTCCCATCGTTTCCTCGGCACTGCCGTATGGAGGGCCATAGTTGTTGGCGAGGTCGAAATGGGTGATGCCGTGGTCGAAGGCGTAATGGGTGATGGCACGGCTCCGCTCGTAAGGGTCTACTCCACCGAAGTTGTGCCAGAATCCAAGACTTATCTTTGGCAAGAGCACGCCGCTCTTGCCGCATCTCTGGTATAAAGCCTCGCTGTCGTCGTAGCGATCGGCGCGGGCCGTGTAGTTTCCTTTTAAATCCATGGTTTACGATTTGAAGTTATATGATAGAGGTTTACTTTGATTTTCCACGTGACTTCCCAAGCGTCGTCATTGCGTTTTATGTCACGCGGCTTTACAGTGGAAAGGCGACGGCTTTACAGCGCAAAGGCAAAACGCTATAAAAACCATCTGTACATCAGCCTTTTACACGGATGCACGCGTTGGCTATCATTGCCGTGACTCCACCCGTGGTGATACCACTTGAGAAGATGCTCTTGGCAACGCTTGGCATCTGGGAAAGGATGTCGGGCACGAGCTCCACGCTCATTCCCATGGAGAAGCTGATGGCAAGCACGAGCACCGCCTTGCGGTCTATCTTCGTGGAGGCGATGATGCGCACGCCAGCTGCCGCCACGGTGCCGAACATCAACAATGTGGCTCCGCCCAACACGCAATCGGGGATAAGGGAGAAAAACTCGCCCACAACGGGGAAGAGACCCAAGAGGAACAGGGCGCCGGCTATGAAATAGCCCACATAGCGGCTCGCCACGCCCGTGAGTTGTATCATGCCGTTGTTTTGGGCGAAGATCGAATTTGGGAAACTGTTGAAGACAGCGGCCAGCATTGAGTTGAAGCCGTCTGCCAAGATACCGCCCTGGGCGCGCTTCATGAACACGGGGCCTTCCACTGGCTCGCCGGATATGAGGGAGTTGGCAGTGATGTCACCGAAAGCCTCAACAGCTGTGACGAGATAGATGAGCCCCAGACCGACGATGGTGCCAACGTCGAAACGCAAGCCATACTTGAAAGGCACGGGGATGTTGAGCGCGTTGGCGACCCTGATGTCGGAGAAATGGATCATGCCCAGGCAATAAGCCGCCACGCAGCCAATAAGCAAGCCCAGCACTATTGACCCCATGCGCAAGAACCGGTTGCTCGACCTGTTGAAAAAAATGATGGTGACGAGCACCAACACCGCCAACCCCAAGTTGCGCGCTGAGCCAAAGGTGCCGTTGTCCATCGCCGCCTGGCCGCCTCCGCACGAGGTTATGCCAGCCTTGATGAGACACAAGCCTATGAGCGTGACCACGATGCCTGCCACGAGGGGCGTAATGACCTTGCGCGTGTAGGGCAGGACGCGGCTCACGACCATCTCCACTGTCGATGCCACCAGGCATCCGCCAAAGACGTAGCTCAACCCCAGCGCCACGTCCATTTTGCCATCGACCATGCCAAGCATTCCGGCGCTGATGATAGGGCTGATAAACGAGAACGACGTGCCTTGAACGCAGAGCAGCCCCGTGCCTATGGGACCTACACGACGGCTCTGGATGAAAGTGGCGATGCCTGAGACGAAGAGCGACATCGACACGAGAAAGCCCGTGGTCTGGATGTCGAGCCGCAAGGCCGACGCTATGATCAACGGTGGGGTGATGATGGCCACGAAAATGGCCAGAAGATGTTGGAGGGCTGCAAACAATGTCTCGCGGAGGGGCGGACGGTCGTTGAGCCCATAGATCAAGTCCTTTTGCGCTGCCATTATTCTTCGCGCATTTTTATTTCACAATTGTCGAGCGAGTCGATGATCGCCATGCTCTCGCAGCGTACGCCAGCGTCCTCGATGACTTTCCTTCCATGCTGGAAAGCCTTCTCGATGATGAACGCCATGCCCACCAACTGCGCTCCTGCCTGCCGGCAAAGGTCGATGATGCCCTTGGCGGCGTTGCCGTAGGCCAAGAAGTCGTCCACGAAAAGCACCTTGTCGTCGGGCGTGAGATAATCCTTGGATATGACAACGTGGTATTCGCGTTGCTTCGTGAACGAGAACACCGTGGTGGAAAGCATGTTGTCCATGGTTGAGGGCTTTTTCTTCTTAGCGAAGACCACGGGCAAGTCGAGCAAGAAACCCATCATGATGGCAGGCGCGATGCCGCTCGCCTCGATGGTAAGTATCTTGTTGATTTCGGTGTGGGCATAACGGCGAATGATCTCCACCGCTATTTGCTTCATCAGATTGGGATCCATCTGATGATTGATAAACTTGTCTACCTTTAAGATGCCACCCGGGTAACACTTGCCATCCTTGCGGATTCTGTCCAATAACGCTTTCATTGCATAAATATTAAATTAATGCAAAATTACAAAAAGCGGTCGTCTTGTGAAAGCAATGGGGAGGGCAATGTTGAAAAACCGCAAAAAAAACTCTCTTTCATCGAGTTTGTTCGATAAAAGAGAGCATTATGGTATTGTTGGCTATGGTTATTTTCTTCCGAAATCGGCAGGTATGTCTCCCCACTGCCTTGTCTGCCACTGCACTATAGGCGTGGTGACATTGTGCGTGCGAAGCCATTTCTCCGCCCGGCTTATGAGCGCGTAGAGAGGCTCGGTGCGCTCGGTGCGCTCAAGCTTTGTCTTGCATTGTTTTTTCTTTACCCAAAGAATGGCGTTGTAGGAGTCGGAGTAGATTGTCTTGTCGGTGATGCCCATCTTGTCCATCAGCGCCAAGCCGTGCACTATGGCGAGAAACTCCCCTATGTTGTTGGTGCCATAAACGGTGGAGCCATCGGCATAGTAAGGTCCGAAATGAAAGACTTTCTCGCCCGTGGCGAGGTCTACCCCTTGATACTCCATCGGCCCTGGGTTGCCGGAGCAACCAGCGTCCAC
>CAVKWN010000010.1:0-35685 GCA_963660075.1 Lachnospiraceae bacterium
GAGGCATCCATCCACCAGGCATCGATGCCATAGTTGTATTTCTTGTAGAGATTATCGTTCATCTGTCGCCAGAACATCTTGCGCGCGCCGTCGGAATAGGCATCATAGAAGCCAGCCACGTAGCCAGGCCCCACCCAGTCTTTGAGCGAGTCTTTCACGGCTTGCGTGTACATCCAGCCTTTGGAGGCGAGCTCCTTGTAGTTGTCGGTGTTGTGATAGAACTTCGGCCACACGCTGATCATGAATCTGCCGTGCATCTTGTGCACGTCGTCGAGCATCTTCTGTGGATTGGGATAGCGAGCCTCGTCGAACTGGTGGCTTCCCCACTGGTCATCCTTCCAGTAGTTCCAATCCTGCACGATGTTGTCGATAGGTATTTGGCGGCGGCGGAACTCGGCGAGTGTGCCCGTGACTTCATCCTCTGTCCTGTAGCGCTCGCGGCTTTGCCAGAAACCAAGACTCCATTTAGGCATTATCTGAGCCTTGCCCGTCAGGGTGCGGTAACCAGAGATAATCTTGTCCATGTTGTCGCCGGCAATGACGTAGTAGTCCATGTCGCGGCTCATCTCGCTCCAGATGCTCATCTGGTTCTGCTCCTTGTCGGAACGCGGAGTGGCGACACGCAGTCCGCAATAAGACACGTCGCCATCGGGAATCCACTCGATACGGATAGGCACGCGCTTACCTTTCTCAAGACGAACGGCAAACTTGTAGGAGTTAGGGTTCCACGCCGTGCGCCAACGCTCTGGCACGACCAGCTTGCCGTCGATGAACACCTTGGTGTAGCCAGCGTAATAGAGTATGAACTGATAGTTGCTCGACACGCTTGGCTCAATCATGCCCTCATAAACCACGTTTCCGCCAACAAGGTTAAAGCCTTGCGGAAGATTCTTCACCTCATCGCAATTCTCGAAATAGATAGAATCCTCGTCGCGCACTATCTGACGGCCACTCTTCTCGTTGTAGGTGCCAGTGAGCGAGCCTTTCTTGCCCTCGCGATTGTAGAGCGTGAACTCCTTGCCAAGCTGTTGGTAGGCATTGGGATTGCCCCAACGACAGAGAGAATAAGAATCCCAAAGAACGCCATAATGCTTGGTAGACATGATGAACGGCACCGATATCTTTGTGTTATACTGGAAGAGCTCTTCGTTCTTACCCTTATAGTTGAACTCTTCAGCCTGATGTTGACCGAGACCGTAGAATGCTTCATCGTCTGAGCTCTCGAATGTAGCATTCCATGACCAACCATGCTTGTTGGCCTCAGCGAGAGTCGTTCCCAACCCAATCTCCGAATCGGATACCGTGTAGGGACGGAAGGTCTTTCCCTCGGAAGTCTCGTTGAGAAGAAGTTTGCCCTTGGCGTCGTAGAACGCTATGTGTCCTGTAGCCTCATTGACGACCGCCTGCACATTCCTCGCCTTGAGGGTGATGACACCGTTCTTAGCGGTTACCTTGTATTTAGGCTTGGTTGTCTGCGGCACGACTATGAGACTATGCTTGTCGGGAAAAGCATTCTCGCACGTAGCACGCACACGGATGATGTCATCGTTGACTACCTCAAGCGTGACGAGTCGCGCACCGTTGGCTTTGGCATTCTTTACTTGCAGGGTTATTCCCTTTCCGTTGTCGGTATAGCCAGCGGCAAAAGCCGTGGCACCGAAGAGAAGCATTGTGGTCAATAATAATCCGGTCTTTTTCATATTTACGTTTGTTTGTTTTTATATTGCGACGGCCCTACGCCGTAGTATTCCTTGAAATAGCGTGAGAAATAGCGTGGCAAGTTGAATCCGACACGATAGGCCACCTCGCTGACATTGAGTTGTCCTTCACGCAGAAGCCGCGCCGCATGCTTTAGGCGTATGATGCGGATAAACTCCGACGGGGTGTTGCCCGTGATAGACAGCAGACGCTTGTAGAGGTGTACGCGCGACATGCCCAAAGCCTCGCTCATCATCTCTACAGACAAGTCGGCATTGTCAAGATTCTTCTCTACATAAGCCGTAGCCTTGTCCACCAGTTGCTGGTCAACAGACGTTATCTTCTCCTCGGTAATCTGCGGCACAATCTTATGTTGTTGTCCTTCGTGCGAGCGCAAGAGATTGCCAATGCGCACAAGCAGCAGGTCGAAGTCGAACGGTTTAGTGATATAGGCATCGGCTCCGGAGGTGAATCCCTCTATCTTGTGCTCGGTGGAGAGGCGCGCCGTAAGCATGACGAAAGGTATGGACGCTGTCTCTGGAGTGTCCTTCAAGTAACGGCAGAGTTCATTGCCGTCCATCTCAGGCATCATCACGTCGCTGAGGATGATGTCGGGCTTGTGTTGCTGTATCTTTGCCACGGCATCCTTACCGTTGACGGCAGTGCGCACTCGGTAGTGTTCACCTATCATCTCGCTCATGAACGAGAGGAAGTCGTCGCTGTCGTCGACAACCAGCACTTCCTTGTCGCGCATATCCGCGCCATTGTCAGCCTTAGGCAACATGGGGACCGTGTCATTGTCGTTCACCGCCGTGCGAGCGGCCTCTTGCCTCAGTTCCACAGGAAGCGTGACGGTAAAGACAGTACCCTTGCCAGCGTTGTCACTATTGTCGGCAACGGTAATCGTGCCTCCATGCATCACCACATATTCGTAAGATATATTGAGGCCAAGTCCGCTGCCCCCAAATTCCGATTCCTTGCGATGGCTGGTCTGATAGAACCTGTCGAAGACGTGTTTCTTGTCTTCGTCGCTGATGCCGCAGCCCGTATCGGCAACGGAGATTAGCAAATTGCAGCGGCCTTTAGCCGACTCTTTGCCGTCCAGCTGCATCTTCACGCAGACAGAGCCTCCCTCGGGAGTGAACTTATAAGCATTGCTCAACAGATTGGTGATGACCTTCTGCATCTTGTCCAGGTCAAACGGAATGCAAAGCGACTCCACGTTGCTTGTAAACGTGAGGCTTATGTCTTGCTGCGAGAGTCGGGAGAAATCATCGGCTATCTCATGCACGAGTCTCACTATGTCGCCATCCTTACAGTTGAGTTGCATGGCGTGGGTTTCTATCTTGCGTATGTCGAGGGTCTGGTTGACGAGGTTGAGCAGTCGTTCGGCATTGCGCAGGATGAGCTGCAGGCGACTTTTCTTCTTGCTGTCACTTTCATTGTCAATCATTGCCTTCACGGGCGATATGACTAGCGAAAGCGGCGTGCGCAGTTCATGGCTTATGTCGGTAAGGAACGACAGTTTCATCTCGTCCATCTTGCGGTTGCGTTCCGCTTCTTGGCGCATCTGTTCCACGCGCAACTTCTCTATCTGGCGGCGTATGGTGAGATGCCATGCGAGCCATACAGCTGCAATTACGAGCAATATATATATAATGTATGCCCATGTTGACATATAGAACGGTGGGGCGATGTGTATCAGCAGCTCACTTGTCTCCTTGCCAATCGATCCGTCGCGTTCGACGACGCGCACCTGAAGCGTGTAGGTGCCAGGGTGAAGATTTGTGTAGGTGACGCTCGGCTGCGACTCCACAGTGGTGAGCCATTTGTCATCGCCAAAACCTTTGAGGCGATACATGAAATGGCATTTCTCTGGCACCGATACATGATTGGTGGCAAGAAGCACCGTGAAAGCATTCTCGTCGTACTTGAGATTGAGCCGCTGCGACGTGTTGACAGACTTGTCGAGTATGACACGTCCCATGTAGTTCTCGCCCACCGACAGTGGATGGTCGAAGAGCACAATGCCAGAGAAGAGCACACGCGTGCCGGTAGCCACTTGGTGACGGGTGCGAGACGGGATGACATTGATGCCATCTTGACCTCCAACAACGATATGTCCACGGCGATCGTTGAAGATGCTACGGTAATTGTAGCGGCGTTTCTGGAGTCCGTCAAGCTCATCAAAGCTATTGATGAAGAAGCTAAGCGTGTTGTCCTTGCGAGTCACGACAATGCGGACGACCTCATTGGGAAGTGTTGCCCAAATGCTGCCATCCATGTCCTCGCACACGGAGCAAGCCATTTGCTGATTCTTATAGAGATGATAAACACGATTGGTCTTAGGATCGTAAACGTCGAGCCCGGACATGTTGGCATTCCACAACAACCCTCTATGATCCACACAAACATCGTTGACTGAAAGACTTGCGAAACTACTCCCGTCAAAAGTAGGTGGCAGCGGTTTTACCGTGTTGTCACGAAGGTCCACGAGCGAGATTCCCAAGGAATGTCCTACAACGACGCGACCATTCTTGTCGATGTCCACCTTCGACACGTATCTTGACGGCAACTTTGAGTTGGTCGTGTTAAAGGTAGTGAACTTCCCCGATCGCGGGTTAAGTATCTGCACGCCCCCTCCAAGTGTGCCGATGACAACGTTGCCATGAGCATCCTCGCGAAGCGACCACACGCTATTGTTGGCAAGGTCTGAGTTTTGCTGGTTATAAGCTCTGAAAGCGCCCTTGGCATAATGGGTCAGTCCGCCATTGAACGAGCCGAACCACAAGGAGCCGTCGCGGGCGGCAAGACTGCTCACCACGACATCCGTCATCAAACCTGTCTCTTGCCTGTGAAAGTTGCGCACGGTGCCAGTGACAGGGTTGTAACACAAGAGCCCATTGTCGTTGGTCCCACACCAATAGTTGTTGTCGCGGTCAGCGGTAATAGTGCAAATGTCGCCAAGCGTGATAGTGGGATAATGAGAGAGCGATGGAGAATAATAGGCTATTCCGTTCTTGTAGGTGCCGATCCACACCGCGTCGTCCTTGTCTATGTATATGCTCTGCAAGGTGTTATCCAGCAGGGTGTTAGGGTTCTTCATGTCGTAAACCACGTGTTGAATCTCACGTTTGTGGATATTGGCAATAAAGAGACCCTCATGCTCAGTGGCAAGCCAAAGGTTGTGGCGGCTGTCTTCCTTTATGTCCTTGATGAAGGCGTTGCTCATGCCTTTCATGCCAAGGTTGGCGAAGAACTCTGTCGGTGAGGAGAACCATCGACGTTCAATGGAAGAGTAGACCCACGTGTGTGCCTTGGCATGATTGCTCACCCAGTAGTTGTAATGAGAATCTATATACGTGTTGTAATATTGTGGAAGGTGTTTGTTTGATATTGCCAGATAATCGTTAATCCACACGATGCGCTTGCGTGGCCCGTCGAGACGCGCGAGGGTGCCGTCGTCGAACGACAAGACCAAGGATTTGTCACGTTGTGTCATACCCGTGACCGCGCCCATGGGAAGGCTTCCGCGGCGACGCGAAGCCTTGAAAAGGTAATGTTCGTTTGTTGATGGATTGTAATAATAACAGCCCTTGGCAGTGACGGCTATCCATACAGAACCATTTGAGTCGACAAAGACTCGGGAAGGAACGCCTTCCATTCCGTGTTCCTTCATCCAAGAATTCATATCGGTAATGAAGTTTTCCTTGTCGGCGTTGTAGATGCAATAACCCTCATTGGTTTGCACCCATATTTGCTTGTTGTTATCCTCTGTCAGGCTTTCAATCTGATTGCTTAATAATGAAGATTTGTCAGCGGTGTTGGAATAGAAGTTCTTGAAACGGAAACCGTCGTAACGGCAAAGGCCCGCCGCCGTGCCTATCCACAGGAATCCGTCTCTGTCTTTAAGAATGCATGAGACATGGCTATCGGCAAGGCCTGCCGAGATGTCGAGGCTGCGGAAGTCGAAACTGGCAGCCGACATCCTTTCGGGAAGGATTTGCAATAGTATGGCAAGGAAGATTACAAGCGGTCGCGCGATGAATCTTGCCTCTGTGTTTCTTTGTTGTGTGATAGTCTGTCTCATTCTTTAGTCTTGATATTACAGTTGTTAGTATTAGATAATCTTATACTACAAAAGTAACTATTTTTCGTCAGTTCGTAAGTCTCTAAATAATCTTTTTCTATAATAAAGTGAAACAAAAAGCCAGGGCGACTCCTTGAAAGGATACTAGAGAAACGAGAGCCGCCCATGGCACTCTTAATGAAACAAATAATATTTAACCTGAAAACTAAGTCAACCGTTAATTACCAACCGGCATTCTGCTTGTAGAGACCGCCAGAGAGCGAAATCTCAGAACCTGGAATCTGCCAGAATCCACGCTTTTCACGAATGTTCTGCTCTTGGAAAGAGCTAGCCACTGTGGTTTTCTGCTGGTTCTCGTAAACCTCTGAAGCATTGCCTGATGTGGAGCCATTGTCGTAGGCCTGACCCATGATGCCTTTCACGAAAGCGTCAAGACCTTGACGGCGCAAGTCGAAGTAGCGAATGCCCTCGCCCAGGAACTCGCGGCGACGCTCAAGCCAAATCTGATCGCGTGTAGGAGCAGCTGTCACATCGTGGTCGTGGTTGCCATAGGCGCGATACATCACGAGATTGTAATCCTTAGCGGCATCCTTACTGCCGAGTTCCGCTGCCATGAGCAGCACGTCGGAGTAGCGTAGGAGAATCCAGTCGGCATCCTGCGATGTCATGAAGTTGTGGCCCGAAACGTCGCTCTCGTTGTCAACCACAAACGAGCCGTCGGTATATACGAGCGGAGTATACTTCTTAATGTTGTAACCCGTCAAGTCGCAAGCGTCGGTCTTAGCCTGTGCCTCATATACGGTTTCCTTGCCGTCGTTGTTGGCGAGATTACGGGCATCGATGATGGAAGCCGCGAAACGCTTGTCGTCGGAAGAGAAGATGTTGCGGGCAGAGTTGGTTACCGTGCAAGCACCCCAACCAAAGCCATAAGGCGCAGCCCACGTGTTGCGTATGCCTATGTTGATTACGAAACGGTTGCCATTGGAGTTTCCGCTCCACGTCTGGTCGTTGTTGAACTTGACGACCCAAAGTATCTCATTGCTTGCCTCCTTATAGGTTTCTTTCAAGCCTTGCTCCTTGGTTGAGGGTTTTGCACTGGAAGCACGCCAGAGGTCAGCATAGTTGGCTTCGAGGCCGAACTTGCCAGAGTTGATCACGTCCTCACAGTAGCTCAGTGCTTGATCCTTTGTCAAGTCGCCAGGCATGGTCTTACGATCGTTGTTATTGTACACTCCGTCATAGAAAAGGTAGACGCGGGCCAACATGCCCTCGGCGGCATAGCGAGATATGCGGCCAAGCGTGGAACTGTTGTCGGTGAACTTGCTGGCAGGAATGTTCTCAGCGGCGTATTTCAAGTCTTCCACAATAAACTTGTAGACATCGTCGGGTGCCGACTGCGCCAGTTTCTCAGAGACGGGCTGTGTCTGCAACGGCACGTTCTCGAACATGCGCACAAGGTCAAAGTAGGCAAGCGCACGAATGGCACGGGCTTGACCCTCTATCGTCTTGCGGTCCTCGTCTGACGACCAAGAGATATTGTCGATGGAGCTGATGAGCAAGTTGCAGTTGTAAATGCACTTGTAGTAGTCGCCCCAGATGCCGCCAAGGAGATTGTTGCTTGCAGGATTGATGGATTGATCCATGCGGTCAAGCAAACGTATGTCGCGGTCATCAGGGCCGCCACCTCCAAAGCAATCGTCCGACATCATCTCTGAAACCTGGAAAAGCGAGAGGTTACCGTTAGACACCGTGTTCTGATAGCGGTCGTAGCAGCCTATGACAGCCGACTCAGCTTGGTCTTGTGTCTTGTAGTAGTTGACCGTGGTGAGGCTTGTCTTCGACGAGGTGTCGAGAAAACTGTCGGTGCATGAAGTAAGCACGAGAGATGCAAGTCCCACAAAAAGTATGGTTGATTTTATTGCTTTCATTGTTGTTCTGCTTTTAGAATTTCACGTTTACGCCAACGATGAATGTACGCGCATGAGGGTAAGAGCCCGTATCAACGCCCGACATCCAAGCCATCTCACCGAAGCCGACCTCAGGATCCATGCCATCGTAAGAGGTGAAGGTATAGAGGTTCTGCACCTGGAAATAGAGGCGTGCCTGGGAAATTGCCTTCAGGTTGATGAGCTTCGAGAAGTCGTAGCCCAGGGTGATGTTGGCAATGCGGAGATAGTCGCCGTCCTGCAGGTAGATGTCGGAGAAGCTGGTCCAGTTGCGGTCGTCGTTGGTCAAGCGCGGCAGCCTGTTTGAGGTGCCCTCTCCGTGCCAGCGGTTGAGGAACGTGGTGGTGTAGTTGGCTTTCATGCTGTTGCCCCAGTTGCGGTAGCCGCCATTGGCCACCTTGAAGCCTGCCGCTCCGGAAAGCGTGGCAGAGAAGTCGAACTGCTTGTAGTTGAAGCCGAGGTTAAGACCGAAGTTGAACTTAGGTATGCCATTGCCAAGGTCTACCTTGTCCTTGTCGTCGATGGTACCATTGTGATCCACGTCAACAATTTTCAAGTCGCCAGGCTCGGTGTTTGACAATATACCGTTGCCAGCTGCCTTCCAATCGTCAATCTCTTTCTGGTTCTGGAACACGCCGGCGGTCTTGTATCCCCAGAAGAAACCCATGGCATGACCGTTCTCGCAACGGAAGAACTCTGGCTGGTTGTTGAACATGATGTTGGCGTTTGTTGAGCCTGCATAGTAACCATGTATTATTCCGCCTTCGGTAGGTATCTCGTCAACCTTGTTCTTGTTGTAAGCCACATTCGCGCTAACGTGGTAGTTGAAGCCTGCGCCGAAATGGTCATCCCATGTAAGTCCGAGCTCAAAGCCCTTGTTGGTGACGTTACCGCCATTGATATAAGGCGCGTCCGCTCCAGCGGTGGCAAGCACGGGGGCTTGCACGATCCAGTCCTTAGTTTTCTTGAGATACCAGTCGAAGTTAACGCCAAGTCGTGAGTTGAGGAAACGAGCGTCGAAGCCAAGATCGGTCTGCTCGGATGTCTCCCATTTAAGGTCGGAGTTGCCAAGGCGGTCGCTTATAGCGCCATTCGTGTTAAGCGTAGAGCCCTTACCCGTGCCGAAGTTGTAGCCGACGTTGCTCAGCGTAACTGTAGCGGCATAAAGGAATGGGTCTATGTTGTTGTTGCCCACTTGTCCCCAGCTGCCACGTATCTTCAGGAAGTCGAGCCATGAATGGACAGGCTCCATGAACTTTTCGCTCGTGACCACCCATCCTGCGGAAACAGACGGGAACCAACCCCAACGGTGACCTTTGGCAAAGCGTGATGAACCATCGGCGCGAAGCGTGACGTTGGCCATGTACTTGTCATCATAGTTCCAGCCCAAACGTCCAAAATATGATATGCGACGATAGTCTTCCGTGGGATAACCTCCAAGTTGGCCATTGTTGCCACTGTTGTTGTTCTTCAAGTAAGCGGTCGTCCAACTGTCGTAAGTGGAAAGCAACGACGCGTTGCCAGAGATATAGTCGCCTTGGGAGCGCTCCACCTCCATACCGAGCATGGAGTTGAATTGGTTTAGCCCCATCTTCCAGTCATACATTGCCGTGTTTGTCCATGTGAGCGTCCAGTTCTTGGTCATGTTCTGCAACACGGTGGAAGAGCCAAGATTGTTGTCGTTTGACGTTGAATAATATGTAGGATTATACTCGCGGTAAGAGTTGGAGTTGTGGTTGAAACCAAGCAACGTCTTGATGCGCAAATCCTTAATCGGCTGAAGCTCAGCGTAGACGTTTGCCACCCAATTCTGCGCGTCGTTCATGTTCTTGTGGCGATAGAGGGCAGCCACGGGGTTGCCGTCATACTGATACCAGTCGCTGGCTGTGGAATAAGAATAACCCGCATTGCGGTCTTCGCGCCCGTCCTGCTGCAAGTAGACTGGCTGGAGCGGCGATGTGGCATAAGCCCCACGCAGCTTGTTGTTGTACATGTTGCCGGTAATGTCGCCATGGTTCTTGGTGTAAGAGAACGCAAGGTTCTCGCCCACTTTCAGCAAGTTGCCATAGAGTTTCTGCTCCATGTTGGCGCGGAAATTGTAACGCTCATAGTTGCTTGCCTTGTTGCCGCCAACGATACCGTCTTGGGAGAAATAGCCGAGCGACACGGCGTATGTGCTCACGTCGTTGCCACCGCTCACGCCAAGGGTATAGTTCTGCACGGGGGCAGAGCTCTCAAACATCTCGTCCATCCAATCGGTGTCGTAGATGTTGCCGTTGGCATCGTGGATAGACTTGATGGATGACCAGTCGTAAGCCTTGCCGCCAGAGTTGATGTTCTGCTCGTCCATGAGCTCCATATATTGCTTGGCGTTAAGCATCTTGACCTTCTTGGCCACTGTCTGCCAACCATAGTAACCATCGAATGTCACCTGAGCATGACCTTTCTTGCCGTTCTTTGTCGTCACGATGACCACACCATTGGCAGCTTGCGCACCATAGATGGCTGCGGAGGCAGCGTCTTTCAAGACATCGATCGACTCTATGTCAGAAGGGTTCACCGTGGTGATGTCAAGGCCGGGAATGCCATCGATTACATAAAGAGGCTTGTTGTTGGTGTTGGAGCCTTGACCACGGATGATGACTTTCATGCCCGAGCCTGGCTGACCACTCTCTGAGATGATGTTCACGCCAGGGGTCTGGCCCTGCATTGCCTGAAGGGCGTTGCCTGTGTTTCGCTTGGCGATGTCCTCACCTTTCATCTGCACTGTGGCTCCTGTGACGAGTTTCTTTTTCTGCACGCCATAACCGATGACCACCACATCATTAAGAGAGTGTGACTCTTCGCGGAGCTTAATGTCAAGGTTGTCGCCTTTTACCTTCACTTTCTGCTCCACGAAACCAATATAGCTCACCACGAGCGTCTCGCCCTCGTTGGCATCGATGGTAAAGTTGCCATCCATGTCGGTGATGGCATTGATCTTGCGGCCAAGCACTTGAATGGAAGCTCCTATAAGGGGCTCATTGTCGGTTGTTGACACAATCTTTCCCTTGATGGGGCCTGCAAATATCGTTCCAGCTGACAACACGTCCATTCCGGGGAAGAGCAATGTTGTAGCGAGCGCACACTTGCATAAAGTCGATTTTACCCGACTTTTGTTGTATAAGGTTTTACTCATAACTGTACGTTTTTAGTTTATGAATAGTTTAGTTGTTTATTTTCTCAGCTTTGATAAAAAGGCATCTAACATCGCTTTTATGCCTTCATCCTTATTCGGTTGCAAAGCTACGAAGAAAAGAAATTCGAACTCAAAAACCACGAATTTTAAAGATGCACGTTTTGTTTTCAGAATATGCACAAAATGTTACTTTAAAGTCTATCTTGCTACATATCAAGCCTTTATATTCTGTACAACAATCAATAAGCAAGAGAATGTGACATATAAAAATGGGCAAAAACTCAACATAAGAAAAACAAAAACAGTATCTTTGTAACCAAGAAAAGGCATATAAAGAAAGACAAACGACAACGATGATTTATTTCGGCACATGGCTTAGGCAAAAGACGGGATGCAGGGTGCAGAAGCTTGCCGTGGACGCGGGGTTCTCGTGCCCTAACCGCGACGGGCGGCTTTCCACTGGTGGCTGCACGTTTTGCAACAACGACGCTTTCAACACCTCATATTGCGACAGTCGGAAAAGCATAACCCAGCAATTGGAAGATGGAAAGAGATTTTTCGGCAGGAAAAAGGCCGACACAAAATACCTGGCATATTTCCAGGCGTTTTCCAACACCTACGCCCCTCTGCAGAAATTGAAAGCCATGTATGAGGAAGCCCTTAAAGTGGAAGACGTTATAGGAATTGTCATCGGCACGCGCCCCGATTGCGTAGACAAGGAGAAACTTGACTATTTCGAGGAGTTGTCGCGTCACACATTATTGATTATAGAATATGGCATCGAGAGTTGCAACGACGCGACCTTGCGGCGCGTCAACCGAGGCCACGACTTCGCCTGCAGCAACCGAGCCATTGAGGAAACTCACAAACGGGGCATATTCACATGTGCCCACATCATCCTTGGCCTTCCCGGAGAAGACAAGGAAGAAATGCTTAGGCAAGCAGACATCATATCATCGCTGCCCATCGACATTCTGAAACTCCATCAACTGCAAATAGTCAGAAACACCATGATGGCGAAAGAATATGAGACGCATCCGTTCAAAATGTTTACATTGAATGAATATGTCAACTTGCTTGCCGAATACCTGCCTCGCCTGCGCCCAGGCATGGTGATTGAGCGTTTTGTAAGCGAGACACCGTCAAGCCTGCTCATAGCGCCACGATGGGGGGTGAAGCCACAAGAAGTTACCAGATTGGTAAACGAGAAATTGGCCATGCGATAGTGTCCTCGCCTACCCTTTCGACTTTCCAGTGAAATGTCGTCGGCTTTCCAGTGGAAAGGCAACTTGATTTCAGTGCAAAGCCAATGCCTTTTCACTGGAAAGCCGACGGCCAGTGTTTTTGTCTCGCCTTTTCACTTAAAAGTTTGCTGTTTCCAATTATTTACATTAACTTCGCAAACAATTAGCCTTGCTCATGATGAGCAAGAACGTATGAAACACACTATCGAGGAATAATCATTTTTTTTGAATATGAAAATCAAGAGTTTACTTGTAATTATCACCTTGGGGCTGTCCATGTCTGCTTTCGCTGGAGGCAAGTATGCTGGTGTGCCCAAAAAGTATCATGAGTTGCTGAACAAAACCATGGCCATGGCTGGCGACAATGCCAAGGAGTTGAAAAAGGCGTTGAAGGATGTCCCCTCCGACCAGAAAGAGGGCATGGCCTTCCTGATTGCCTACATGCCCGAAAGAGATGCCAAGAGCTTGACCGCCGACTTCCTGAAGGAGCACGTGGAGTACGCCTACAAGGCCAAAGCCGAATTCCCCTGGGCTAAAGAGGTGCCCAACGACATATTCCTTAACGACGTGGTGGCCTACGTCAACCTGAACGAGGAACGCGAAAGCTGGCGCAAGGATTTCTATGAGCGCTTCAAGAAATACGTGGCTGGCTGCAAGACGATGCGCGAGGCCATAGACTCCGTGAACAAGAACATACGCGACGAGGTGGTGGTTGATTACAACACTAAACGCGAGAAGGCCGACCAGGCTCCTTACGAATCAATGCGCCAGCACATGGCCTCTTGTTCGGGACTTTCCATCTTGCTGACCGACGCCTTCCGCGCGGTGGGCATACCCTCGCGAGTGGCAGGAACTCCCAATTGGCACGACAACCGTGGCAACCACAACTGGAGCGAGGTTTGGGTCAACGGCGGATGGCACTTCACGGAATACTATCCGTCGGAAGACTTGGACAAGTCATGGTTCGTGCCAGACGCGGGCAAGGCCATTAAGGAGGACCTCGACAAGGCCATCTACGCCGCCTCTTTCAAGCCTGCCGACTCTTACTTCCCACTGGTTTGGGACATGAACATCCGTTACGTTCATGCCGAGAACGTGACCGACCGCTATACGAGCCTTTACAGGGCACAGTTGTCTGCCACGCCTGCCGATGGCAACCACGTCAACTTGAGGGTGATGGTGTTCAAGGACAAGGATCATGTCGAGGCATCTGGTGACCGCGTGGCAACCAACCTCGACGTGTTCAGCGGCGAGAAGCAACTCTTCGGCGGTCGCAGCACAGGTGCCACCCAAGACATGAACGACGTGCTCACTTTCAAGGTTGAGAAGAACCAGACGTATACCGTTAAGTTCATGAACGCCAAGGGCGAGATGGAGACCCAGAAAGTAAACGTAGGAGACCAGACAACGACCTTAAAATTGTATATGGAGTAGATCTCAACAACCATAAAAACAATAATGAGAGTGAGTACAAACTCACTATCAGACAGAATCGAGTAGGAGGTAAACACTAATCATAGGTGTTTATCTCCTATTTTCGTGTTTCATTACATTACCTCCTTAAACCCTATTTGTTCAAGACGATTTGTTTAATAACTTATTGAATACTGCTCTATATGCAAATTGAGGCCAAATCGTTAACAACTCCGTCCAAGTTTTCTTGGTACAGCAAGCCATCTACATATTTGGCAGGGATGCTGCTGAATCCATATTTGGCACCGAGTATCGCGCACGCTACTGCGGCATTTGTATCAGCATCACCTCCTGCATTCACAACGGCAAGCAACCCTTCTTCAAATGATGATGCACGCCAATAAGCCCAAAGGGCTACGGAGAGAGTCACCAACGTATAACCCATGTGGTCATAATCCACAAGTTTCTTGACATCCTGTTCCTGCCATGCTTTGGTTATGTATTCACAGATGCTTGTGTCATATTGTCGGGCAATGTATTCCATTTGATATCGCGACAGAGGTTCCTTTCCATACGCCAAAGCATGAATTAGTTCTGAAACAATCACACAAGAACCCACGCATCTTGGGTCGTAATGTGTTAGTCGACATATACTCTCGGCGCAAGTTTTAACTTCTTTCGGGAAAAGGCCGACAACAGAAGTGCGCATTAGGCCTCCATTGGCGGCAGACAGATACTTGCTCATCTTCCATACCATATGGGAGACCTCAAACGGTTTCTCGGTGTAGTCGCCTATCATCAATACCTTGTACGTGGTTTCACCGATGCCCATAGGAGTTCCTTGTGCCCAAGCCTTGAAGTGTTTGGCAATATTCATGATGTTTACACCTTTGTCTTCTATCACCGCTTCAGCAATGCACAGCATCATGTCGGTATCGTCGGTCCAGTCGCCAATCTTCCATCTCTTCCGATGGCGGTCTTGAAATATCTGATCGTAATTCTGTATACCATTAGGATATTTCCAAGCCTTGTCCTCGTCGGTCATCCCTTCTGTACCGAGTCCCAACGCGTCGCCTATGGCTTGTCCGTAAAGCACGCCCTTAAAGCGATCGTATATGCTAATGTCTTTTTCGTTCATATCCTTAGTTTATATTTTTGTACTTTTGTTTTTTCCTATGCTGTGGAAACCTTTTTGAATCAAGTTCAGGAAGGAGAAATGTTGCATGAGAAGGTTGGTGGTGAGATACCGCATACTTTATCCTACTTCAATTTCTCCAACAACTCTTTAGCTTTCTCCGCCATGGCATCGCCATACCTGCCGCTGGCAAGTTGCGTCAGCACGCCCTTAGCCGCGCTCCTGTCGTTATTCTTCAAATTGGCAATGGCGAGGTTCCAACCTATGAGTGGGGCATAGCTGGTGTAGGCATTATAATACGGCATGGTGGACTCTTCCCAGAGGAACATCAGACGCTTGATGGTGTATGCCATTTCCATACCCTGCTCAACTTTCGTGATGAGTCGCTTCAACTCGCTAAGATGTGCCATGCGGCGACTGGTTGTGACAAGCCTTGCAGGGGTGGCCTGTCCTTTTACGATTTTCTCGACCTGACCCTTGCTCGAAGACAGCAATGCGTCTTTCACCAGTTCGTCACGTTCTCGGCCTACGGCTTTAGTGGCCTTGACCAAATGTGCCATGGCAACGGCCTTGGAGCGCAGCTCCCCATCTTTGGCAATGGCGTCCGTGAGAGCCTTCTCTTCCTCGGCTGTCATTTCGCCACGCAGGAATTTAGCTATGCGGTCGTCGCTTTCGATGTCTTTGCCTGATATATTGATATTGTTGTCAGCCATAGTGTCTTAGAATAAAGAGTTAACCAAATCGTTGTAACGCTTGCGAAACTTCTCCTGGCAACGAGATTTCGTCACCTTCACAGAGCCAACCGTGTAGTTGAACATCTCTGCCAAAGACTTCATCGCGAGGTTGTCGCGGAAGAAGCCCCATAACAGTTTGTCGCACGGGCTCGGCAGGTCGCGCACGATCTGTCTTACAAGCCGTTCCTTTCTCTCTCTTAAAGGCATCTCGCTGTCGAAGGTTAGCAGTATCTCGTCGCACTTTCCTTCGTCAAACTCCTTCAGCGAAAGCGGAGTGTCATTGTCGACAAGAATGTTCTTATTGTTTTTGCGCAGCAATTCGTAGGCCTTCCTTTTGCAGATGCCCATGAAATAGGTTGACAAAGAGGATGTCATGTTCTTCAACGCTCCATCCTTGTTGTTCTGCCACAACGTGATGAACGACTCTTGGAAGATGTCTTCGCAGTCGTCATGGTTGAGGCCAAAATGGTTGTGCAGAAAGTTCAATGTTTTCTCACGCTCTCGCCTGCTGAAGTCGTTGAGCACTTTCTGGCTGAACGATGGCATGTCCGCTGTCATTGCGCACTCCTTTCCACGACCATGTTTTGGCGCACGAGCCTGCGGCCGTCACTCATTAGTTTCCTCACGTTCTCAGTCCATGAAGTGTTGCCGGTCAGCTGATGGCTGGCCAGCACTTGGTTGATGTAATAGCTCATCGGACTATAGTATCGTTTTCCCATTTTTATCTCGCAGTTGTTGCAAAAATACTAAATTCAACTAATAATTCTGATTTTAAGCCATAAAAATTGCGTTTCCCTTGCAAGAAATTCCTCCAGCCTAACCATGGCAATGCTTCCACCTTTGGAAGCACAGTCGCCAAAGCATGGAAGCGTGAATACCACAATTTGGAAACATTTCTTCCAAAGCGTGGAAATGTATTAGGCTGTAGTTTATTATAATGACATATTGTTGAAGTCCCAGAATTGTTTCGGCAACTTCACGTTCTTCAGTTGTACGGCTTTCCGGAACATTGGGCCGACATAGTATGCGCCATATCCAGCCACACCGCAGCCAACCGCCGTGACAAGAAATGTCTTCTCGGGATGGTTCTTGGCAAACACGCAGAATCGCTCAATAGACTCATACATCTCTTTCTCCGTCACACCAGTGGTTGTGATAGCGTACGACTGTCCTTGCAGACCTTCGGCTCGGCCGACAATCGCCCCGAAGTGGGCCACAGCATACGCCGCGGCACCGCCACCATGTGCGCCGCTTGCGTCGCTGCCAAAGACAAACACTTCGTTCACTGATAAAGAAGTAATGACATCGGGCGCAATCCGGTCGTTGTCGACATCACGTTCATAGTAGTTGCCGGAGTTCTCTTCTGCCCCAAACATATCCTCGCCCATCGCCATGTACTTCCGCATGAAGTTGTACTTGGCACTGGAGCGTCGCTTGCTCATCAGCTCTTGCTCCCACATTCTGCGTGTGTCTTCCTCATTAGGATTAAACTGCATGGCGTTGCCGATATGCATACTGGCAGCGTATTTTCCTGCGTCAATATTGGCTCCTACGAAAGAGAAGACTACACCCATCTTCTTCAACTCGTCTATCAGGACTCTTACCATATCTAGGCTGTAGACACGGCTTGAATTCTCATAGCCATCGGTAATGATGGTGACGTAACCCAAAGTGTTCTCCGCCTTGACAACCGCCCTCATCTCGGTAAGGGTATGGCCGAGAGCGTCGTAGAGAGGTGTATTGGAATTAGGTCTGTAGTCACTCTCGGTAATTTCCCTTACCTGGTCGATAGGTACATTCTTTATGATATACCTGCTGCATTCGCCTTGAAACAGGTATATAGCCACGAAATGCCGCTGGCTGGGGTTGTCTTTCTGCAAAGCGCGGACAGTCTGAATGGTCTCGTTGCAGCCGGAGATGGTTGCGTTTCGCAAGTTAAACATCGAGCCGCTCTCATCAAGGACTATGAGATGGTAGACCCTTGTCGCGTCATTCCCTGGTGTTGCTTCCTTGGGATTGTTCTCTGGTGTTGCCTCCTTGGGATTGGTATTCTCGGTAATGGATGACGCGACTTGCTCATCATCAACCTTTCTCTTGAATAATCTGGTGAAAATTGACATTTGCTGAAAAATTTATGTTATTTGTATCTTTGCCTCTTTATGACAGAAAAGACCTAAAGGTTAACAAATCGGTACCTAAAGAAGCATGGAGCCGTCAAGAATTTCTTCACCTCAGATAAAGTCTATGCTTCGACCATACATAAAAAGCCGGAATCCTCGCGGGTTCCGGCTCTTCTATTAAATATTAAACATGTTTTTTCTCCTAAAAGGATGGAGAAGGACGCGCCTATCGCGCCATCTTGTCCATCATCAGTGCTGCCATTGCGATGCCTACGAACATTACGGCAGACGTGATTGTGAAAGTTACAATACTCATAACATTACTCTCCTTTTTTTTTAAAATTAACTCTAAATTACCGGTTTCTCTCTTGTGCCGGTGTTATCCTGTATCTCTGTTATCCTGAAAAAAATCCTTATCCTGAAAAACTAATTCCTATTCTGTTCTTTTATATGTTATCTGAATACATATCTGTTGCCTTTATGAAGGCTTTTATTTCCTTTTTGACACTGCAAAGTTAGATATTTTCCACTGTGTGCGCAAACAATTGGTATTACAAAAGAATTATTTGCCGTTGATTTTTGATTATCGTCAAACAAGTTGACTTGCGTCAACCTGCGCATTTGACACAAATCAATGCCTGGCGGAACCAAAAGAGAAGACATCTCTATGCTAAGTAATGATAAAGTTAATGCCATAGCGATAGTAAATCAAAATAATTTTATAATTTTGCAATGCAATGGAATCTAAGAAGACCATAAACACGATTATACAGGTGGCAACATCCTTACTCTTGGGTGGCGCCATACTCTATTGGATGTATCGTGGCTTCGACATCAACAGTATCGGCGATGTTATGCTGAACAAGATGAACTGGACATGGATGCTCCTCTCGTTTCCTTTCGGCATACTTGCCCAGGCATTTCGAGGTTGGCGATGGCAGCAAACCCTTGAGCCGTTGGGGGAGAGACCTCGCCAAAGCGTCTCTGTGAACAGCATATTCGTTTCTTACGCTTCGAGCCTTATCATACCACGCTCGGGAGAGATCGTGCGGTGCGGGATATTGAAGCGGTGGGACGGTGTGTCCTTCCCCAAGTCGTTGGGCACAGTAGTGACCGAGCGCGCCATCGACACGTTGCTCATAATCATCATCACCGCACTGACATTCCTTTGGCAGTTGCCTGTGTTCCACAAGTTCTTCTCCAGCACAGGTACACGGCTTGACGAGATACTATCGCAGTTTTCCACGGCAGGATGGTGGGTAACCGCCATTTGCGGCATTGCCGCCTTACTGTTGATCTGGTTGTTGCTGAGACGGCTGTCTATATATAATAAGGTGAAAAACACCTTTGCCGGACTTTTCTCTGGCATAATGTCGGTTAAAGACGTGCGCAACATACCGCTGTTCATATTCTTCAGCATAGGGATATGGGCATGCTATTTCCTTCATTATTACCTTACCTTCTTTTGCTTCGCCGCCACTTCCCATTTAGGGATGGCTTGCGCGTTGGTGACGTTCATCGTTGGCTCCATAGCCGTCATCGTGCCAACGCCAAACGGAGCAGGGCCTTGGCATTTTGCCGTGAAAACCATGCTCATACTCTATGGCGTGGCTTCCAACGACGCGTTATACTTCGTGCTGATAGTCCACACCGTGCAAACACTTCTCGTATTGCTTTTGGGGTTCTACGGATGGATGGCGCTGACACTGACAAGAAAGAGGCAAAAGGCAAGAAACAAATAGCAGAAGAACAACATAACACTTTAATAACAAAAACTATGAGTGAAATTCGCAATCTTCAACCTGCTGCCGTTTGGCGCAATTTCGATGACCTCACACAGATTCCACGTCCAAGTGGCCACGTGGAGAAAGTCCAAGAGTTTCTTCTCGACTTCGCGAAGCGCGTGGGCGTTGAGGCTTTCAAAGATCCCGCCGGGAATATCGTCATGAGGAAGCCTGCCACACCTGGCTTTGAGAACCGCAAGACGGTGTTGCTGCAAGCCCACATGGACATGGTTCCACAAAAGAGCCCAGACTCTACCCACAACTTTGAGACTGACCCCATAGAGACATACGTGGAAGACGGATGGGTGCACGCCAAGGGAACAACGCTCGGTTCCGACGACGGTATCGGCGTAGCCGCCATCATGGGCATCATGGAGGCAGACGACATAAAGCATGGCCCAGTGGAGGCCCTTATCACACGCGACGAGGAGACTGGCATGTACGGAGCCAATGAGCTGCCTGAAGGCGAGCTCCACAGCGATATCCTCATGAATCTCGACTCAGAGCTTTGGGGCAAGTTCGTCATCGGTTCAGCTGGCGGCATCGACGTAACCTCAACCCTTGAGTACAAGCCTGTTGCCAACGATCAGGAGAAAGCCGTAAAGGTAACCTTAAAAGGCCTTCGTGGCGGACACTCCGGCCTCGAAATCAATGAGGGACGTGCCAATGCCAACAAGGAGATGGTGCGCCTGGTGCGCAAGGCCGTGGCAGAGACTGGCGCTCGCCTCGCTCAATGGCATGGCGGAAACATGAGAAACGCCATCCCGTTCAAGGCTGAGGTGGTACTCGCACTGCCGCAAGACCAGGTGGAAAACCTGAAGAAACTTGTTGAGCAACAACGCGTCGCCATCGAGGATGAGTACAAGGGCATTGAGAAAAACGTGGAGTTCTTCGTTGAAGACGCTGAAAGCCCCAAGGAGTTGTTGCCTTGCGAGATACAGGACAACCTCGTGAACGCCATCTATGCTTGCCACAACGGCGTGATACGCATGATACCTTCTTACCCCAACGTGGTGGAGACATCATCCAATCTCGCCATCATCGACATCGAGGCTGGCAAGGCTACCATCAAGATTCTCGCGCGCTCAAGCCGTGAGGACATGAAAGAATACGTGGCTACCATGCTTGAGAGCTGCTTCAACATGGCTGGCATGCGCACTGAGCTTAGCGGAAGCTACGGCGGATGGGACCCAAATCCCGACAGCGAGATTCTCAACCTGCTGAAGAATGTATACAAGGAGCAAACAGGCAAGGATGCCACAGTACAGGCCGACCACGCCGGACTGGAGTGCTCCGTAATACTCAGCAAGTACCCCGGCATGGACGTGGTGAGCCTCGGCCCAACGTTGCTCTCGCCCCACACCACAAGCGAGCGTTTCAAGATTGACACCGCGGAGCCGTTCTGGAAGTTGCTGACATCAACCCTTGAGCAGATTTCCGAGAAATAAAGATTAGGGTATAAAAAGCCAAAACTCATGATTTTACACGGATATTAAGATTTTTAATATCCGTGTAATTCTGTTTACATAGATATTACACGAACCTGCTATCAAAACCTTTTTGTTTTAATAATTGCGAAATGAAATGAGCATGGGCAAAAAAACATGCCAAACTTTTGCACTTGAAGATTTTTTTCTTTACTTTTGCACCTAAGAACAATTCAGTAAAAAATATGGACGATTATCACGCGGACAGTTACAACATTTAGCGTGAGGATTGAGCATTACCGCCAATCTTCACAACCTGTTCATGTAAAAAAAGATTGGCTGCAATGAAAACATACTGGAGCATTGAAAAGCAACTGAAAGTCATCAACGAGTGGAAGCCAGGGTGCTGGATTCAAGTCACCTGCCCTACCGATGACGACCAGCGAGAGCTGGAAGAGAGGTTTAACATTCCCGACTATTTCATGAGCGACATCAGCGATACCGATGAGCGCGCGCGTTATGAATACGACGATGGTTGGACCCTCATTATTCTTCGCATACCTTATGTCAAGGAAATAAGGTCAAGAACCCCCTATACCACAGTGCCATTGGGCATAATCCACAAGCGCGACGTCACCATAACCGTTTGTTTCTACGAGACAAACATGATGCTCGACTTCGTGAGCTATCAGCAGAAACGTGGCGTGGGGTTTACAGACTATGTGGACATGACCTTCAGGCTCTTCCTGTCTTCGGCGGTGTGGTACCTTAAACGACTGAAGCAAATCAACAACCTCATAGAGAAAGCGAAACACAACCTCGACCATGAAGTGAACAACGAGAGCCTTATAGGTCTTAGCCGACTGCAAGACTCACTCACCTACTTCATCACATCCATTCGAGGCAACGAGAACCTGTTGCAGAAGCTGAAGTTCAAATTGCAGGTGGACGAGCTTGACGCAGACCTTATTGAGGACGTGAACATCGAGATGACACAGGCAAGGGAGACCACTAATATATACTCCGACATCTTGGAGTCTACTATGGACACGTATTCAAGCATCATCAACAACAACATGAACACGACGATGCGTACCCTCACGTCGCTCAACATCATACTTATGGCACCTACGCTCATATCCAGTATCTACGGAATGAACGTGGTCAACGGTTTGGAGACGTCAAAATACGGTTTCATAATCTGCATCGCCGTTTCAGTGCTTGTGACAGGCGTGAGCTGGTGGATTTTACGGCATAAAAAACTTCTTTAGCTGATTTTCAATAAAAAACATTCCAAAAATTAGCATAATACAATCTTTTTAGCTAAGTTTGCATCATATTTATTAACAATTGGAAGCCATGCCCGTCTGAGGCGTTTGCTGACATGCAGCAGCATGGCCATGGAACTCCGAGTCACAAACTTAAAAAGAGTGAAATGATGGACTCTCAAGAAAACATCACCCCAAAGGGGATTGAGGAAGAGCAGAAGGCCCAAGCCGCTGCCCCTGTAACTAACGTCAACAACGAAAACGACGAGAAAGAAGAACAAAAGGCTGACGCGCAAGAACAAGCAGCTACTGCTGAGCCAGCTCCCGAAGAGGCAGGCAGAGAAGACCTTGCGAAGAAAGTCTACGCATCAAAGAAAGAGGTGCTCGACCGCATTGAGGAGATCGCCAAGGGCGATGAAACACCCGAGAAGGACGAGGTTGACCACTTGAAAGCTTCTTTCTACCGTTTCCACATAGCCGAACGCGACAAGAAGCAGAAGGAATATCTCGAAGCCGGAGGCGACCCCGAGAAATACCAAATTCTCCCCGATGAAGACGAAGAGGCTTACAAAACCAATATGCAGATTATCAAGGAGAAGCGAGCCAAGGCTTTCGAGAAAGCTCAGCAGGAGCGCGAAGACAATCTCAAGCACAGAGAGGAAATCATAGAGAAGATAAAGAACATGGCAACGTCGCCAGACGAAGCCAACAAGTCATACAACGATTTCAAGGCCCTGCAACAAGAGTGGAAAGCAATTGGAGCAGTGCCACCAGAGAAATCAAGCGAGACTTGGCGCAACTACCAGCTCTACGTTGAGCAGTTCTACGACTTACTCAACCTCAACCGCGAAGCCCGCGAATACGACTTCAAAAAGAACCTCGAAGCCAAGACAAAGCTTTGCGAGGAAGCCGAGAAACTTGCCGACGAGCCTGACGTTGTAAACGCCTTCCATCAGCTGCAAGACCTTCATGAGCAGTATCGCGAGATCGGCCCCGTGGCAAAGGATATGCGTGAAGACATTTGGACAAGGTTCAAGAACGCAAGCACCGTTATCAACAAGAAACATCAAGACCACTTCGAGAAACTTCGTGCCAACGAGGAAGAGAACCTCGCTAAAAAGACCGAACTGTGCGAAAAGACGGAGGCCGTGGCAAAAGAAGAGAACAAGAACGCTGCCGATTGGGAGAAACATTCCAAGGAAATTATCGCCATTCAGCAAGAGTGGAAAACCATAGGGTTCGCACCAAAGAAGAGCAACGAGGAGATATTCCAACGTTTCCGCAAGGCTTGCGATGACTTCTTCGGCCGCAAGGCGGAATATTTCAAAGATGTTAGGGCGCGTCTCTATGAGAATGCCGAAAAGAAGAAAGCACTTGTGGCTAAAGCACAAGAGCTTGCCAACTCTACCGATTGGAAGGCGACCTCCGACAAGCTCATCCAGCTGCAGAAAGAGTGGAAGACGGTAGGCACGGCTCCAAGAAAGATAAGCGATCAGCTGTGGAACGACTTCCTCACGGCTTGCAACCACTTCTTCGACGCGCGCAACGCAGCTCATGCCAGCGTTCACGACGAGGAGCGTGAGAACCTCCAGAAGAAGCGCGATATCATCGAGCTATTGAAGAAGGTCTCAGCCACAGACAGTGACGCACGAGAGAAGGTACAGGAGTTGACAGACAAGTACAACGCCATCGGTCATGTGCCTTTCCGTGAAAAGGACAAGATTTACAAGGAGTATCACGACGTGATGGACAAGATTTTCGAGGAGCTCCACATCTCCGCGGCTCGTCGTCATCTCGACAACTTCAAGAACAATCTCCGTGGTATGGCAAAGAAGGGCGAGGACGCCGTGGACAACGAGCGTGCACGATTGGCTCGACGCTTCGAACAGCTGAAGCAGGAGATTACGACCTACGAGAACAATCTCGGATTCCTCAACATTTCCAGCAAGAAGGGCAACAGCCTTGTTGACGAGATGAACCGCAAGGTGCAAAAGCTCAAGGACGACGCTCAACTCATTAAGGAGAAGATTAAGGCCATCGACCAACAGAAGTAATCATACCTAAATACAGATAAACAATAATAGGGTGCGCAAAAGCATTAAGCTTTAAGCGCACCCTATTATTGTTTATACACGAATTGTTATCGCATGGTAATCATGGCTATTATGCCCAAAACATCTAAAGCATAAGCACCCTAATCTCCGCGTTATGCATTCTTTGTATCTCATTCATAGGCTTCTTGAAATATACACTCTGTATAGCCTTGTTTATGATGCCATGACCAACCGCCAGCACAACCTTGTCGGGATAAGCCGTCTTGATCCATGTAAGGAAGTTTTGAGCACGGCTCTTCATGTGCTCAAGTGTCTCCACGTCGTCAGGCCACTCTGCGTTTTCGAGGTCTGGAATAAACTTGCCGGTGAATGAACCCCAGTCGCGTTCACGAAGCAACGAAGTGGTCTCAATGTCATTTTGCTTCACGCCCTTTGCCGACGCGATTATCGTACAGGTTTGAATGGCACGATGCAAATCGCTTGCCACGAAAGCGTCAATTCGCTGATTCTTCATCTTTTCCGCGACATCACGGGCTTGAGCCTTGCCTGTATCGTTGAGTTCTCCTCCTTGCCAGCCCTGAAGTATTTGGGCGGCGTTAGCCACTGTCTCGCCGTGGCGCACAAGATATAATGTAGTCATAACAAAATGCTGTCCTAATGACATATTGTTCCTATTCGAGTTGCAAAATTACAAAAAATAACATGGTTTGGTTAAATGTTCTGATAAAAAAGCCTATCTTTGCAAACAGGAAACTATCGAACCCTCATCAAAACATAGAGGGGAACGACAAAACAATTATTATGAAAGTCTTTCGCAGCAGCATTTTTCGCGCGTTGTGTGCCATTGTCATCGGCGCGTTGTTAGTAAAATTTCGTGAGCAAACGGTGACATGGATTACCGTTGCCATCGGCATAATATTCCTCGTGAGCGGCATCATCAGCATTACCGCATGGTTTTCGGCCAAGCGCAAAGGCGGCACAGACGGAGTCGACATCTACGATGCCCAAGGCAACCTCATCACCATGCCATCGCAACCGTTCCCTATCGTAGGTCTTGGTAGCGTCATTCTTGGAGGCGTGCTCGCGATGTTCCCCAACAGTTTTGTCAACGGCTTGACATATGTCCTTGCGATAATGTTGATCTTAGGCGCGCTAACACAGTTTTTCAACCTCACCGTTGCCCGCCGCTTCGCAAATATCGGCATCGTATGGTGGATATTCCCCACGTTGGTCTTGCTTGTTGGCCTTGTCGCCGTGGCCAAGCCCTCATTCATAGCCAGCGCCCCATTGCTTGTATTGGGCTGGTGCATCATGGTCTACGGCGTGGTTGACCTCATCGATTCTGTCAAGATACATCAGTGCCGCAGGCAAATGAGCAATGCCAACGGCACCAATGAAGCCACGGCCGAAGAGATCAAAGAAGAGAAGTTGGAGGAATAAGCGTCTTTATATAATCCGTCAACATGCCTATGCCTTTCAGGTTCTCTCCGCCCTCGGGGATTATCACATCGGCAAAACGCTTCGTGGGCTCGATAAACTGCTCATGCATTGGCTTCAACACCTTCAAGTAGCGATCCACGACCATTGAGACCGTGCGTCCCCTGTCGATGGTGTCGCGCTGGATGTTGCGAATGAGGCGTTCATCCGAATCACAGTCGACAAATATCTTCAGGTTCATCATGTCGCGCAAATGCTTGTTCAGCAATGTCATGATGCCCTCTATTATTATTACCGGCTTAGGTTCCACATGGATAGTCTCCGGCAACCTGTTGCTGAGGATGTACGAATAGGTTGGTTGCTCAATTGCCCTGCCGCTGGCAAGCTCATGAACTTGCTTTATGAGCAACTTCCAATCGAAGGCATCAGGATGGTCAAAGTTTATCGCCTTACGCTCCTCGTCGGTAAGGTGTGTGGTGTCGTTGTAATATGAGTCGAGAGGCACCACGGCTACGTGGTCGGGAGGAAGCGACTCCACTATTTTCCTAACTACTGTAGTCTTGCCAGAGCCTGTGCCGCCGGCAATGCCGATAATTGTTGGTTTCATTGTCTTATCTTGTTTCTAAGTCTGTTTTTATAAAATACCCAAATCTTCAAACATCTTTTTATAGTATGCGGCCTTGTCCTCAAGCCGCATGGGATAGGCACGACTTGAGCTTGGCTGCCTGTATAGGCTTATCTCCCTGCCATCGAACGTGAAGTCTACATGGCCTCCCATCTTCAACTTCTTTGCCTTGTCTCCAATCCCATAATGCTCCATGAAGATGTTGGTGGCAAGCCTGCCTGCAGTGAGCACCCCCTGGCAGAGTGGCAACGCCGTGAGCATACCGTCAAGGTCAGCCTTTTCCACCACTTCCAAATCTTTGTCAGACGCCGTTCCCTTGGTGCGCCTTACGCGCAAGCAGGTGTCGAAGATTGCTATACCTTTTTCCGAGAGAAACGATTTCAAGGCGTCAAGGCAATACGTCTTGCCAGCCTCGTCCACGAAGCGAGACTTGTCGCCATAGAAGCAGAGTCCCATTATACGCCACATATCGTTGGTATAGTTGGGATAATACCAATCCATGCACCAACGCTTAGGCGAAGGCGGGAAAGTGCCGAGCATGAGCAATCGTGCCGTCTTGGGCAGGAAAGGCTCGAAGGGATGAGTTTCTATATCAAGTGTTGACATCGAGTCAATCTTTCTGCTTTGACTCCTTCTCCAACAATGCCTTACGTTCCGCCTCACACGAGGCTATGTTCTTGAGCTCAGCCTCCGTATACTCGGGCAAGGCGAACACGCTTTCATTCAGCGCCTTGTCTTTTTTCTCGCGTTGCTCTTTCAAAAGATACACCACCGTGGGCAAGTGGTCAGAGAAGCCGTCGAGCCAGACGCCGCCTGCCGTGGTGCGCTTGGTGCCGCCCTTGTATTTGCCTTCCGTCTGGAAGAGGTAAGGCATACGCTGAACCTCGTTCTTGAAGAATTTAAGCGTTGTGAAATCTTTTTCCCCGTTTTTGTTTATAAGACCTGGCGACAGGATTATCTGGTCGAAGAGGTTCCATGACCCTTGATATTGCAACGTGCCGGTGCCCTGCTTGGCAAGCACATTGTACCATGGGTTATACATGTCGTCATTGCCCACCATCGCTACCTCTTCCTTTGCGGAGAGCGACTCGTGCATGCTCTTGTTGGTCGGGTCATCGTTCATGTCGCCCATCACGATTACTTTCGCCTTGGGGTCGAGGCTCAATATTCTGTTTTTCAGCTCTTTAATCTGCAGGGCACCCACCTCGCGGTAATAGCTGCCGCTGAATCGGCTGGGCAGGTGGTTTACTATTATCACCACGTGTTCTCCTGCCATCTCGCCACTCACGGCAAAGAAGCCACGGGTACGGAAGAGTGAGTCTTGTTTTTCTGTGGGCACATAAGGATAGAGCCTTACGTCCTTGACAGCGAAGAGCGACGGATTGTAAATCAGGGCGCAGTCTATGCCACGATGGTCTGGACCCTCTACATGGCAAAACTTATATCCGCGCTTGCTTAGCTCGGGTTGGGCGCACAAGTCGGTAAGGCATCGGTCGTTCTCCACCTCCGACACGCCAATGGCTGAGCATCCCACGCCGGGGAGCATCGAGGTGCCCATGTCGCTAAGTGCGCGCGCCATGTTGTGCAACTTGTGAGAATATTTCATGCCATTCCACTTGTATGAGCCTGACGGCAGGAATTGATAGTCGTTCTTGCCCGCATCGTGGCACGTGTCGAAAAGGTTCTCAAGGTTGTAGAAACCCACGGCATAAGCATGGAACTTCTTCTGCGCGCCTATTGAGACACAGAAGAATAGCAATAAGAAAAACGCGGAAAAATACTTTTTCATCTTGTCAAAACGATATCTTATAATTTGTTTCTGCAAATATCGGAACATTTTTCGACATTTCATCATTTCTTAATCAAAAAACCTCAAAGGATATGTTGATTTTTATTATCTTTGCAAACAATATTAATACATCACACTTAATTTATGCAAAAGAAGCTTATCATGGCCTTGGCTGCCTTAGGCTATGTCTCGGTGGGCTATGCCCAGCAAGACTCGGTCAACATTGGCGAGCAGGCCTTTACCTTCACAGAGGCTCAGCTTGGGGAAGACGAGAACGTCACGCAAAGCGTGTCTATCATCTCTTCCGGCACCAACGCTTACGCCAATGAGGTGGGATACCGATGGAGTCCCGTGAGATTCAAGTACAGAGGCTACAATGCCAAGTACAACGAAATGTACATAAACGGCAACCCCGCTAACGACGCTGAGCGTGGCGAGTTCCGCTATTCGTTCGTGGGCGGACTCAACAACCAGACGCGCAACATGGAGTCGGCATTGCCATTCGAGGGCAACAACTTCTCATCAACGGCTCTCGGCGGCAGCAACAACTACAACTTCCGTCCATCGGCAATGCCCGTGGGACAGAAGATCTCGCTTGCAGGAGCCAACCGAAACTACACCGCGCGCGCCATGTACTCATACAACTCCGGCCTCAACAACAGCGGATGGGCATGTTCGGCAGCCGTAACGTACAGATGGGCAAACCAAGGCTACGTGGAGGGTACGTTCTACAACTCCCTGAGCTATTTCCTTGGCTTGGAGAAGATCTTGTCTACTCACCACTCGCTTTCTCTCGTCACGTGGGGCAACCCGACAGAGCGCGCCACACAGAGCGCGTCGACCGACGAGATGTATTGGCTTGCCAACAACTACAACTACAACCCCAACTGGGGATACCAAAACGGCAAGAAGCGCAACTCGCGCGTGGTCCACGACTTCGCGCCGGCGGCATTGCTGACATGGGACTTCAAGATTGACGACAACACCAAGCTGACAACATCGCTGCTTGGCAAGTATGCCATGTACAGCAGCACGCGTCTCAACTACAACAACGCCACCAACCCGGCTCCCGACTATTATAGTCTTATGCCAAGCTATTTCTACAATGTCTGGAACAAGGACGACACCGACACCAACACGTCGTCGGCGCTCGACTCCTGGCAGGCCGCCGTAGACTTCTTCAGGTCTTCAAAGGCCAACCGCCAGATAAACTGGGACAAGCTCTACTATTCCAACAAGATGGCTTCGGCACAGGGCGCTGACGCCATGTATTACCAGCAGGCTTACCACGACGACCAGCTCGCCTTCAGCCTCTCTTCGTCTCTGCACAAGGATTTCTCATCGAATAGCGCGTTCAACGTCGGCGTGAACCTCAGCACCAACAAGGGCATGCACTACCAGACCATGGAAGACTTGATGGGCGCGTCCACGTTCCACAACTCCAACTACTATGTCATCGGCACCTACGCCGAGACAGCTCCCGAGGTGTTCTACGACCTCAACGACGGCAGCTCGCCAAAGCTCGTGAAAGAGGGCGACCGCTTCGGCTACGACTACAACGTCTACGTGAACCGCGCGCAAGCATGGGCGGGATATGAGGCCAAGCTTAACCGTGCCAACCTGTTCATCAGCGGACGCATCGGCGGCACGTCGCTGCAGCGTGAGGGAAAGATGCGCAACGGTCTCGCAGCCGACAACTCTTATGGCAAGAGCAAGACGGCATACTTCCTCGACGGTGGTGCCAAGGCTGGCATCAACATCAACGCCGGACGCGGCAACATCATTTACCTCGGAGGCGGATACGAGTGGAAGGCGCCAACGGCAAGCGTGGCGTTCGCCTCTCCGCAAATCAACAACGACTTCGTGAAAGGTCTCTCTACTGAAAAGATACTCTCTGCGGAAGTCGGTTACCAACTCCAGACAAGCTGGCTGCACGCCAACATCCAGGGCTACTACTCTCGCCTACAGGATGTCACCGAGTACAGCATGTACTACTACGACACCAGCAACTCCTTCTCCTATGTCTCGCTCTCCGGCATCAACAAGCACTACTATGGCGTGGAGCTCGGTCTCGACTTCAAGGTCACCTCTTGGCTCAACATCAAGGGACTTGCCACCGTCAGCGAGGCTAAGTATGCCAACAACGCCAACGTGCGCTATATGCTTTCCACCGATGGCAAATACTACGACGACATCGTGGTCAACAAGAACATGCGCGAGGGCGGCACGCCTCTCTCGGCCTACTCCATCGACCTGTCTTACCACTCAAATGGTTGGTACATCGACCTCATCGGCAACTATTACGACCGCATATACCTTTATTATACTCCCGTCAGCCGCTACTATTCAAACCAGCCCATTGCCAAGGACGCAAATGGCAACACCCTGGTCGACGAGAACAACAAGCCCCTGCACGACATCTCAAGCGTGCCGTCACAGGCCAAGGGCAAAGGAGGATTCATGCTCGACGCGTCTATCGGAAAGAGCATATACATCGGCAAGCACCAGATGTCTATCAACCTCATGCTCACCAACATCCTCAACAACCGCAAGATCGTGACGGGTGGCATGGAGCAGAACAGACAGTCGTACGATGAAAGCGGCGAGGCCATACGCACCTACAACTTCATCAATAACCCGAAGAAGTTCTACGTGAACGGCATCAACGGCATGCTCAACATAACATACAAATTCTAAAGAAAGGAGAGAATCATGAATAGCAGAATGAATATCAAGACCACACGTCTTCTCCTCTTCGCCTTAATGTGCGCTCTCTTCTCTTCGTGCATGAACGGCAAATGGGACGAGCCCGACTTCAACGGCGGTGCGCCTTATGGCAACAACGACATAGTGGAGCAGAAAGAGAATGTCATCACCATAAAGGAACTCATAACGAAATACCCCAATGTCTTCGCCTCAACTGACCAAAACAAGCAGATCACTGAGGACATAATGATAAAAGGCCGCATCACGGGCAACGACATTGGCGGCAACATCTACAAGCAGGTGGCGCTGCAAGACTCCACCGCGGCTATAATCATCGCCATCAACGAGGGCGGACTCAACGGCTACCTCGCCGAGGGCGCGGAGATTCTCGTAGACCTCAAGGGACTTTACATTGGTGGCTACCGCAAGATGCCGGAGATTGGCGCGCCATACAACGGCAACAGCATAGGCAGAATGCAGAAAGACATCTGGGCGAAGCACTTCAAG
The DNA here is from genome assembly GCA_963660075.1 of Lachnospiraceae bacterium. GTDB lineage: Bacteria > Bacteroidota > Bacteroidia > Bacteroidales > Bacteroidaceae > Prevotella. Next base: position 31,156 of record CAVKWN010000010.1, read on the forward strand.
ATTGTTGGCTCGCCAGACACCACGGTGATCAAGCCCGTCGACTTCAAGCCAATCTTTGAAGCTTCAGAAAAAGACATAAAACTCATGAATGCCAACTGTGGCAAGCTCGTCACGTTGAAAGACGTCACGTTCAAGCAGGCCGACGGAAAGACCACCTTCACCACAGGCACCTCCAGCGGCAACGCCGTAAACCAAGAGCTTGACGACTATCCATCAACCGTGGTGATAAGGACAAGCACCTACGCCGACTTCGCCGCCATGACGTTGCCCTACGACAGCGAGGCAAAGAAGAAGCTCAAGGCCGACATCACGGGCATTGCCACACGCTACAACTCCTACTGGCAAATCCTCATCCGCAAGACCAGCGACATCGTGGTGAAGAAATAATGCCACGGTCTTAGGCAACCAACTATACAATAAACAAACACTCACAAGAATAAAACACAAGAATAAATATGAAAGCGATTTTTAAATTAGCATTTGCCTTCGTAGCACTTCTTTCCTTCGCGGCATGCTCCGACGTGCCCATGCCTTACGAGCAGCCTGGAGACAGCAAAGGCGAGGAACAAGAAACTGGCACATATCTTGACGAAACTTTTTCTTCCGACTTTGGCAAGTTTACTAATGTTACAGTCAAAGGTAACGCATGGGCTATCGACTACCAAACAGCCAAGGCAACGGGTTATGACAACGATAGCAAGACAACTACAGCATCGGAAGCTTATCTTGTTTCTTCAGCAATAGACTTGTCAAAGTCAACTGCTGCCTACTTGCAGTTTGATTATATCCTCAGATATGTAAAGAATGGGCAGACAGAAAACAAGGTTCTCATCACCGACAACTACACAGGCTCTCCTTCATCAACAGAGTGGACTGACATTACTGGCACACTGACAGAAGGCTCTGACTGGACAACTTTCTCAACTTACAAGAAAAACATTCCTGCCGCATTCCTGGGCAAGAATAATGTCGTTGTCGCCCTAATGTACTCATGCACCACGACTTCTTCTACGATAGAAATCAAGAATCTTGTAATGAAGGACGGAACGGTAGACGAGAGCAGCCAGACTCCCGACACTCCCGACACTCCCGACACACCCGACACTGGCGAGGCTACAGGCGACGGCACGAAGGAGAATCCATACAACAGCGTTGCAGCCAACAAATATGCAGCAACTCTCGATGACAACGCAAAATCGGACAAGAACTACTATATCAAGGGCAAGGTGGTTTCTGTAAAGGAAGAATACAGCACACAATATGGCAACGCCACCTTCTACATCTCTGACGACGGAAAGGCCGACAACCAGTTCTGTATCTATCGTGCTCTCTACCTGAACAACGAGAAATACACATCGGGCACCAACATCAAGGCTGGCGACGAAGTTGTTGTTTGCGGAAAGATTACCAAGTATGTAAGTAATTACGGTACAACATACGAGACTGTCCAGAACGAGGCATACCTTGTTTCCCTGAATAGCAATGGTGGCGAAACAACACCTGACACACCAGACACAGGCCAGGCCGTAACAATCAGCGGCACTACCCTCACCCTCACAAACACGTCTGCAACGGCAGGAACTGAAACCACCACCGTCGACCTCAACACATTGGGGCTTGAAAACTCTAAAGCGGTCACAGAGATATCGTTCCCTGATGGAGCAAAGGTAACTTTCGACAAGGGCAACGGAACAAACACGCCTGCTTTCTATGATAAAACAAAAGGCGTTCGAGTGTATCTTAACAACACATTGACATTCGCAGCTTCAAAAAAGATTGCTAAGATCGAATTGAGTTGCGACAAGTACGGAAGCACATCCTATGTTGGTAATGCAGCGGCTACGGTGACTTTCTCAAGCAATGGTGCCGTATACACCAACTCCGACCCCAATGCCGAAAAAGGTGGCGTGCAGCTTAGAGTACAGACCATCACCATCACTTACGCAAAGTAAGAAGCAATTAATGTAAAGCGAAAGCCCTATAACCACAATTATATTTTTCTATGAACGATAAATTCAAGATACCTTATATCAATGCCGTTATAAGGGCTTTCGCCAAGCATTTCAGCCTTGACCTGCAGTCCTCGTTTCATTATCTGTGGAACTTTAAGGGAATAAAGTTCCTCAACGACTATTATGACATTGAACATCTACAATCTATCGAAGACACCGTGGATGATTTGACGGCATTATGCCAAAAGAATGGAGGGAAATTAGCATGAGACTATTCCATGGCACTAACATTGATTTCGACAAGATAGACATTTCAAAGTCAAATCCCTGGAAAGACTTTGGAAAGGGATTTTACTTGACCGACATCTACGAACAAGCGCTGAAGATGGGAAAGAAAAAGGCTCTCATCTTTGGAGGTGAACCCATTGTTCAGGAATATGAGTTTGATGAAAAACATCTGCAAGATGGCTCACTCTGCATTTTGTCATTTAGCAAACCTGACAAAGAGTGGGCTGAATTCATTTTCCAGAATCGAAACAAGAGGTTTCACAAAAAGATGCACAACTTTGACATAGTCTACGGACCAATAGCTAACGACGGAGTGGCCTATCTCTTAGGCAGATACGATGAAGGGTCATTGAACATAGAAGAGCTGGCAAGGATGTTGGAATATAAACATTTGAACAATCAATATTATTTTGGAACGGAACGGGCAATTTCATTGCTAAGGAGGATATCATGACAAACTTTCAACCATCGTCGTTTCTAATTAATCACATCGTAGATCAAATGACGCTATTCCTGACGGAAGACTTCCATTTGGATATACCGACAGCGTTAAACATCGTTTATAATTCCAAGACTCTATCACTTCTACAAAACAAGGACACAGAATTATTTATAGAAAGCCCTTCTTATGTATATGAATTGCTGAGGAGAGAATATCTTACCGGGAAACTCAACTGAAATCGAAGATTTAAGTGGAAATAAGAATAATTTTCCGCCCAATTCCTTGGCAGATGGGAATATTCTTAGTAACTTTGCAAACGATTTAGCATTGGCACTTTTTATTAACAAGTTATATAACAGAACAAAATGAAAAACGGTATTCATCCAGAAAACTATCGCCCCGTCGTGTTCAAGGACATGTCCAACGGCGATATGTTCCTTACAAAGTCTACATGCAAGACTACAGATACAGTAGAGTTTGAAGGCGAGACTTACCCAGTGGTTAAGGTCGAAATCTCTAGCAGCTCTCACCCATTCTACACTGGCAAGAGCAAGCTCGTCGACACAGCAGGTCGCGTGGACCGCTTCATGAACCGCTACGGCAAGCTGAAGAAGTAATACTCTATTCATCTAGCATAAAGACATTAGGAATGCGGTCGGACGTAGTTGCATATGCGTCCGTCCGCATTTTTTTGGCTTAATAGCTATCACCCAACAACACATTCGCCATGAAAAACCTTTGGAAGTCAACGGCATGGATGCTTCTCGTGCTTGCCTCTCTCTTCGCGTCATGCTCAGAGAGCGACAACCTGCCAAAACAGAAGGACAATTCAGGAACAGAAACAGAGACTGGCACAAACGAAAACGCCAATTCAAAAAAGCAGGACCCATACTATGCACGCCTTGAGTTCCCCCACATCAAGTCCGACGGCAACAACCTTGTCATCGTGCATACCACCACGGCTTATGGCGTAAACTTCGCCGTGGAATGGGATTGCGACAAGAAGGCGCAACGCTGGACGTGCTATGAGATGGATGCCACCAACAGCGTAACAAACTGGATACGCGACTATTGGAAAACAAGAACTGATTGGGGCGGTGATCCCTTCCAGGAGGACAAGGACATACCGGAACAGTACCGCACAAAGCTTACCGATTATCGCGGCTCCGGCTACGACCGTGGGCACATTTGCCCGTCGGCAGACAGGCAGAACTCGAAAGACGCAAACGAGCAGACTTATTATCTAAGCAACATACAACCCCAGATCAACGGCTTCAATACTGGCGTATGGTTGAGCATGGAGAACCAACTGCGCAACACTTGGAACACCTCAAAGTATCGTGACATCCTTTACGTTTGCAAAGGAGGCACGATAGACAACAGCTCACAGATAGCCGGCTATACCACCAGCAAGCTCATTGTGCCAAAATATTTCTTCACCGCAGTGCTTGCCGTGAAGGACGGTCAATACAAGGCCATCGGCTTGTGGTTTGAGCACAAGGCGAACAACGACAAGAACTTGAGCAACTACGTGGTGTCGATAGACGAGCTTGAGAAGCTCACCGGAATCGACTTCTTCTGCAACCTCCCCGACAAAATAGAGAACACGGTCGAGGCCGCAAGCAAGGCAACAATGCTCTCCGACTGGGGGCTGCAATAAATTCGATAAATTTTTATTGACAAACCGCAGCATGAGAATCGTTTAATTTCAACGACGCACCCACGCGCCCGAAATTAAGCGATTCTCTTGCCGTTTTTGTATATCGCTATATATCAACCGTTTACACCTCATCATCAACAAAGCAAGCCATAAGTTATTTGCCTTTCCACTGCAAAGGCAACGGCTTT